>WFTS01000087.1 GCA_015485385.1 Kordiimonadales bacterium | reverse complement strand
CTTCATGGAAATGCTGAAATTCCAACTCACCACGCGACAGGAATTTGAACGTCTGCGCGCTACTGATCCCTGCGCACTTACTGACCTCGAACGTGCTGCCCGCTTTCTATACCTGCAACGGATCAGCTTCGGCGGTATCATCAAAAATCGGTCCTTCGGTATTGATGTCAGGAATCCTGGAAGGTTCGATGTGACCAAACTTGGCCCAATGCTGGAGGACTTGCATGAGAGATTAACTGGCGTATCCATCGAGAAGCTGCCGTATGACGACTTCATTCGCCGCTATGACCGCAACACGACCCTCTTCTATCTCGACCCGCCATACTATGGCGTCGAAGACTATTATGGCCGCGAACTGTTCAGTCGGGAAGACTTCGCCAAGATGGCTGCGCAGCTTGAAGGCATCAAAGGGAAGTTCATTCTGTCCCTTAATGCTACGCCCGAGGTACGGGATATTTTCAATGCGTTTGCGATTGAAGAGGTTCCGGTCAATTACACCACTGCGCATAAGGTCACTAAACTGGCTCGTGAACTAATCATCTCCAACTGTGCGGAACAGTTCCGACATGTATCAACAAAGGAGGCAGAGAATGGATAAGCGATGGCCCCAACCACGGGTGGAGGAGCTTCTCATCTCCATCCTTGAAGAACTTCGAACGACCAAAGTGCCAAAACGGCTCTGGTCGCTTGCAGATATCGCCGCCTATCTTAGCCGGTCCAAGATCACCATTCAGCAGCGTGTGGCCTGCAAGCCTGACTTCCCAGACGCAGTGCGCATTCCGACCAGTGCGGGCAAACTTGGACCGCTCTGGTATCAGGATGAGGTAAAGGCTTATGTCAAACGCCACCAGAAGAAGTAGCAACCATGGAGTCTTTTTTGTTGGACGTGGTACAAAAAGTATCGCGTCCATCGCTCAATATGACTTGAATGTTTCACGGACAAGAGCATAGTGACCCAACGCACTACGCCAAATTTACGCCATATAGGGGTTAAGTGCCTGATAATACTAGGTGGGTGGTGCCGCTGGGGAGAATTGAACTCCCGGCCTCACCATTACCAATGGTGCGCTCTACCACTGAGCTACAGCGGCCCGTGGGCCTAGGGCTTTGCTTGAAACCACGCCCGGAGCGCCTCTTGCCACAGGGCTGAGATGGATGCAAGAAAAAGCTGGCTCAAGAATAGAAGTTTTGGATATTTTTCCGTTTCTGCCTCGTTTCTACCTCGCGTCCATTTTGGCTGTTTTTGATGCCTTTATCCTTGAAGTTTTCAAATAATTCGCTAATGCTGGGCGCTATGACAGAGCCGAAGAATAAAAAACCACAATCCCTCCAAAGCGATACAGAACGTGCCGAACAGCGCGCTCATAAGCTGAAATCAGAGGCCAAGCAAGCCCAACTTTCAGAGGCTCTGCGGGCCAATTTAAAGCGCCGCAAAGAACAAGTGCGTGCGCGCAAAAAAGCCAATATAACCTAAAGGCGCGGATCCAACTAAACCACTGAATTCCTGACCATTTTGTCAGCATTTCGCCTTTTAATTCCTCGCCAAATTCCCGCTTGTGCGACATGGATATATCTCTTACAAACGCCTAAAGGCCCCTTAGTAGCTTGCTCTATGTCATGCCTGCAAACGCGTATATTATACGCTCTCAAGGAGAAACATCATGTCGATCATGTCAGATAAATGGATCCGGGAAATGTCACAGGATCACGGAATGATCGAACCCTTCATTGATGGCCAAGTGCGCGGGGATAATATTTCGTATGGCCTGTCATCTTATGGCTATGACGCTCGTGTGTCGCCCGAATTCAAAATCTTCACCAATGTCAATAGCGCCGTTGTGGATCCAAAAAACTTCTCAACCGATAGCTTCATTGATCGTGACACAGATGTTTGTGTGATCCCGCCTAACAGTTTTGTATTGGCCCGTACCGTCGAATATTTCCGCGTTCCCAAAGATGTTCTGGTGATTTGCCTTGGGAAATCCACCTATGCGCGCTGTGGAATTATCGTCAATGTCACCCCGCTTGAACCCGGCTGGGAAGGCCATGTGACGCTGGAGTTTTCCAACACCACCCCGCTACCCGCCAAAATTTACGCCAACGAAGGCGCGTGCCAATTTCTGTTCTTGCAAGGAAATGAGCCTTGCGAAACCACCTACAGCGACCGAGGCGGTAAATATATGGGTCAGCGCGGCGTAACTTTGCCAAAACTTTAAGCAAAAACCAAAAAATTTCAGGCAAGCTGCCACACTCAGGGCTTTACTTTGCCTTCATGGTGCCGCTATTGCAGGGCATGGTCCTCCAGATGATCAAACAATAGCAAGGCAGCGACGCAATGGAAAAACTTGTCATTCAGGGCGGAAAGGCCCTTTCGGGTACGATCCCGATCAGTGGCGCTAAAAATGCAGCGCTGCCACTGATGTGTACATGCTTGTTAACCAGCGAGCCTGTTACCTTAACAAATCTGCCGCGCCTTGCGGATATCACTACGCTATCAGACCTTCTTAATCATTTGGGCGTTACTGTTACCATTGCTGGCGGTCGGCGCAAAAACCTGCAAGGCCGTAGCCTAACCTTCGATGGACACGACATCCATGATACGGTTGCCCCCTATGATATGGTCAGGAAAATGCGGGCATCAATCCTTGTGCTTGGCGCTTTGGTTGCCCGCATGGGAGAAGCCACAGTTTCCCTACCCGGCGGCTGTGCTATCGGCAATCGACCAATTGATCTACACCTAAAAGCGCTAGAAGCCATTGGCGCCACCATTGAATTAGAGCACGGCTATGTCCGCGCATCCGCGCCCAATGGTTTATCGGGTGGCACTGTACGCTTTCCGTTTGTCTCAGTTGGAGCGACCGAAAATATCCTGATGGCTGCTGCCCTTGCCAAGGGTAAGACCACCATTGAAAATGCCGCGCGTGAGCCTGAAATTGCCGATCTCGCAAAATGCCTTAATGCTATGGGCGCTAAAATATCCGGAGCCGGCAGCGAAACCATAACGATTGAGGGCGTAGCAAACTTAAAGGGTACCAGTCACGAGGTAATGCCAGACCGGATTGAGGCTGGCTCATACGCGGTGGCAGCCTTGATGACAGGCGGCGATGTTTTCCTAAAAGGCGCGCGCGCCCACGATATGCAAGCCGCCCTTGATACTTTGGTCGAGGCTGGCGGCATTGTCGAGGTGGAGGCTACAGGCGTGCGTGTACGCTCAAGCGGCGAAATCCACGGCTTCAATATTGTAACGCACCCTTTCCCTGGTTTCCCAACCGATATGCAAGCGCAATTTATGGCGCTGGCCGCCATCGCTGATGGGGCCAGTGTAATCACCGAAGCAATCTTTGAAAACCGCTTTATGCATGTGCCTGAACTGAGCCGCATGGGGGCGGATATTGCGATCAACGGTGCAAGTGCTACCATTCGCGGCGTTAAAGACCTTGTCGGTGCTGAGGTCATGGCAACTGACCTGCGCGCCAGCATGGGGCTTGCATTGGCAGGGCTGGTGGCTTCTGGTGAAACCACCATTAACCGGCTCTATCATCTTGACCGGGGTTACGAACATCTGGAAGAAAAATTGCGCCAAGTGGGCGCGGCGGTTGAACGTCTGCCTTCATAGCCTTACATTGCCGAGGAAAGTGTGATTCGCAATTATGCGCGTCACTGCTAAGTTTTTACCGAATTTGTAAGCGGACCTGCCTTTATGAGCGACCCTTTGAAATTAATCGCCCAGTCTGAAAAAGACCTGCAAATCATCGCTGCAACGCTACAAGATATGACTGTGCGCATTGGCGATATGGCCTGGCTACCCCATGAGCAAAAATTTGCCTTTGTTGGCAATCGCTTTCGCTGGGAGAAAAAAGGTTGGTTCCGTCGCCCTAAAGGCACCCGTATAAGGACGGCGTTTCATCTGAACGGTATTACCAGCGCCAAACTGCACCAGATCGATCTTAAAGACAGCGATACTGTACTGGAATTGCTGGACATACAAGCGCAAGAGCACGACAGCGGCGTAACCTTTCGCCTCATGTTTGCAGGGGGGCCTGCTATCCACCTGAGCGCTGAGACAATCGACGGCCTTGTCACCGATATAGGCGAAAGCTGGGATGCGATTGCGCGCCCTCGCCATGATCTGGACGATGCCGGTTTCCAATAAAGACCTATGCTTTCAAAAACAGGACCCATAACAATGGAACTGAGCGAAAAACTGGTATTGGCCTTACCAAAGGGGCGTATCCTTAAAGAGGTTATGCCGCTCGTTAACAAGGCAGGCATCATACCTGAGGATGATTTTGACGATCCAAAATCCCGCAAGCTGGAATTTGATACCAACATCCAAAACTTGACCATCATCCGCGTGCGGGCTTTTGATGCCGCCACCTTTGTCGCCTGCGGGGCAGCACATTTAGGGGTGGTCGGCAATGACGTTTTGCAAGAATTTGGCTATAGTGACCTATATTCACCGCTTGATTTGGATATTGGGCACTGCCGTCTGTCCTTAGCTATGCCAGAAAGCGAAGATAGCGCTGATCCTCGTGAATGGTCGCACATTCGTGTGGCGACCAAATATCCAAATATGACACGTGATTATTATGCCCAGCGCGGTGTACAGGCTGAATGTATCAAGCTGAACGGTGCAATGGAGCTTGCCCCCAAGCTTGGGCTGTCGAGGCGTATCGTTGATCTGGTATCCACGGGCGGAACCTTGAAAGCCAACCAGCTCAAAGAAGTTGAGGTTCTAACGCATATCACCTCGCGTTTGGTGGTCAATCGACCAGCCTTTAAAACCCGCCCAAGCGAAGTAAGCTATTGGATTGACCGTTTCAGAGAGGCGATTAGCGATGGTACTACAGCTTAACGCAACTCACAGAGATTTTGAAACCAGTTTCAAAAGTCTGTTAAACACCAAACGCGAGACATCTTCGGATGTGGCCGCCGCAGTGCAGGCAATCCTCAAGGATGTGGCTGAACGCGGGGATCAGGCACTAATAGAGCTGACCCAGAAATTTGATCGTTTTGATGTTGCAGGGCGCGGTTTGGCAGTCACAGCTTCAGAGATAGACGCCGCTTGCGCTGAAATCGACCATGAAACTATGAAAGCTCTTACTGTCGCGGCTGACCGCATTCGCATGTTTCACGAGAAACAATTGCCTGAAGATCTGGATTATGTGGATGATATTGGTGTGCGACTGGGCCAAACATGGACAGCGGTTGAAGCGGCTGGCCTTTATGTACCGGGCGGTACAGCAAGCTACCCATCCTCGGTATTAATGAATGCCATCCCGGCTATTGTGGCGGGTGTTGACCGCGTGGTGATGGTTGTGCCTACACCAGATGATAAGCTCAACCCCTTGGTGCTGGCGGCTGCAAACCTTGCAGGCATCACCGAGATATACCGTATCGGCGGCGCGCAAGCGGTGGCAGCCCTTGCATACGGAACGGACACAATCTCCCCCGTTGATAAAATCGTTGGGCCCGGAAACGCTTATGTGGCCGAAGCTAAACGACAAGTATTTGGCAAGGTTGGAATTGACAGCATAGCCGGACCAAGCGAGATATTGGTGGTCGCAGACAATAAGAATGATCCACGCTGGATCGCCGCAGACCTTTTGTCCCAAGCCGAGCATGACACAGTTGCACAAAGCATCTTGATCACTGATGACGCCGAATATGCCGAGAGGGTCATCCAAGCGGTTGAAGATCACTTGCCGACACTGGCGCGCAAAGATATTGCCCTAGAAAGCTGGTCCAAATACGGCGCCGTCATTCTTGTCGAAAACTTCAAGGCGGCAGTGCCGCTTATTAACCGCATCGCCCCAGAGCACCTAGAGCTTGCACTTGATAACCCAACTGAGTTGCACCATAAAATTCGCAATGCCGGAGCTATCTTTCTAGGGCGTCACACACCAGAGGCCATAGGGGACTATGTTGCCGGTCCAAACCATGTGCTACCAACCGTTCATACGGCGCGCTTTTCCAGTGGGCTTGGCGTGCTTGATTTCATGAAACGCACCACCCATGTGGGCTGCACAGAGGAAAGTCTACGCGCGATCGGGCCTGCTGCCGTTCGGCTGGCCGAACAAGAAGGCCTTGGCGCGCACGCACTTTCAGTTGCTATTCGCTTGAACCACGGGCAGACATGACCCCATGAAGAAGCTCATAGATGTCACGCTTGACGACAGTATGTTGGTGCGCTGGAGCGCCGATGTTGAGCATGAGCGCCGCATCGCTATTTTTGACCTGTTGGAAGAAAACAGCTTTGAGCTATTAAAATCTGCCGACGAACGTTACCCCGGCCCTTATAAGTTGCACCTTGGCACCATCGATGGGCGCCTCGCTTTTGAGGTCAAAGCCGCCGACGATAGCCCCTTGATGAGCTTCCGATTAGCCGTCACCCCCTTTCGCCGCATTATCCGAGATTATTTTGCCATATGTGACAGCTATTATGAGGCCATTAAAACTGCCAGCCCAAGCCAGATTGAAGCCATTGATATGGGGCGGCGCGGACTTCACAATGAAGGCAGCGACCTGCTAGCTGAGCGCCTAGACGGAAAAATTCGGGTGGATACACAAACCGCCCGGCGTTTATTTACCCTGATCTGCGTCTTGCACCTGAAAGACGGAAGGGGACCACGCTGATGCCTTCGCTCCCGAAAAGTGTGCTGTTTTTGTGCAATCAGAATGCAGTTCGTAGCCCAATGGCCAAAGCTTTGGCTGAGCGCCATTGCAAACGCCGGATTTTCATTTCATCTGCGGGACTAATCGCGGGGGCCCTCGATCCTTTTTCGGTCGCAGCGATGGCTGAAAACGATATTGATATCTCTGATCATAGCGCGCAAACTCTGCAAGATCTGGATATCAGCCAATTTGATCTGGTGATTGCCCTTACACAAGAAAGCCGTGATCATGTGGCCAAATTATACCCGAATACTAAAATGGAATTTTGGGTCACTCCAGACCCAAGCGACAGCGAAGGCAACCGGACTCAGGTGATGGACAGCTACCGTCTGGTACGCGACCATTTGGAAGTTCGTATCGCCGACCGTTTGGCGCTAAACTCCTGATTTCATCCTAAAAATCGTGTTCTCAGCACATCTTTCTCTATAAATCGGTATCTTTTATGGGTAAAGACCCCGCAAAAAAGTTGCATTTCTGTGAGAGGGGCGGCATGAAGGGGCGCAATTGAACTATTGATGCCCTTCGGGGACCCTAAACAAGGAGCCATAATGGCTAAAGAAGAAGTATTGGAAATGCGCGGCACAGTCACTGAACTGCTGCCGAACGCCATGTTCCGCGTGAAACTTGAAAACGACCATGAAATCCTCGGCCATACGGCGGGCAAGATGCGTAAAAACCGTATCCGCGTGCTGGCTGGTGACGAAGTATTGGTAGAGCTCACGCCTTACGACCTGTCAAAAGGCCGTATCACATACCGCTTCAAATAGATCGCATGGTGGCCCCATGACCACCTCCGCTTCTAATGTGTCCGCATCCCAAGCCGCTGACCAATTGGGCGCGCCGGGTTTCATCCTTGCGTCTGCGTCCCCAAGACGCCAAGAACTTTTGGCACAAATTGGCCTAACACCAACGCAGATTATACCTGCTGACATAGATGAAAACCCATTTGAGAATGAGCTGCCCAAACCCCATGCTGAGCGTTTAGCCACTGAAAAAGCGGCCAAGGTCGCGCAAATGCATTCTGGCCAGCTTATATTAGCCGCCGACACAGTGGTGGCCTGCGGAAAGCGCATCCTTCCAAAAGCCGAAGACGAAAAAACTGCGCGCGCATGCCTGAAGATGCTTTCTGGACGACGGCACCGAGTGATTTCCGGAATTTCGATAATTACGGCTGAGGGCAAGCAACACACCAAGTCTGTCTCCACAACTGTCGCCTTCAAGCGTTTGTCCCCCACCGATATCGACCACTATATCGCATCTGATGAATGGCGTGGCAAAGCGGGCGGTTATGCCATTCAAGGGCTGGGGGCGATTTTCATCCGCTTTATTTCTGGATCATACTCAAACGTGGTGGGCCTGCCACTGTTCGAGGTGGCGGGTTGGTTTGAGAATCACCTGAAATCGAATACAGCCTGATGGATTTCCCTGCAACAATCATAGAACCCGGCATCGGGCAGTGGCGCAGCGCAGATATCGGCGAGGACGAACTGCCCACAGACCTTAGGTTCCACGATGATGTGGCTTTCAGCCCCTTAGACGCTATTTTTGATGCGCGTGTCACCAAAGTTGATACGGCTCTTGATATGGCGTTCCTCGATCTAGGGACAGGGCGCACAGGCGTGATGAATTTTCGCAGGGCGCGCTTGCTTGTTAAGGGCCAAGCCAAATCTATTGGCGCGTGCCTGTCCGAAGGCCAAATGATACGCGTACAGGTTCTGTCTGAGCCCTCTGCGCTTGAAGGCAAAGCCTTACCTGTTACTCCGCGACCTCGGCTCACAGGACGCTATCTAGTGGCGGAAACAGGGGCTGCTCGGCTCAATTTCTCAAAGGACCTGACCGCGCGGCGCACCAAAGATTTAAAAGCCCTAATCGCGCCACTGGTTCAAAACTGCGCATTGATCATCCGGTCACGCGCAGGCTTGGTCCCTATGGAGGCCATAACGGCCGAAGCAACACGTCTTATGGCGGCCCTAACAGCCCCAATTGATAAACCCCGCTTGGTCCATGCCTGGACACCCGCCGAGAAGGCCTTGTTAGCCGCCCCTGA
This sequence comes from Kordiimonadales bacterium, assembly GCA_015485385.1. Taxonomy (GTDB): domain Bacteria; phylum Pseudomonadota; class Alphaproteobacteria; order Sphingomonadales; family Kordiimonadaceae; genus Kordiimonas. The sequence goes on along the minus strand of WFTS01000087.1, from coordinate 29,926 downwards.
TGGCGACACTGTGATATATACCGAAGGGGGCAGCGATTTCGCAGCGGTCAAAACACTTGCAGGCCAACATTGGCCTGACCTCCATGCCCGATTGAAGCCCTATAGTGGCTCAGACAGCGCCTTTGAGGCACTTGGTGTCAATGAAGCTATCGACGAAGCCCTTAGAGACCGCATTATATTGCCTTCTGGGGGGTGGATATCGATAACCCCCACGCCGGCCTTAACGGCTGTGGACGTAAATATGGGCGGGGCGCTAAAAGGCATGTCCGCAGGCGAGGCCAAGCTGGTTGTGAATATGGAAGCCACATTGGCGCTGGCGTATCATCTTAGGTTTCAAGATATCGGCGGTATCATTGTGGTGGATTATATCACTATGTCGGGCAAAGGCAGCACACGAGACCTCATGCGACTGATCGAACGTACTTTCTCTGGTGATATAGTGCCGGTACAGCATACGGGCCTCTCGGCGTTTGGGCTGGTTGAATTTACACGCAAACGCAGCGGCTTGTCGCTTAGGGACCGTATGCTGCAAGCACGCGCGCCTGTCTCTCGCATTGCCGCTTTGGCTTTTGCTTTATTAGGCCGGGCTGTACGTGAGGGCCAGAGCAATCAAGTTGGCACTTTGGTGATAACTGGCTCGCAAAAATTGTTGGACTGGCTTTCAAACCATAGTGCCTTAACCGCAGATTTAAAGAGCCGTACCGGGCGCGCGCTGCTTCTTGAGGTGGCCAGCAAAACGGATACCTTCATTCGATCATAGAATCAAAATGCACCCGAACGACCCCGACACACAGGAACGAAAGATGAAAACCAGCAAATGCCCACAGTGCGGCAAAGATACCGTGCAAGACTTCCGGCCCTTTTGCTGCAAGCGCTGCGCGGACTTAGACTTAGGAAACTGGTTTAACGAAAGCTATCAATTACCCGGTGACAGTGAGATGCCAGAGGATGGGGATGGCTGCGATGATGGCCGATAACAAGGACAACAAGCTGACAAAACAGCCTTGTATGCCAAATATGGCTAGGTAGGCTAAAATAAAGACAATAGGGTCTGGACAGCCTTACGAATATTGGCTACACACCCCTTCGCATCGCAAGCAAACCCCGCTTGCCATTGATGATGTGCCCGAGTAGCTCAGGGGTAGAGCAGCGGATTGAAAATCCGCGTGTCGGTAGTTCAAATCTACCCTCGGGCACCACTTAAAAACAATCCTGCCCTTTGGGGTGGGATTTTTTTTGGTGATCGCCTGACGAATAGGTTTGATCACCGTTCAGCCTGAAACCGTGACGGCAATGAGACGGGCAATATGCCGACCAGAACAGAAAACCGTCCCTCAAGCGCTATTTTCTGCCGCCATATTGGTGGGCAGTTTTTGAATTTAATCCAAAGTTATAATACGCGCGATTATTCTAGCGGCATGTCCTAATTCAGTTATAACTGAAACTAATTTTTTGAAATTTAAAATCTATTGCTTATCGCCTTAATGGAGAATCGCATGAATTATCCGGTCAAATTGATCTGCGCTACAAGTATATTGGTCTTAGCTGCTGTTGCCACCTCTGCATCAGACTTGAGCAAGGGGGATGTTTTCTTTGGAGAAAATACGCTCGCGAAGCCGCAAGATAACCCAGAAAATAGCGCTGAAGAAAAAGGTGGCGATGAGAAAAAGGCAAAGAAGAAAAAATCAAAAATCAAAAAATATGCTGACGTCATTACCAAAAAAGCCATCACCCAAGTTGGTGTTTTTACCACTCATCAAGTTGATGAAAAAGTCTATTTTGAAATTCCAGAAAGCCAATTGGGTCGGGAATTTGTCTGGCAAGTCAAAGTTGCCGGAATTCAAACCAACAAGGGGATGATCAGCGCGGATTCCTCTCGTCAGTATGTTTATTTTGAACGCATTGGTAATAATCTGCTGCTGCGTGCGCGCGACCATTCTGTAATTTCGAAAGAGGGCGAGCCTGAAACCTTTGTCGTGAATGCTTCTAATTTGGGGGCTGTTCTTGCCAAATTACCGATCGTAACGTTTGGCGAAAACAAAACACCTGTTGTTGATGTAACATCCATATTTATCGGGGGCGTCAAGGGCCTTGAGGGCCTCAGAAAAGGTAAAATGGATGCCAAAGCATCATTGGTGAAAAATGTAAAAGCCTTTGAGCGCAATATTGAGGCCCGTGTGCTTGCGCGCTTCAGCCGGAAAGACGGTAAAGAAAAGGAAAATGTCACCGCCGAAATTCGTCATTCCATCCTAGCCCTACCCGACAAGCCAATGAAGCCGCGGTATTATAATCACCGTGTTGGTTTTTTTAATGCCAACTATACGGATTTCAGTGGCACCAAAAATAAGGTAGAAACTAAAAAATTCATCAAACGCTGGCGTCTTGAAAAGAAAGACCCCGCAGCAGAGCTTAGCGAGCCTAAAAAGCCTATCACTTGGTATGTGGATCGCGGCACACCCACGCGCTACATCGAAGCCGTGCGGGAAGGCATTGAGTTTTGGCAACCAGCCTTTGAAGCCGCCGGCTTTAAAAATGCCATAGTTGCTAAAATGGCCCCAACGATTGAAGAAGATCCAGACTGGGACCCTGAAGACGCCCGATACGCTGTTGTTCGCTGGGTACCGTCCACCATTCCGAACGCGAATGGCCCACATGTGGCCGACCCGCGCACAGGCGAAATTATCGAAGCTGACGTGCGGATGTACCATAATGTGATCAAACTGGTTGAAGAATGGTATTTTGCCCAAGCTGGCGCCACCGATCCTCGCGCAAAAAAGCTACCGCTTCCAGATGATGTTATGTCTGATTTAGTTCGTTTTGTGGTTGCCCACGAAGTTGGCCATTCGATCGGTCTGCACCATAATATGCTTGGCTCCAACGCCTACACAATTGAGCAACTACGCGACCCGGAATTTGTAGCAAAAAATGGTGTAGCGTCTTCCATCATGGATTATGCCCGCTTCAACTATGTGATGCAGCCTGAAGACGGTGTATCACCGATCGACTATGTTGCCGGCCCATACGATAAATTCGCGATCAATTGGGGCTACCGTGAATTCCCCGGCGACCAAAGTGCCGAGGACGAAGTGTCCCTTCTCAATAAAATTGCTGATCGCCAGTTGACCAATAAAGCCTTTCGTTGGGATGCCTATTCCGCTGGGGCGCGTTATGATCCTCGCATTCAGACAGAAGACATCAGCAATGATGCGATTGAAGCCACGCGTCTGGGCATGAAAAACCTCGAGCGTATCATGGCCAACGTCGTTGATGCCGCAACCTATGAAGACGGTATGACCTACGAAGAAGTGAAGGTGGCCTACCGAGCTCTAGCAAGCCAATTTTCCCGTGAAATTGGTCATGTGACCAAATATGTTGGCTCAGCCGTGTACCGAAACGAACTGGCACAGGGTCACGAAGATACCAGCGTTTATATTTCTTATCCGATGAAAAAACAGCAGGCTGCGATGAAATTTGTCGCTGAAAACGCTTTCAAACTACCCGCCTTTTGGAACAATGAAGAGGTGATGAAACGTGTTGGCTATGATTTTTATATGGATACCGTTTCGCGTATAGGTACGCGGCCGCTTGGCGCGCTTTTGTCTTCCGCAAAAATAGACCGTCTCTTCAAATTCCGCGCTGCAGGCCTTGAAACTTACGATCCTGTGGCGCTGTTTTCAGACGTAAAATCTGCTGTTTTCGAAGAATTAGAAAGCCGCAAGCCAGATGTGTCTGCTTACCGCCGCACTCTACAGGCTTCAATGGTAAACACTCTGATAGCGGGGCTTACCCCACCAAAAGAAAAGGTGAAAGTCGAAAGCCGAGGCCGAGGCCGCAATAGAGACACGGCAAACGCCAGTGAAGATTACAAGGCGCTATGTCGCGCGACTTTGGTCGATCTACAAAAGACGCTTACCCGTGTAGGCCGTAAAAATTCTGGCACCATGTCTGGTATCCATTTCATGAATTTGGCGGGCAAGATCAAAGACGCGCTTGAAAACAACTGACCAATACCAAAACCTGCCCTTGGGCATCTTTAAAAGCCTCCACTTCGGTGGGGGCTTTTTAGTAGAGGTCTTTTGTGGTTAAATCTGGTTTTCATGCGCGGGCGTTTCACTGAAAAGTTCGCTATTTTCACGCATTCACCAAATAGAAACCCATGATGCCCAAAGAAACAGAAAATCTTATTGTTGATTTTGTTGGCGGAGCCGTTGGCCACCGGCGGCGCTTTGGCGGTGGGCGCGGACAAGCCTTGCCCAAAGCCGTAGGATTGAAAGCAGGTAAAACGCCCACTGTAGTTGATGCCACCGCGGGCCTTGGGCGCGATGCATTTCTATTAGCTTCACTTGGCGCGCATGTTACGCTTATTGAACGCTCTGATCATATGCACCGTTTGCTGGCTGATGGCCTTACGCGCGCTAAGAAGGAAGGCGGAGACCTGGCCGATATTGTCGCTCGTATGACCTTGCTGCACGGAGATGCTAAAGACTTGCTTGCTGGCCTCAATCCCGAAGTGGTCTTGATCGACCCAATGCATCCTCCGCGCTCTAAGTCCAGCTTGGTGAAAAAGGAAATGCGCCTAATCCGAGATATTGTTGGCACAGACAGAGATGCCGCAGCCTTGATGGAGGTGGCGCTCAATACAGCAAGCAACCGTGTTGTTTTAAAATGGCCGCAAAAGGCAAACCCTATGCCCGGCCTAAAGGCACCGTCCCACCAAATCACTGGGAAATCCACCCGATATGATGTTTTCATGAGTGTCTAATACACCCCGCTTTACATTTATACGGGCTCCATTCAGAATGCCGATGCTTGCATCGGGCCTATGAGGGGACCAAAATGATACAAAACCATCCACAAAAAACGCGCGAATATAATTGCCATCCGATTATCGACGGCACCCGGTGGGGCGCTTATAACCACCGGCCAGACGATATTATCATCACCACATCTTATAAAGCTGGCACTACTTGGATGCAGACAATCGTTGCCAACTTGCTCTATCAAGACGGCAATTTTCCTGCGCCCGTAAGCGTAATGGCGCCGTGGTTGGATATGGGCCTGCCGCCCTTGGATGAAGTGGCTGCCGGGCTAGAGGCACAGACAAATCGCCGCTTTATCAAAACCCACCTGCCCCTAGACGGCATCCCGTTTTTCGACACCGCCAAATATATTTATGTGGGCCGCGATGGGCGCGATGTTTTCATGTCGATGTGGAACCACCACAGCGGATATAGTGATGACCTAAAAGCCGCAACCGGCGATATCGCCGAGGCGGTGGGGCGGCATTTTCCCCATGATTACGCCGATATTCACGCCTTGTATGCTGATTGGATCAGCCACAGCTGGTATGATTGGGAGGCCGACGGTTTCCCTTACTGGTCACACTTCAGCCATGTGCAAAGCTGGTGGGATTACCGCCATCTGGATAATATCCATTTTGTCCATTTTGCTGATCTGTTGGCCGACCCAGAGAAAGCCATCCGCGCCATCGCCGGTTTCCTGAATATCCAGATTGAAGAAAGCCTGTTGCCGGGCGTTTTAGACCGCATCAGCTTTGGTTCGATGAAGAAAAACTTCACCAACATCATGCCCGAAGCTGCCGACATCTGGCAGGGCGGCGGCAATCGGTTCATGAACAAAGGCACCAATGGTCGCTGGCGCGGTGTGCTAACCGAAACTGAGCTAGCCCAATATGATGCCGCCGCAAGCAAAGCCCTAACCCCCGACGCCGCACGGTGGCTGGAGCACGGCGGAGCCGTTTAGGGGCTAGAACCCGGCGGAAATGCTTAGGGTAATATAGACCATATGGTGGACCATAATTAAGGAGGTCCGTATGGAAATCGCAATTCACGAAACCAAAGGCAAGCTTTCAGGCTTGATCAAGGCCGCGATGGACGGCGAACAGGTTTTGCTAACCAAACACGGCAGGCCCGTGGCCGAGATAAAACCTTTTGCCGCCGCAAAAACCAAAGCCGAAAAGCTCGCCCTGTTAAAGAAAGTCGCCACTGAGGACAACCGTAAAGCCCTACCCCTTCTCGGGTTTGACGCTGTGGGATTTGGGGAAAAGCCGTCCCAAAACCCTCAATTCAAGGCCAGAAGCACTTTAATTCTGGCGAGCACTTTGGCCAGCACGGCGGGTTTTACTTTTCCTTTAAAATCAGCATTTCGAACACGCCAATCCAAACTTTTTACTTGATCAGATAACACCGCGCTTTTTGCGTTTACAACAACTTCAAAAGGGTAGCCTTTAATCTGGCTTGTCATCGGGCAACACACCATCATGCCCCGTTTTTTGTTGTAAAGCGCCGGTGACAATACCAACGCAGGCCGATGCCCGGCTTGCTCATGACCCGCTTGCGGGGAAAATTCTAGCCAGACAATATCCCCGGCTTCGGGCACATACAGGCCGCCCATCAATCAATTTCCCTGCCTACAGCTGGCCCAAAATCAACCTCGTCATGGCTGTTTTCCGGGGTGATACCCCCCACCAGTTCCGCAAGGGATATGTCTGTGCTGGAAACCGGTTCAATGATAATCAAACCATTTTCTTCCCGAACATCCATTTCTTGCTCTAGGGCAAGATGCGCCGCCTCCATGATCGCCGCCGGCAGCCTAACAGCCGCACTATTCCCCCATTTTTTAATCACTGCTTTCATAGCGGTCTCCACACATGTTTATACAGTGTAGATACTACAGGCTTACGGCGAATGTGTCAACATTGTATATACAAACAGGAGGAACAGCCTATGAGAGCATTTCCGCTTTTAGGGCCTTTCGCCCCTCAAACGCGCCTAGCTGGCTTGCCCCTCAGCCCTTCGCGGGTCTGGCGCGTCTTCGGCTGGGTTTGCCTTTGCGCTGGTTGCTGCCGCCGGGTTTGGCGCTGTGGGATTTTGGCTGGTTTACGCGGCGGTTTTGCTTGTGCTTACCGCTGTTCGAACGCCGCTTCGGTGCGGGTTTGCGCGGGGCCGGGCCGGTGATTTCCTTGCCGTCATCGCCGTAGCGAATTTCCAAGCCCTCCCGGTGGAAGGGATGGTCTTCCAACACCTGCACTTGCTGGCGGATGATTTTTTCAATATCGCGCAAATAGCTGCGTTCTTCATGATCACAAAAGCTGTAGCTGATACCGGTTGCACCCGCGCGCGCGGTGCGCCCAATGCGGTGCACATAGCTTTCCGGCTCGTTCGGTAGTTCGTAATTAATCACATGGGTTACGCCGTCCACATCAATACCGCGCGCCGCCACATCCGTGGCCACCAGCGCCCTTATATCGCCGTCGCGAAACTCTTTCAGCGCTTTCTGGCGGGCGTTTTGCGATTTATTGCCGTGGATCGCGCCTGCGGTAATACCCAACTGGTCCAGATGCTTGGCAACCTTGTTGGCGCCGTGTTTGGTGCGCGTAAATACAATCACCCGCTTGATGGCTTCGTCTTTCAGCATATGGGCTAACAGCTCACGCTTGCGCTCTTTGGGCACCATCAGCACATGCTGGTCAACCTTTTCCGCCGTGGTGGCGGCGGGGGCGACATCCACGCGCTTGGGCGAGCGCAGGATATCAGCGGCAAATTTCGCCACGCTTTTAGGCATGGTTGCTGAAAATAATACGGTTTGGCGATCTTTGGGCAGGGCCGCAACAATTTTGGTAATATCGCGGATAAAGCCCATATCCAGCATACGGTCGGCTTCGTCCAGCACCAGAAACTCGGCCTCGCCCAGCCGCACATGGCCTTGTTGCATCAAATCCAACAGCCGCCCCGGCGTAGCGATAAGAATATCCACCCCGCCCTGCATGGCCTTGATCTGCGGCTTGTCTGATGCGCCGCCGAAAACCAGTGCCGACCGCAAATGCAGATATTTGGAATAAGCCCGAATATTTTCGCCGATCTGGATCGCAAGTTCGCGCGTTGGCGCCAATATCAAGGACCGGACAGTTTTAGGCTTGCGCTTGCCTTCGCCCTTCAGCAGCATCTGGATGATCGGCAGCGAAAAGGCCGCCGTTTTACCCGTGCCTGTTTGCGCAACGCCGATCAAATCCTTGCCGCTAAGGATGATCGGGATCGCTTGCGCCTGAATGGGGGTCATAGTTGTATAGCCGCCCTCCTCGATCGCTCGAAGAATGGGTGCGCGCAGGCCGTGGTCGGCAAATTTGTTCATAATTTCATCTTTATTCTGGCATAAAGCCAAGGAAGCGAAGCGGTTCCCTATCGTGCGGACAACTATAAGTCAATCAAATGCCTGTTTTCAAGGTATAGCGCACCAAGAAAATTGAGGTGCACCAACACGCCCGCAATGATATAAGCCGGGAAAATTACATGAAATCCATAAGCCTTATGCATATATTGAAATCCTATAATCCCCCAACAACGCCGTATCTTGATATCCTGTTTCAAGACGATCATATAGTGATCTTAAATAAGCAAAGCGGGATTCTCTCTGTACCCGGCAAACATATCGACCACCGCGACTGCCTTGAAAGTCGGGTATTACAATCCTTTCCCACTGCGCGCATTATTCACAGGCTGGATATGGAAACCTCTGGCGTGATCGCCATTGCGCTGGACCGAGACACCCACCGGAATATCAGCAAACAGTTCGAACGGCGCAAAACCAAAAAAACCTATATCGCCCGACTTTATGGTCGTCTGGAAAATGAAAGCGGCACAATTGATCTACCCTTGATCTGCGACTGGCCAAACCGGCCCAAGCAAATAGTTGATCATAAAACTGGCAAACAAGCCGTAACCCATTATGAAGTCCTAGAGCGCGAAGTAACGCGGGAAGGACACGGCGAAGTAACGCGTGTTCAATTCACCCCTGTCACAGGGCGGTCTCACCAATTGCGCGTTCATGCAACCACGCTCGGCCACCCCATTTTGGGAGACAAACTGTATGGAAACCAAGCGTCTCAGGCCGCAGCCAAGCGCTTACAGTTGCATGCGTTATCGCTCAGTTTATTTCACCCAAAGCAAGAAAAAGAAATGACCTTCACCGCGCCACTAGATTTCTAATTTAGCCAAAATATTCAACAGGTTATTTTCGCCACTTTTTTATGAGATCGCCAACTATGTCCGCGCTGGACCGTTTGAAGCTGGGGACAAGTTTGCAGGCCCTTTCATTGGCAACTCGGCGGACGCTATAGCTATATTGCCCAAACGCCCCTTCGTAGCCGCATAAAGCCGCCACCTCGCCAAGCGTTATCTGACCCGTGGCCGCACAGTTGATAATACCCGTTTCATCCTCGTGAATGGCCGCTTCAATCAGGTCTGTCACCATTTCATAGGTGATACAGTTAAAGTTGGCATCTTTCGCAAGAGATAGCCCCTTAGTGTCTTCGGTGATGAGGCGCACTATATTATTGGGGCGCATACCTTTGCCAAAAAGCGAGGTAGGACGCAGGATCAAAGGCCGCTTACATCTGGCCTGAACAATGGCCTCACCCATGAGTTTAAAAGCTGGATAACCGCCCTGCAGCGCCTCGATTTTGATATCCTCTGTTTCACAGTGTACACCATCATCGTTTGGGTAGAGATCAACCGTCGAGAAATAGACAAAGCGCTGATGCGGCAACCGGGATATACGCTCTAACAAAAATAAGTTGTCCTCAAGAGACGTATATAAATCAGAGGCCGCCGTTTCAAACCGTGCCTTCGCAGCGCAAAAAATAACGGTCTCTACACCTTCAAGTTTGCTCAACACGTCCCCGCGCACAAACGCTATAGCCCCGAATCGTTCGGCAATATATTTGCCAATACCCGCACCCGCCCCGACAACAACTGTTCTGCTCATTTAGCAATCAACCCCTTGTTTTTATTATAAGAAATCCTCAACTTAGTTGACTCCTTATGCATCTGGCCATATCGTAGTTGGCAAAAATATTGCATGGCAATCCCTAATAAATCCTACAATGACATGCGGGCGGATTAAAGATATATGAGCAAACAGATTACAATTGGTCTGGTCCAGATCAACAATAGCTTCTCGGGCCAGAACTATTTGCCGTATTCTATCGCCTGCTTACAAAGCTATGCCGAGGCCCATTGCGACACGCGCGAAAGGCTATCTTTCCGACAGCCAATCTATAAACGCCAGCCTATTCACCAGATTGTAGACCAATTAGAAGGTGTCGATATTGCTGGCTTTTCCACTTATGTTTGGAATGCCAATATATCGTGCGAGGCCGCAAGACGCCTAAAGGAACAAAATCCAGATATTTTTATTGTCTTTGGTGGGCCACAAGTCCCCGATCACGCAGAGGCGTTCCTTACAGATCATCCTTATATTGACATCGCACTTCATAATGAAGGCGAGCGCAATTTCGCCGCCCTACTAGACCATTTTGACGACCAGAATTTCAGCACTTTGGACGGCGTAAGCTATATTGACACAAACGGCACCTATCAGCGCAACAAAGACGGGATGCGTATCAAGGATTTGGCAGAAATACCGTCGCCTTTCCTGAACGGCATGTTCGACAAGCTGGTGGCAGATAATCCTGAAGAAAGCTGGATTGGACTATGGGAAACCAACCGGGGATGTCCGTTTCAGTGCGCTTTTTGCGACTGGGGATCAGCAACCGCTTCCAAGCTTAATAAATTCGAAGAAGACCGTCTGTTTGGCGAGGTCAATTGGTTTTCCAAAAACAAAATTGATTATATTTTCTGCTGCGACGCCAATTTTGGCATTCTACCGCGCGACATTGAATTGGCGCGCCATGTGGCTTCGATTAAAAAAGAAACCGGCTATCCGGTTGCTCTTTCGGTGCAAAATACCAAAAATGCCACCGAGCGCGCCTATGAAGCCCAAAAAATACTGTCTGATTCCGGCCTCAATAAGGGTGTAGCCCTGTCGATGCAAAGTTTGGACACAACAACACTGACCGCGATCAAACGCCAGAACATTGCACTTGATACCTATTTCGAACTTCAGCGCCGCTTCACAAAGGATAAAGTAGAAACCTATTCAGATCTTATTTTGGGTCTGCCGGGGGAAACTTACGAAAGCTTTGTTAGGGGGGTAGACGCGCTGATAGAAAGCGGCCAGCACAACCGGATACAATTTAACAATCTGTCCATTTTGCCAAATGCTGAAATGGGCAACCCAGCCTACAGGCGCGAACACGGGGTCGAGACCGTACGCAGTAAAATCATCAACATCCACGGCGCCTTAGAGGAACTAGAGGATGACGTACCCGAATGGCAAGATTTGGTAATTTGCACAGCCTCAACACCTAGAAAAGAGTGGCGCAAAACCCGTGCCTTTTGCTGGATGGCAGGCTTTCTGCATTTTGACAAAATCATGCAATATCCCCTGATTATGGCCCATGAAGTGGCCGGCTTATCCTATAGCAGTATTTTCAAAGCCTTTATGGCTCAGGCTGAAACGCCTGATGAATATCCGCTCATTGCCTCAATTGCACGCTTCTTTACAGAAGAAGCAGGCCGCATCCAAGAAGGCGGGGCTGAATATGTTTATTCAGAGGATTGGCTGGGCGTATTTTGGCCTGCGGACGAATATATTTATATTAAGCTAGTGGCCGAAAACCAGTTTGACGCCTTTTATGATGAAGCGGGCCGCCTGCTTATGTCGCTGCTGGGCGAAGCCAAGGATGCACCGCGCGCCAAAGACATTATCAAAGATGCCGTCAAGGCCAACAAAGCGCTTGTCAGCCAGCCGAACCTCCCTGACGATATTGAGATCACCCTGCACTATAATATTTTAGAGTTTTGCGACGCGATAAAAATTGGTGAAGACGTGCCCCTTAAAAAACAAGACCACCGCTTGGTGATCGAGCGCTCGAAGCGCGTTTATACGGATTTCAACAAATGGTGCCAAGAAGTGGTTTGGTGGGGCAATAAAAAAGGGGCTTACCTATACGGCAGACAGGTTAAAGGCCGCGAACTCGCCGGGCACTATTGATGCTAGACCGCCGCATACAGGGACTGGATAAAAACTGCTCGGCCACCGGATTTGGGGCGTGGGGTATTGGCGGCGCGACACCGGGCGGCACCAGTTACGGCGACATTGACGAAGACACAGCACAGGCTACCATCTCTGCCGCCTTCAGCGCTGGTATGCGTTTTTTTGATACCGCTCCTGTCTACGGATACGGTCAAAGCGAAACCCGCCTCGGCAAAGCCTTGGCGGCCCACCGAAAGCAGATAATACTTGCTACCAAAGGCGGGCTTTATGACTATGACAAGGGTGCTGATTTCTCCGTTGCGTCCCTCGATGAAGGGTTAGACGCCAGTCTTAAACGGCTTGCGACACCCCATGTCGACCTCTATCAACTGCATAATCCCACAGCTGATGTGTTTTCACGTGAAACATGCCTTGCGGGTTTTCTAGACCAAATAAAAGCTGATGGCCGGGCAAGCCTAATCGGTGTTTCGGTCAAATCCCCTTCAGATGCCTTTGCCCTTTTAAAGGCCTATCCTTTTGAAACCATTCAGTTGAATTTCAATATGCTGGACCTGCGTGCGCTCACCAGCGGGCTGTTGGATCACTGCGCCGAAAAAGGGATTGCCGTTTTGGCGCGCACGCCCTTATGCTTTGGTTTTCTCAGCTTGAAAGTTGATGAAAATACCACCTTTGCCAAGGCTGACCATAGGGCGCATTGGCCGCGTGAACAATTGGCACTATGGGCGTCGGGCGCACAGCAGGCGCAAAATATCGCGGCGCGTCATGACCCTATCACCGCCAGCCCTGCCGCAAGAGCGCTAAGGTTTTGCCTATTACATAAAGCAGTAAAGTCCGTCCTAACGGGACCAATGACACCGGCAGAAGCGCTCGAAAATGCCGCCGCCTGTGCGATGCCGCCGCTTGAAACGACCTGTCTAAAAGAAATTTCCCAGTTAAATGCCTCGCGCTCGTTTTTAAGTAAGCGCTAGAGCAAAGGCTCAAGCTTACGCAGCAACAGAACAACGGCAAGTGCTATAGCGCATGCTTGGGCGCTATCCGCTTAAACATTATAGATATTGGCTTTATATTTGGCTTTATTTTCTGGCTTTAAAAGCCAATCTACGGTTTTTTGAAGGCCAGCTTTAAGGTCGTGTGCAGCGCTATAGCCGGTTAGCTCCGTGATCAGGCTATTGTCACACAGCAGACGGAAAACCTCAGATTTTTCGGGACGCATTCGGATGTTGTCTGTCACAACTTCTGCATTGGTTCCCATAACGCTCTGGATCATATCAAACAAATCACCGATAGATATTTCCACCCCCGAACCGATATTCACCTCGCGGCCAATCGCAGTATCACATTGTGCAAGTTGCACAAAACCGTCACATACGTCTGTGACAAAGTTAAAGTCACGCGTGGGCGATAAATCACCCAGTTTGATCTTTTCCTTACCCGCCGCCAGCTGTGAAATAATAGTGGGAATGATTGCGCGCGCCGACTGGCGAGGCCCATAAGTATTGAACGGCCGTGCGACCACAAGCGGCAAGTCAAATGCGTGATAAAAACTCTCAGCGATACTGTCTGCACCAATTTTTGAGGCACTGTAAGGGGATTGTGGCTGCTTGGGGTGTTTTTCATCAATAGGGACATAAAGCGCAGTGCCGTATACCTCGCTTGTTGAGGTTACTATAACTCGTTCAACACCTGCAGATTTCGCCGCTTGGCATATATTTAATGTGCCCGAAACATTTGTATCCACATAGGTTTGCGGGGCAATATAAGAATAAGGAATGGCAATCAAGGCGGCAAGATGGAATATCACATCAATATCAGAGCAAAGCGTACGGCAAAATTCCGCGTCGCGTACATCCCCGCTGATGATTTCCAAGCTTTCATGCCCAGCGATATCCTCTAACCACCCCCATGAATTAAAGCTGTTATATTGCGCCAGCGCCCGAACCCGGCACCCATGCGACAAAAGCTTTTCAACAAGGTGCGACCCTATAAAGCCATCCGCCCCCGTAACCAAAATATGTTTGTTCCGAATATCCAAAATCGCCCCTCTTGGCCCCATTGTTAGGCCCCTGTCTTAGCCCCAAGGCCTCTTATCAAACTCCAATAGTTTTTGCGGTAAACGCCCCACCGGGAGCAAACCGCGCCTTCGTGCGCCCCGTACCTTGATACCGGTTAACCTAGCGTGCAAGGGCGCTGCATATCCGCGAGAAATTCTTCACAAAAATCAGGGTCAGTATAATGTAAATATTGGAGGATTCCCATCAACAAGTCCCTTTATGGAATGTGGTTCGTCCGTCTATTGCCACGCCGTGTTAAACAGATGCTCAAACAGGTTATCGTGCGACTGGAACTGGTTCCATTTTTCAATCTGAGTTTTGTTCCGCGTGAGCCACGTTTGGCTATTCTGTTCAAAATCTCGCAAAAGTGCCAGAAAATCTTCGGTTGTCTGTTCTGGTAGCACAGGGATATCAATATCAAACAGCCGCATTTCTTTTTCCATCGAGGTGCCCGCAACCGCAATCGGGATTGTACCGACAGCAAGCGATTCGCAAACCGTACCCGACGGCGTATTGGCAAAATGAGAGCGCGGATCATAGGCAACAATCATACCATCACACAGTTCTATTGCGGTTTTATAGGCATCATAATCCAAGACACCTTCAACAAATTTTAGCCGGCCCGGATACATTTCTGCGGTTTTGCGCAACACAGCCAAACTGGCCTTGCAGTCCTCTTCTGCTGGTTCCCCCCTAATTTGCAACAGAAACCGCAAGCTGGTTTCACGCAAAAGCACCGGGATTATATCTTGCAACAGATGGAAGGATTTCATCTTGCTTGGATCAGTAAAATAGCCAACCAGCGGCCCGTCTTGCCCCACTGGTGCGGTTAATTTTTCAACGATTGCCGGGTCTTGAACCGCCTCAGAGGCCGGCCGAGCCATTTTAGGTCGCGGCATCCACTGTACTTTGATACCCAACTGCTCCCCAACTTTTTTCGCATTGATAAAGCTGGTGGATGTGACCCTGAACCACGGCTCCAGCGCACGCAGCCTATCGGCAATTGGTGCCAGCCAATCATACCATAGGTCGGTATAAACATCGACACCAACCATCACCTTAGGGCGCTTTTCAGGGGCAATGCTTTCCAACCATCTGGAATAAATATCCACCTGTATCGGCCCCAAAAGATAATAATCCCACAGAATATCTTCGTTGGTTAACTGTGTCTCAAGATCACACAAATTATCCCGATAGGCCGCATAAAATGCAGGGTCAATTTGGGATGTCACAGGCTGGTGTCGCACTTTTTGCAGTTCGTCTGAAATAGTGAAAACCGGCAGTGCATGATAACTGGCTGCCGCTTCATCTGGAATTTTTTTGCTGACCACCATTTTCATGAGGATATTCCGCTGAGACGCCGCCCGCGCAACACCGCCGCCAAAATTCATCGCATGCCCAGCCCGACCAGAAAACAGCGGATCGAGCAAATAAAAAGTGCCGGGAAATGTCATAAAGGTTACTCCGGAAACTGCGCGCATAAAATTTGCTGCAAAATTATTTATCAAATAAGCCTTAATAAATGCACATATGGTGCCAAAAACGGTCTAGCTACAAGCTGTTAGCAACAGTTCCGGTAGCCTTCCCTAAGCGCTAGAGGCTGTCCTTAACTTTAATGGGTTTGCCCGGTTTTTGCTGCACCCCGGCATTGGTACGCGCCAGTAATGGATTGTCCTTTAGAAACCTAATGATTTGCGGCAGTGTTGGCAAATCTTGCCCTTTGAAGGCCTTGATAATGGCCTCAGCCAGATCAAAATCTGCCTGCTCGTCCACTGTCAGCCGGTAATGGGGTGCCACATACGCCGGATCATCCACCGCCAGCGACAAGCAGCGAAACACCCCCGTTTGCGTGAAATAGCCACCCCAAACCTCAGTATCGGTTTCATCTTTAAGAGCGCAGGCTTTTTCAGCCGCATTCCGCGTAAAACTATAGCCGTGACACCCAAAAGGCAGGCCTGTAACGGTCCCAAAATCAAAGCCCCCTTCAACCATGGCATCCCCCAATTTATCTAGCCACACCGGGTCGATGAACGGGTTATCAGCGGTGCAGCTAAGAATATGGTCATACCCAAAGGCCTTGGCAGCGTCCAAATTGCGCGCGAGCACATCATCTGGATGCCCACGAAAGATGCCCAAACCTTCAAGCTTGGCAAACTCTTCCAGCGGATCATCCTGTGCCACCGTTGATGTACATACTACGATATTGTCGCCGTGGCGCGAGAGCCGCAACCGGTCGATAAGATATGCCAGCATAGGGCGGCCCGCGAGCGGCTTTAAAACTTTCTCGCGCAAACGTGACGATTTAAGCCGTGCTGTTATTAATATTCCTGTGGTCATATTTTCCTATCGCCGCCTTCCAGTTTAGGTTAGCCCCAGCTTAAAATTTCTGCGGTTATGCCCGGCTTTTTAAGCAAATAACAAGGGCATGTCAGGCCTTCGTTGCGCAAGCCATAGACAATTTCCATCCAAAAAGAACTGGCAATAAAGACAGCATCATCTGGGCCTATGGCCTCAAGCAGCTCTGCCGGTGTTATAACAGCATAGCCCTGCCAGTTGCCGTCTTTAAAGCCGTCTGCAACACCGGCAACATCAAGGCCGGCCTCTGCGAATTCTCGCAGAGCGTCCATCCCGCCGATGCTGGCCCCATAAAGCCATATTTTATGGTATTTCTTAAGAGCCTTCAGCGGGGCTTCCGCCTTCAGCGTGGCCGTACAGTCCCAAAGGTATGCGTCATACACCTCAGGCGATTGTGCCCAGTCATAAACATGAAAATCGGCATGTATTTCCTCGCCGTTTGCGCATGAACTGATAAAATTATCAAGCGTTCTCGCTAAACGTTCGGTATCATTACGGGTAAAACGGAACCGGGTCATATACCAGTAAAACAGCTTTACAGCATCCTTCTCGGGCAGAGGCTCCGCCTTTTTATTCACCAGAGAAGGCAGATCTTTGGCTGGCTGTGCAAAATCAACCGCGTTTTTTAAGTAACTATAAAAAGGTTTCCCGCACGCCAAGGCATGCCAATAAGATTTGCTAAGAGCATTTATCATTCCGTCCGCATAAGGGAGGATATTAGCGGTGGTAAACTGCCACATATCCAGATTTTCTTCGCTGATAAAACGCACTCTGTCTGTATGGCGAAAAGCATCAATTAACGCCGTATCGGCTTCTTTGGTGCCGTGATTGGGCATGGTCGTTACCAGCAACAGCGTATCTTCATCGCTTTCGGCTAGAAAATTATGAATGATGTCGGCGTTTGTTTCATATTCAAACATATCTGAATATAAAACATACTGTGTATCAAGCACATTGGACCAACTTGGATAGATGTAAATCTTCTTAAAGCTTTGATACAACGTCTCAAAATATGCTTGAATTTCACTGCTGGCATTATCAATTTCAGACCGATACAAATTGGTACGGTCCTGCACATTCATAAGCCACAGGCAAGCGTCTCGGGCCTTTTTGCTAACGTCTGTGCGGCGAATATCTTCCGCAAATTTGGCCATGAAACTATTGCCAAAATACAAAGGGTCTTCGGTAAGCGTAAAACTGTGGGCGTTTGGCCCAAACCAAGGGGCGCCCATACCGTCTGCCATGGTTAATATCACCGCGTGCGGGAATAATATTTTAAGATAGTCGTGTCCGCCCGTGCGCGTCACTACCACATCAGGATCATAGCCCTTAAAATCACCTTTCAGCGATGCGGCAATTTTCTCATGGTCGTTTCCGTAAATATACGACCGCGCCGGGTTTTTGATAACATGCACATTTGGGTCAAGGTCTTGCCCGATCAGGGTTTCCCGCCAATTCAGGGGAATACCAAGGCGAAACTCGTTCAGCGGCGGAAAAAAATAAACAACATCCCAGCCGTGATCCCGAAGGGGCTCAAAGGTTCGAAGAACATAGCCTTCAAGCCATGAAAACGCACAGTGCGGGCCCCAAAATAAGAGTGTTTTCTTATCGTCGCCCTGCGTCATACAGCCCCTACCTCACCTGGTTATGATCCAAAATTCAACCTATTTACACGCCCTATCCGTGTCAAGGCGCTGCGCGATTACCATTTAAATATCAATATGTTATAAATATTTTATGAAGAATTTCTAAGGTCACTTTCTATAGTGACAGCCCGAGCAATCGAAACAGCAGCACCCAAAAACTGAATGGGGAAAACTAATCCCGTTGCGTGTGGGCATACTTATTGCTTACTATTTAACAGCAGATAGCTCCTCTTGAGCCCAGATAAGAAAGACAGAGCCTTGACCAAGAAACTGGAAAAATCAGATTTTGAGACCAGCCCCAACATTGTCATTGGCGTGATGTCCGAGGAATGGAAAAAACTGCGCGACGCAGAATATAAACAATATCGGTTAGATTGGGACCGGGTTCCAAAAGACAAAGTTTTTCTGGACTTCCCCTTACATCTCGACATTGAAACAACAACACGTTGCAATCTTAAATGCCCCATGTGCCCCAGAACCCTTCTTGTTGAGGAGGGTAAATTTGAGGATTACGGCTTCATCAGTCGTGAAGACTATAAGAAAATCATTGATGAAGGCGTGCGGCACGGCGTGAAAGCGATCAAGTTAAATTATCTAGGTGAACCTTTATTGCACAAGGATGTGGTTTGGCAGGTTGCCTACGCTAAAGAACAAGGCATTTTAGATGTCATGATGAATTCTAACGGGTCTGCTCTCACTGAGAAAAACAGCCGTGACCTCTTAGACGCTGGCCTCGACAATATGTTCATATCAATCGATGCGGTTAACCCTGCAGATTATGCCGTGCAGCGCGTTGGCACTACGCTGGGGCGCGTGATTGATAATACATATAATTTCATTCAGCTACGCAACGAACTGCGGCCATCATGTCAGGTCCGGCTTTCAATGGTCATGTATGATGATCCCAAATGGCAGCGGCAGTATGAAGCGCTAAAGATTATGTGGGAAGGCTTGGCTGATGGGGTCAATATCAATAAATATACCGAGCGCGCCCCCGATGCCCAACATGAATTTGATGAGCGGCCAGGATTTCACTGTGCGATGCCCTTCCAGCGTATGTTCTTGAAATATAATGGCAATGTTACCGTTTGCTGTATTGATGACAGAGATGAAATTGTCATGGGCAATTGGCGTGATGAAAAGCTGCATGATATTTGGAACAGTGATGCCTATAACGCCTTCCGCCGCACACAGGCTGATAACAAATATTATGATGTCGAAATGTGCCGCCGCTGCCCATTACCGAAAATGATGGAATAACCGAGCAGCAGGCTGAGCCTAATCACTTGTTTTCAAATCAAACCTATGAGGCCCTATCTGGATGAAAGGTTTCCAGTCACCAATTACAGTCGCTCGAATAACTTTGGCAACTTCGTTTGACGATGCACTGGGGGCAATCTGATATAGTTGCTCAAGTTCACGCTTACTATACAGCCGATCCGACCATTTTTCGGCCCTTGATTGACCGCGCATTTTATCAATCGCGGCCGGGCCCTCACTGTATAAAAGACCGATCACTCTCTTTGCTTGCTTTGCCATTTGGCGATATGTTTCACCAAGAACCTCCTCAAGAGAAGCGTTCGGGGAAACATCAAACCGGCAGACATCCAATATAGGACCAGCATCAACAATAGCAGACATTATATGAGCCGTTGAGCCATATGTATGCGCTTCGTCATAAAGCGCCCAGTTTACACAGCCAATCCCACGGTATTCCGGTGGCCCAGGATGGAAATTTATTGCAGCAATGCTTGCGCGGTCTATCAGGCTTTCGGGTAGGATCGCGTGCGCGCGGTAGCAAAAAATATAGTCGCCGCGCCATGAAAGTGTGTCGATGTCAAGTTCAGCGCCGTAACCGCCAGACCAAAAAACTTGTACATCCGTAAAATTTTGCTTGAGGTACGCGACAATGTCTTCGCACTGACGGTCACCCTGCCTGCCGATGAAAAGGACCGATTTATCTTTCACGCCAGCACCTTTCCGCGCGTCCAGCAACATATAAGAAAAGCCTTAGGCCTTCCAAAGTCCCCTTCCAAAAGCCCATTATTTTTCACCAAAATGGATGTGGTAATCCTGCCGCGCTTGCTCTAACGCACTGCGGCTGCCCACATCCAGCCAGTATTCCCGTATGGGAAACAGCGACACTTCGCCAAATGCCTTATCGATACGGGAAATGAGATGCGGCATATCCAGAGCCTCGCCGCGCTTCAAAAGGCCAAGCACTTCTGGCGCGAACACATAAATGCCCGCATTGACAAAATAATTCCAAACTGGTTTTTCCACGATGCGTTTCAATTTGAATTTTTCGTGTTCCACCACACCAAATGGTACTGAAACTTCGTGCTGAGACACGCACATGGTGCCGTAACTGCCCGAATTTTCATGATGCTTGAGCAGGCTTTCAAAATTCACTTTCGTTAACACATCACAGTTCATAGTGATAAAGGGGTCGCAAAGCCTTTTGTCCAAAAGCGAAAGCGCTCCACCCGTGCCTAGGGGCTCGTCCTCATACAAATAGGAAATATCCACTCCCCATTTGGACCCATCCCCAAAATGGCTTTCGATCGCTTCCTGCAAATAATTAACTGACAGGTAAAATTTTGAAAACCCTGCCGCGACGAAATTCTCAACCAATGTTTCAAGCATGGGCTTAGAGCCCACTTCAAGCATTGGCTTTGGGGTATCTTTAGTAAGTGGCAATAACCGCTTGCCCATGCCGCCTGCCATCAAGACCACAGCGTTATCCATCTGCGGTACGCCGAGCGCTTCGACAAGAAGAGCAACATCAACCACCCGACCTGCGCTATCGAGCACTGGCAGCAAATCCCGTTTATGGCGGTGCAATTGTTGCCGGGCTTGTACGTCAGAAATGCCCAGTTCAAGCGTTATAGGGTTGCTATTCATAGCCGTATGCACTGGCTGCTCCAGCGAAACGCCGTTCAGCAGAGCGCGTCGGATATCAGGGTCAGCTATAATCCCAACCAGCCGCAAATCCTTGTCTACCACCAAGGCTGTCTTGCGGCCGCCGCGGTCAATCACATCGAGCGCCGCCAAAATGCTGTCATTGGGCGTCACAAACAAATGTTTCACGTCTTTATGGTTGGCAATACGCATATCATGCATAAAAGCGGTCTTTTCCTGTTAGCTGCGCTCAGTATAGCGTGAAAGTCCTAAAAAGATGGCGCTATTGTTTTCAACAACGCAAAAACCCTGCCAACAGTGCCCTTCCTTGAAGCGCATAGTACAGAGCCGCCATAGCCAGCAAACCGGAACCCCTTATTCTATCTATGGTTTTTTGGCATAAAAATTGATAGCCTTATAAAAACACTATGGTAATTTTCTAACTTTAGTCAAGCAAAGGCCCTTATGCCAAATCTGCAAAAGAATATCCTTTTTTGGGGTCCACAATGTGTACCGGGTTGGCTTCCTACTTTTGTGGTAGCCACCTTTGAGGGGCTGAATGAATACGGCTGGAAAACCACATATTTTTTCCCGCCTCTGAATGAATTCGGTGTCGGCATCCCTTTGGATTGGCGCAAAAATTTTGATACCAGTCACTATGACCCAGACATCCATGTGATAGCCGATCCCGCTGTATCTGTGCTGCATGTCATGGATGATGACCGGGCCGCAGAGGCCCTGCGTCCGGTGTTTAAGGGCCAAAAGCCGGACGTGATTATCACGCGCACCCATGGCCACGGTTACTTGAAGAAACTATTCCCGGGCGTGGTTATCCTTACGATGGCTGATGCGATCGGTGCCCCTTGGTACGGCAGAGGCACTGCCTGTTTTGCCCTCACAGAAGACGAATTTTTCTATGGAAATTCGTTTCTGTCCCACCACCGAGCACAAGCGCTTTCGATCGATATCCCGGCGGATATTGCTGCCGAAGGCTACCGGCTGATGAATTCGCAGGACCAACTAAGTCCTCGCCAACAAGGGGAAATAGAGGCCGTTTTCAAGGGCCTTAGGCAAACATACCGTAAACTATACACCATGCCTGTGTGCGCGGGCATGCGCGAGACAGACTATGTAAATTATGTCTATGACCAACGCTATATGACCCAGTGTGATGTGATTTATCATTTTCTAGAACACGCTGACGATGATGCCGCACTGATTGTCACATCGCACCCCTTCACACCCGCACCAGACGTGCAGGTAAACCTAATAAAAATTTTTGCAGATACCGACCGAGTTATCATCGCCGATGATCTTGATATTGACCCAAAAACATTTACGACCGCCAACATTATGCCCCACTGCGACGGCATGATGTGCTGGATGAGCAAAGCCTATTGGCACGCGCTTATCTGCGAAAAACCCCTGTTTGATTATGCCAGTCACGATACCGATTTCTGCGATCCCTTCAGAAATATTGACGACTGGCTACAGGCGACAGCTCCCCGAATTTCTGCCGAAGATGTGCTAAAGCTTTTCTATTGGTCGGTCACGCGCTACCGCATCAGAACCAGCGACACACACCAGCTTGATAGGATATTGACTAATTTCCTCTCTCGTCCAGCAGGACAAAAAGGGCTACACCCAAGCCCTGATGTTTATGAATGGCTGGAAAATGAGACAGACTACCAAAAGCACTTTATAGCTTGTATCGACCAAATCCGGACCGAACGCGGCCTGTAGGCCCATTAGAATATTTTTGAGGCACACCCTATGCAGCGGCACCCCACCTATATTATCGCCGAAATGGCCTGTTCGCATGACGGCAGCGAAAATCATGCCCGCACTATCATTGATTGCGCTGGCAAAAGCGGTGCGAACGCGATCCAGTTTCAAATTTGGAAAAAAGAAGCGCTTGTCACACCAGATCATCCTGATCTTGCCATTTTGAAAGCGCTCGAACTTGGTTATGACCAGTGGCGTTCGCTCGCAGCTTATGTCAGGGCCAATTACCCCGATATGGATATTATCGCCTGCATCTACGAACAGGAAAGCCTGAACTTTTGCAGCGAGATCGGCGTGGATGCATTCAAACTTCACGCGGCAGATATCACAAACCTAGAGCTGCTCCAAGCAGTGGGGCGCAGCAAAATGCGCATTGACCTTAGCGTTGGTGCGTGTTCTATCGACGAGATATTGCAGGCATCAGACATGCTGCGCACACACGGCTGCCCCTCGATCTGGCTGATGTACGGTTTGCAAAATTTCCCAACCCCGCCAGAAGATATTGATCTGGTTTATATGCAAAATTTGCAAAATATCACGGGTTTGCCCGTTGGTTATCAAGACCATTCCCCACCCGAAAATATCAGTAGTTACGCTATGGCGGCGGCGGCAATCGGGCTTGGGGTATCAATCGTTGAAAAACATATCACCCATGACCGCAGCCTCAAGGGCGCCGACCACCAAGCTGCCTTGAACCCGGACGAATTTCAAGCTTTCACAGCCATGGTGCGTGATCTGGACAAAGCTTTGGCAGGGGGTACGCTTCGGCCTTTAACCGAGGCCGAAACAAAATACCGCAGCTATTCAAGGAAAAGCCTAGTTACAGCGCGCCCTATCAAAAAGGGCAGTACGCTAAAGGCCGCCGATCTGAATATCCTGCGTGCGCCCAAATACGGCATTGACCCCGGCATGTACCAAAGCGTGATCGGCAAGCAAGCGGCACGCGATATGGACGCCAATCATGTCTTGTTTGAAGGCGATATTGAATGATCCCGATTTCAATACCCAACCTCTCAGGCAACGAAAAAAAATACCTGAATGACTGTATTGAAACCGGCTATGTTTCATCTGTGGGACCATTTGTCGCCCGCTTCGCAACCAGCGTGGCAGCCGTAAGCGGCGCACCTTACTGTTCACCTGTGGCCTCAGGCACAGCCGGGCTTCATATTGCCTTGGTTGCGGCGGGCGTAGGGCGGGATGATCTGGTCATCATGCCGTCGCTTACTTTTATCGCCACCGCGAATGCAGCCGCTTATTGCGGCGCGGAACCATGGCTTATGGACGTAAACCCAAACAGTTGGACACTTGACCCAGAAGACTTGCAGAAAAACCTGGCCACAGAAACCCACCAAAAGGATAGCCAAATCATCCACACCAAAACCGGCAGGCGGGTCGCGGCTATTATGCCGGTTTATATGCTCGGCACCCCGGCTGATATGGACGCCATCTCAAGGACCGCAAAAAACTACGGTTTACCGGTTATCTGCGATGCTGCGGCGGCGCTTGGGGCACGCTACAAAGACCAGAATATCGGCAGCCTAGACGTTACCGCCACGGTTTTTTCCTTTAACGGCAATAAAACCTTCACCTGTGGCGGCGGCGGCGCGGTTGTGTCCTCTGACAAAAACTTTACCGACAAGGTCAATCACTTAGCCACCACCGCACGCACCGGAGAAAATTATGACCATGACGCGGTGGGCTATAACTACCGTATGACCAATATTCAAGCTGCCGTGGGATGCGCGCAGCTAGAGCGTTTTGAGGATTTTGTAAGCGCAAAGTGCCGTATCGCCAATGCATACCGGGACGCCTTCAAAGGCTTAGACCATGTCACGGGTTTCCCAACCCCTGTATGGGCGCAAAGCGCGCACTGGCTTTCAGGGGCTTTCCTCACTGTGGGTGAAAAGCAGATTAAAGACGTTCTCGTATCCTTGCGTGAAAACGGCATTGATGCCCGTCCCTTCTGGACACCCCTTCATCTGCAAAAACCTTATCAAGCAAGCCCGCGCGGTTCTTTAGAGGTCACCGAGGATATTTACAAACGTATCCTACCGCTTCCTTGCTCGACGCACTGTTCAGGCGCAGACATTTCCCTTTCAGTCGCAGCCGTAGCATCCGCACTGAAGTAAGGCGTTAAATCACCAGCGACTGTTCGTATGTGTCCATAAAATCATTGATGTCAACGTCTGGAAATACGGCCATATAATCCTCAACGACCCGGTCAACAGTGGCCTTCAAAAGCGCAAGATTTATCTCCGTGTATTTTTCAAAATACACTCCCATCACGCCCTGAATGATACGGCAGAGGCCCTCTTGGCCAAGCCCATGTTGGCACCATGACCAAACGGACGCCGGTGCAAACGCTGGCCCTGCCCCCTTATGCCCGAACTGCCACCAAGGGGCTCCCCCCATGATGGTCCACGCAGGAACGCCCGCGCTCATCGCCAATTGCTGGGTTGCGGTCGCAGGGCCAATAACAACATCCATATGCGCCATAAGCGCCAAATTGGCTTCAAGGTCATCTTTCAGATCAATGTCTGGAAACGTGAAAACCGGGTAACCCATTTCTTTTTGTAGCCAATCAATTTCGGATTGGTCCCAGCCGTACTGGAAACAGTAACAATCAATATGCCTGTTCGCCAAAACCCGACGAATTCCGCGTAATCCCATATAAAATTCAGACCGCTCAAACGATAGGTTCCCGCTGCGCCAAGATATACCAACTTTTAAGCGGCCTTCGCTTCGCGCCACCAGCGGGCGGCATGTTTCAACCAGCCCTGTTTCCGGTTTTATATATCCTGTTTCCATGTGTGGAATTGAGGCCGTATCAGGCCACCAATATTGGGGAACTGAGCCTGCCCAAACACCGTAATCTATTTTCTTTAAATGCCGCTGGATGGACGGAAAACTTCTATAACGCCTGCCCTCTAGGCGTTGGTCTTCAAACCCTGCAATGATTGCATTTGGAAAACTGCGTTTGAAAATACTAACCAAACGTGGGTCACAGCCAATATAAAGTTGACCAGCCTCCTCATAGAGCCGTTTGAAATTCAGCCCAAACAACAGCTCGTCGCCAAGGCCTTGCTCTGCCATCACCAAAATGGATTTACCCGCGAGTGTCTGGCCAGTCCATTCTGGCAGATCAAACGTAAAGCGCACCGACTTGCCGTAGCCTTCATCGCCCAGTTTCCGGTGCTCATAATGCTCCCAGCCTTCTTTCAGGTCGCCGTTCAAAAGCAGATATGTCGCAAGACCCACATGAGCAGCGTGATTGTCTGGATTAAGTGCAATAGCCCGGCGGTAGCGGCTTGTAGGGTCCCCACCATCAAATTCCAAATTAGCAATATTAAGAAGCACAGCATCATTGCCGGGCTCTAGCCGCAGGGCTTCTTGGTAGAAAGTTAGTGCCAATGCATTATTGCGCTGGTTGATCATCAGGGTCCCCATCAGGTTCCACAGCATCGCGCTTTCGGGGAACATTTCCAGCGACCCTTTCACCAAATCAACGGCCTCGTCAACACGCTCTTGCTGACGGTAACTTTCAGCCAAATTGACATAATAGCTAGGCTCTGAAGGGTTCAGGTCAATCGCGGCAGCAAAGACTTTGGCGGCAATATCTGGACAGTCCATATTCTGAGCAATCTTACCCACAATAAGCAAAACAGTTTCATTCGCAGGATTATGAGCCAGAGCAGCTTGCAATATTTCAATGGCTCGGTCGCGGTGTCCCATTTCTGCTAGGCCATCGGCAACCAGCGCCACCACATCCATATCATAAGGAGCTTGGGCGATAGAGGCTTCAAAGCTCTTGCGGGCAGCAGGCAGAGCGCCGCCCAAAAGCAATTTACGTGCGCGTGCCGCTTCTTTCAGCGCACTACGCTGACGTTGCTGGAGAACCACATCCGCCACATCCATAGTTGCTCTGGTTTTTTTCGCCTTATCGCGCCGTGATGCCACAGTGCGCTCCTTCGTCACATGTATGCTCAAGTGAGCACACCCCAATTCTTACTGAGATTCAGCCTAACCAATTATAGCAAATCAACAAATGCTTTTTATTCTACGCGGTTTTTTAAAAAGCCTCTTGATTCTGGCGCTTATTTTGCTTTGTGGTTTACCTATAAACTATTTGGGTTACTGTATTTTTCGGCCTGAAGATAAATCCTGCTCTTGGCCGAGGGCAAAGGAGAGAGCATGATTATAAGTCGAGCGCCTTACCGCGTGTCCTTTTTTGGCGGCGGAACGGACTATCCGGAATGGTTCCGTGAGAACGGCGGCGTCTTTCTGTCTACGGCTATTGATCATCATATTACCATCACGCTTAGGCAAAAACCAAAGCTTGACCGCTTTCGCTACCGCGTGGTGTGGCGCGAACTGGAAGATGTTGAAGCCATTTCCGCCATTAAACACCCGTTCGTGCGCGCCGCCTTGCAAGAACGCAACATAAAAAGCGGGCTTGATGTGGTCTATTTTGGCGATCTGCCCCACGGTGCAGGCTTAGGGTCTAGTTCCACCTTTGGGGTTGCTTTCCTTGCTGCCCTCAATGCGATGGACGGGACCGAGAGCAGCAGCTACGACCTCGCGAACGCCGTTTTCGACCTTGAGCATAATGTCCTCAAGGAAACCGTTGGCATTCAAGACCAATTCGCAGCAGCCTTTGGCGGCTTTAACTTTGGAAAGATTGCGCCAAATGGCTCTGTTAGCCTAGAGCGGATCGGTCTGTCCGGGGACCGCCTTAAAAAACTATCCGACCGGTTGATCTTTATTTTCACCGGCGTTTCGCGGCATGCCTCCACTGTTGCGGCTACCAAGGTTGAGAATTTTTCCAAGAAAAAGACCGACCTAAGGCGCATGGGGCAAATGGCCTATGAGGCCCGCGATATACTTTTAAACGACGAACCGCTTGATAATTTTGGGGAGCTTTTGCATGAAAGCTGGTGCCTGAAACGTGGATTATCAAACGCTGTTTCGCCCAAGCCTATCGACGAACTGTACGAAGAAGCCCGAAAAGCCGGGGCGCTTGGCGGAAAACTGCTTGGGGCCGGGGGCGGTGGGTTTATGATGCTTTTTGCACCCGAAGGCAAAAAAGCCCATATTGAAGAGCAACTGAAAGCCTATGTGCAAGTACCGGTGAAACTGGATGCTCCGGGGCCGCAAATTTTATTGAATATGCCGTCTAAATATGACCACGAGTATCGCCGTATTTGGCAAAAAACCACGCATAATGGAGTAGGCCCCGGCGATGGCGGCGACTGAGACAAATCTAAGCAACACACGCGTCGTTATTTGCGGGGCCACCGGCTTCATTGGCCGCAATATGGTTGCGTATTTTGCCAAAAAATATGCCCATGTAACGGCTGTGTGGCACCGCAAGCCGCCTTACAGAACGCCCAGCAATGTATCATGGGTTCAGGCGGATTTGCGTGACCCAGAGGCAGCAGACAAAGTGGTCGCAGGGCATGATATTCTTATTCAAGCGGCGGCCACCACCTCGGGCGCAAAGGATATCACATCCTCACCCGCGATCCATGTCACAGATAATGCTGTGATGAATTCGCATCTTCTGCGGGCCGCCTATGAGCGCTCGCTCGCACATTTTATATTCTTCAGTTGTTCTGTAATGTACGGCTCTAGCCGTGTGCCTGTGAAAGAAAGTGATTTCTCAGGCGAGATTGAGCCAAAATATTTTGGCGCAGGCTGGACCAAGGTCTATCTGGAGCGCATGTGTGAATTTTATGCGGGCCTCGGGCGCACGAAACATACGGTAATCCGTCATTCCAATATTTACGGCCCCCACGACAAATTTGATCTTGAGCGCAGCCATGTTTGCGGCGCCACCATCAGCAAAGCCCTGACCGCCAAGGCGAGCTTAACCGTGTGGGGCAAGGGTAGCGAAAGCCGGGATCTTCTGTTTATCAGTGATCTGGTTAACTTTGTTGACCGAGCAGCAACCCACCAAAGGACGCACTACGGCCTGTATAATTGCGGCGCAGGCAAGGCCATCAGTGTGCGGGATTTAACCAAAAAAATCATCGCGGCATCGGGCAAAGCACTCAAAATCACTTATGATCCGACAAAACCTACCATTGATTTTTCACTGGCGCTTGATTGCAGAAAAGCCGAAGCAGAACTTGGCTGGAAACCGCAGGTTTCGCTAGAGGACGGCCTGCGGGAAACCATAAATTGGTGGCAGGAAAATATTGACCCGGCCACGTTAACGCTTGCGGTTAAATCTTAAATGACAATGGCCCACGACCCGCTGATAAGCTTTGTGCGCTATGCCCGTAATGACGGCTATGCTCCCAATTATATTGACCGTATGAACCTAACGACCAAAACCCTTGTACGGCAGGCGGAACACTACCGGGTACCGATTGAAATATTAATCGTGGAATGGAACCCACCCGCTGACAAACCTCGTCTCCACACAGTGTTGGACGGGGCAGCGGGGGCAGATTTTGCAACCGTCAGAATTATCACTGTGCCGCCTTCGGTGCACAGCAAAGTAAAAGGGGCTGCTCTTAAGGGGCTGCACCCGGCACGAGCACTGAATGTGGGCTATAGGCGGGCACACGGGAAATTTGTAACGCCGTTTTCATCCGATAGCTTTCTCACAAATGCCGTTTTTGAGTATGCAGCAACGGTTGGCTTTCAAGACCAGAAAATTTACCGTCTGGACCGCTTTGACGTTGCGCCTTCAGTATTAAAACAAGCCACAACCATGGCAGCCGGAGAGGGGGCTCTCATAGAGCTATGCGCGGCCAATACCGTTGGCCACCACGCGCCCCAAGATACAGAAATGGCAAAGCCGCTTGGGCTGAGGCACCTCCACACCAACGCAGCCGGAGATTTCCTGCTAATGAGCAAAACCATGTGGCACACACAGCGCGGACAAATTGAAAATTGCGATGTAACCTGCCTTGATACCGATAGCCTTGCGCTTCATGCGGCAGCAGCGGGCGGCGGCACGGAAATACGCCTGGATGATAGCTGTCGGCTTTATAAGATTATCCACGGCAATATGAGCCACAAACGTGTGAAACCGGTGTGGAGCGTATGGGCCAAAACCCTTAGCGCCCTTATTCGCACCCTAACACCCTCAAGCCAAAAGCGGGCTTACTTGCGTGGGCTTGTTGATATTCCCCGCCGTAAGCTTGAAGGGCTACCGGGCAGTTATGCCTCCTTTGAGAGGAATTTTTACTTGCGTGCGCGGCGCTGGGCCTCAGACAAAAAACCGGTTATGCTCAATAGTGAGACTTGGGGCTTGGGAGGGGT
>WFTS01000086.1 GCA_015485385.1 Kordiimonadales bacterium | reverse complement strand
GTCATACATCTCCTCAGTGTCGAATGGGTATGTGGGGCGCTCAACTTGGGATTTTGGTACAGTCTGCTCACCTGCACCAAGCGGGTTAAGGCTAGATGTCAGTGCCAAAAAAGACACCATCACAACGGCTTTCATCAACATAGAACGCTCCTCATCTAAAAAGTCCAAGCGTATCTAGGATGTTTTTGATCTCGGCGTCAAATCAGTGCCTGACTTTCAAGGGGGCGCCACAAAAAAAGACCTAGCCGATTAGGGCTAAGTCTTTGATAAATTGGTAGCCGAGGAGGGACTCGAACCCCCGACACGCGGATTATGATTCCGCTGCTCTAACCAGCTGAGCTACTCGGCCATATTTAAAGGCTATCAACGCGTTTGCATATCTTCATAGCAAAAATGCACAGCCGCTGAAAGCTGCGCCGGTATATAAGAGCACCATCCACCCGTCAAGCTGGATTTACGCGACCTCATGCAAAAATTGTTATTGTAGCAGTGAGAGCGACAAAATTAGGCAGCCTCTTTGTGTGCCAGTTTTTGCAAACCAGCTATGTGCGGCCTGCTGTTGACCTCATGCTCTAGCCTATTAGAATATGACAAAACATCAGGACAAAGGCAGCTCTCTATGGCAAACAAAATTCACAATTACTACACGCAAATAGCGTGGACGGGCGCGGGTGAAGATGGAACAAAGACTTATAAAAGCTACGAGCGCCTCTATGATCTAAATATCGAAGGCAAGCCAAGCGTGGTTGGCTCGGCTGATCCGGCATTCCGTGGCGATGCGGGGTGTCACAATCCCGAAGATATGCTGGTGGCTTCTGTCTCTAGCTGTCATATGCTGTGGTATTTGCATATATGCTCGGTCTCAAAGGTGATTGTTACCAGCTATATTGATAATGCTGAAGGCATAATGGAAGAAAGCGCAGATGGTAGCGGTCGCTTCACCAAAATTACACTTCGGCCTCGCATCAAGATTTCCTCTGGCTCTGATCTTGTGAAAGCCGAAGAGGCCCACGCCAAAGCCAATAAAATGTGCTTCATTGCCAACACCCTCAATTGCCCTATTGAGCATCAGCCAACGATTGAATGGGATTGAAACCCAGGATCACAATAAATACTTAGAAAAAGATTATCTCAGCGGCGACTGTAGGCTAGCACCACATCGATTGTATGCTCGGTGAAGCGGTTCAATTTTTCAACGGGTTCACCATCAAGCTTCATCATTGACAGCGCTTGGCAAGCCGACAAGAGAATGCGCGCATCATCCCGATTTTCACGCTTAATATTATTTTCATGCACCCACAAAAGCTCACTGATCCTACTAAGGACCTGATTTTGATAATGTAAATAGCTGTGGCGCATTTCCTTATCAAACCGCGTACTCCAGTCCAACCACACCCGAATGTGGTTGGGGTGGCTTTCTTCTAGTGCCAGCGTTTTCTCTGCTAGCTGTTTCAAAATGTGCGGCGCCTCTCCCCCTTGGGCGGCGATATCATCAAATAATGCCAAGAAAAAAAGGCCTATTTCCTCGACAACGCACGCCAACAAAGCTTCTCGCGTTGGGAAATATACAAAAGTTGCGGCTGTTGAAACACCAACACGGCGAGCAATATCCGCGTGTTTTGCTTCGCCCAAGCCTTTCTCTGCAAAAAGATCAATCGCAGCATTTAAGAGCTGCTGCTTGCGGGCTTCAGGGTTCAAGCGCTTGCGTGGCGGGCCCTTCCGCTTTCTAGCAGAGCCCATACGTTTAGGGGCGGATATATTTTTTGCTGGTTCGGCCACAGGAAATCCTAATTTTAATCCCCCCCTTCATAACGGGTATCTATGCCTGATCACAAGGGTCAAATTTCTTATTGACAAAATTATCATTAATATGCTTGATATTATATTCATCCTATTGATCGTTTTTTGGCGGAGAAGACGCATGGCTGCGGCAGATGTTGTATATAAAGACACTAAAAAATGGCTGTGGCCGTTAGCGACGGTACTTGCAGGCGTTCCGATCGGTGCGATCTTAATGTATCAGAAAACTGGCTATGAAACATGGCTGTGGGCCTCTCCTATATTTTTCTATGGCTTAGTCCCTTTAATTGAAATTTTATTTGGCGAAGACAGCTCTAACCCGCCGCGGGAAGCCATTCCCATGCTACGCGATGACCCTTTCTACCGCTGGGCAGCCTTTTCAACCCTGCCGGCGGCCTATTTCACATGGGTCTTTGGGGCTTGGTTTATCGCGAGCGAACCCCTGAGTATCAACGGCTATGTGGCCGTAACTGTCGCCAATGGCCTGATGGGAGCGGGGGCTTTAAACACTGCACACGAGGTGGGACACAGACGTGACAAATTGTCCCTTACTGTTGCACGTTTTCTGCTGTGTCTTTGCGGCATGGGACATTTCCGGGTCGAACATAATTTAGGCCACCATGTAGAGGTGGCTACTCCAGATGACAGCGCTACATCAATGATGGGTGAAAGTTTTTATGCCTTTGTGCGGCACGAACTTCCCGGCGGCATTCAGCGCGCTTGGAAAATTGAAAAAACCCGTCTTGCACGAAGTGGAAAGTCAGCCTTCAGCCTTGAAAATGAAGTGTTGGTCAACAGCCTGATCACAATCGCCTTATATGCTGCGATGACGATTTATTTCGGCTGGATTGTGTTGCCCTATTTGCTGGGCGGGGCGCTGATGTCAAATCTAATGCTTTCTAGTGCCAATTATATTGAACATTACGGCCTTTTACGCGCCAAACGCGATGATGGCAGCTATGAACGGACGCAACCCCACCATAGTTGGAACGCCAATCATATCGTTTCAAACGTACTTTTGTTTCACCTACAGCGGCACAGCGACCATCACGCGCACGCAGAACGCCCTTATCAATGTTTGCGCCATTTCGATAGCTCACCACAGTTGCCTGCAGGCTATTTCACCATGTATCTGGCCGCTTGGACCCCGCCCCTCTGGTTCTGGATTATGGACAAGCGCGTGGCCGAGCAAATGCACGGTGACCTAACCAAAGCCTATATATTGCCGTCAAAACGAGAAGGGTTGATGAAAAAATATCACCACCCTGAGCAATTACAGGCTGCGGAGTAATTACAGGCCGCTGAGTAATTACAAGCTACTGCGTCAACACTTCGTTGATGTTCAGGATGCTTGGAGTGCTCGGGATGCTTGGAGTGTTCAGTATACTCGGAGCGCTCGGGGCGCGCGGGGCACACAAAGTGCTCAGTATGCTCGGCGATGGGTGACGCAGCTTGCAGACACCTCACACCCTTGATAGGCTGCCCACAAGCGGCTGAGCAAGGGACCTTTCAGGCAATGACCCAACAAATACCTCACGGGGGTAATGATCTTGTGCGGACTTTATCCGTGCAAGCAAGGCAGGCATTAGCAGCCGGTGACTATAAAGACGCGCTTGCTTCGTCACTAGAAGCCTTCACCCTACTGCCCGCTGATCCTACCGTTCAGGCGCAATTGATTGAAATTTTGGGCTGTACCAGCGGCTATAACCTGCCCAAGCCTATCATCGACGCCCTAACTGATGCTGCAGTCACAGGTGGTCATAATGTGCAGGCGTTCGCAACGCTTCTAAGTAACGAGTTTGACAGTCATGCCGGAGTGCATTTGCTGATCAAATTTTTAGAAGAAACGACCCCTGGGGAAATTCACAACGTTCCGAGCGATATAGAGATACAAGACATTCTCTTTGATCAACTTTTTCTGTTGGTCGCAACCAAGGCTCTGGTGATTTCCCCAATCGTTGAACGGCTTTTGGTGGCGTTGCGCGCACATTTTTTAGGGGAATGGCTTGCAGATACAAGTAGCCAATCCTTTTTCTTAGATCAGTATCCTGAAGCACTGGCAGCTGTGGCCTGCCAAGCTTTTAACAGCGAATATATCTATACTGTAGATCCTGAAGACGAGGCCAAAATCGGCTCTCTTGAAGACAGCATTATGGAAGATATTCGTGCCGCGCATCCAACTGAAATAGCGATTTTATCCGCTTACCGCCCACTATGGGCTACCATGCAAAGTGGCTCGCCTGAAGACTTACAATATCTCATCGAGCAGGCACCGCGCTGGCCAAGCTGGGTTCAGTTGATTTGGAAAACACAATTTCTCGGCCCTTGCCAAGAAAGCCTGATTTCGCAGCAGCTACCAACCCTGTCACCTATTGAGGATGACATGTCACAAAAGATGAGCGCGCAATATAAGGCCTTCCCCTACCCCCGGTGGCAAACAACTAAGACCCCGAAACAGGCTATTTCTTTAAAGGCGCACCTAAAGGCCCGTTTCCCCCATTTCAATACATGCACTATAGCTGACGAACCTATCGACATATTGTTTGCTGGCTGCGGCACGGGGGAACAGTTGGTTAAAATGGGGGCGGGTTTAAAGACAAAAAACATCCTCGCAATAGATCTTAGCAAAACCAGCCTTGCTTATGCCAAACGGCAAACAGACACGCTAGGAATGAAGAATATCCACTTCGGCCAAGCTGATATCTTAGAGGTGCCTCACTGGAATGCCTCTTTTAACTTGATCGTTTGCACGGGTGTCTTACACCATATGCAAGACCCCAATAAGGGACTTAAGGCGCTGATAGCGGCCAGCAAACCAAATAGTGTGTTTTTCCTTGCTCTCTATAGCGAACGTGCGCGCACCCATGTGCGTGCGGCTCATGCGCTTATCAAACAGCATGAAATCGACGATAACCTTGAAGGCATGCGTCGTTTTCGTCAAATGGTTAGGGATTTGCCAGAAGATCACCCTGTAAAACCTATCGCCAACAGCCGAGAGTTTTATTCCGCTAGCGGTTTACATGACTTTGTTTTCAACACTCACGAGTTACGCTATACACCGCTGCAAGTGGCAGACCTGCTCGACAGCCATGACTTGGAATTTGTCGGGTTTGATATGGCCCACCCCAATCAAGTTTCAGCTTATAAAACCCAGTTCCCAGAAGACAGCCTAATGACCAACCTTGAAAATTGGGATACATTTGAACAAAATAACCCAAGTCTTTTTGAGGCCATGATGCAATTTTGGTGCGTTCGCAAACCGAAAAATTAAACCCTTAGCCACAAGGATATCCACATGACTAGAATTTTAGCTTTTTGTATACTTGTCCTTAGCTTCAGTACAACAATAGACGCGGCCGACAAGGCCCGCTTTGTGGGGCATTACTGGAATGCTGAAAAAGACGGTATCATCAAATTACACTTAAACAATGACGGCGTTATTGAAGGTGTAACGGCATGGGGGAAAACCAATACAAACGATACAAAAAACCCTGATCCCAAGCTAAGGGACAGACCTATAAAAGGGATCACTTTTTTGTGGGGGTTTTCCTATGATGCCAAGAAAAACCGTTGGGTAGACGGTAAGGTTTATGATCCTAAAAGCGGCAAAACCTACACAGCAAGACTATCTTTAGAAAATGACGGAAAAATATTAAAAATGCGCGGGTATATAGGTGTTCCAATGTTTGGAAGAACCGCTAAATTTACCCGCATCACTGAGGGCGGCTTTCCAGATGACTTCACAGCCACATTAGATGACTGACTAACTGAGCCGGGGGTCTTTACTGACTGTGCTATCAATCCAGCCACCGCCGAGCATACGTTCCCCATCATAAAAAACGGCAGCTTGCCCGGGCGATACACCAGCCTCGGCTTCATGCAAGATAACACGCGCGCGCGCATTATCTTCAAGGATCAGTGTCGCAGGCACACCCGGACGTGTAGAGCGTATTTTAGCAATCACAGGCAACCCTTTGCGAGGGACTTCTTCACCGATCCAACTCACGTCCTTCACACGCAATTCACTTGTTTCAAGAGCAGCCCTAGGGCCGACGATGACCTGCTTGTTCGCAGGATCAAGCTTAACCACATACAAAGGGTCAGCCGTTCCGCCAATACCAATACCGCGCCGTTGACCAATGGTATATTTAACGATGCCGTCATGCTTTCCAAGCACCGTTCCGTCTAAATCCACAATATTACCGGGATCTAAAGCGCCGGGACGCAAGCGCTCTATGACACTGACATACCCGCCCTCTGGAACAAAACAGATATCTTGGCTATCGGGTTTATCGGCCACACTTAGACCAATACGTTCCGCTTGAAGGCGGGTTTCTTCCTTGTCCATATGGCCCAAAGGAAACCGCAAGAAATCTATTTGCTCTTGCGTTGTGGCAAACAAGAAATAGCTTTGGTCTTTGCCGCTATCAACGCCGCGCACCAAGGTGGCCTTACCGTCTTTACCAATAACACGCTGAACATAATGCCCGGTTGCCATACAAGACGCGCCCAAATCACGCGCCGTATCTAGCAAATCCTTAAATTTCACCGTTTGATTACATTTGATACAAGGGACGGGGGTTTCGCCTTTGATATAACTATCCGCGAAATCTTCCATGACCTGTTCTTTGAAACGGCTTTCATAATCAAGAACATAATGTGGGATATTCAGGGCTTCAGCTACACGGCGCGCATCATGAATATCTTGCCCGGCGCAGCAACTGCCTTTTTTTTGAACCGCAACACCGTGATCATAAAGCTGCAAAGTAATACCAACCACGTCGTAGCCTTCTTCTTTTAGAAGTGCGGCGGCAACGCTACTGTCAACGCCGCCAGACATAGCAACCACAACCCGCGTGTCAGCTGGCGCGCCTTCCAGTCCTAAGCTATTCAATGGTTTCGTCATATCTTACCATATTCATCAGTGTTTTCTGTCAAGTCGCAGCATATAGGGGCCGTCCGCTGGAAGGGCAAGTGTTTCCTATAAAACCAAGCACCTCATTTCTTGCCTCATACTTCAAAATTTGCCCGGCAATAAGCGCAGAAGACCCTATTCTAAGACAATTTCTCGGTAATTATTTCGCTCTTTGACAAAAAACTTGTTTAAGACCCACGCAAGAGTCACCAGCATTTTCAGGCGCTTGCCACCATAGCACAAAACTGGCCCAGCCTTTGCTTATTAAAAGCCAAACAGAAACCCGCGTTTCCCTCTTGGTCGCGCATTTTGGTGGAAAAAATGACTGCAGTTGAACAAATCACACAGCCCAACAGTGCATCGACGGCACAATCAATCGCTGACATATTCAGTGCATCAGCCGCTAAAGAAAGCGGCACAGCCGAGTCTGCCAATCCATTTTCTACAACGCTTCAAAATACCCAAGCCATTGATGGCTCCGCGAACACGAACCAGCCATCCACATTACAGTCTCTCAGTGATATTGATGCTGTAGCCATTTCAAATTCTGAGGACCTCCCCGCTATTAGTGCTAGTTTTGGGGGTGAGCTTCAGTCTGCTATAGTTAAACCAACGGCCACCACTGCTCAGGCTGATCTACTGATCGCAGATACGTCTTCTGCCGCCGCGACCCCATTTGATATCCAGCTAGATGATTATCAATCTCTATCTGATGGGCTTTTAAGGCCAGAGGGTATTCCGGGGCTGCAATTGGTCCAGCTAACCGGACTTGAACTAAATTCACTTGTTGATGACGGCTTGGTTCAGTCTCTTCCTGAAGGTTTTGCGCAAGATGATTTAGCCAGTGACGATCTGTTTTTATTTGCAGCAAGCTTTGGCATAGAGAGCGCTCAACCTGTGCGCCTTCTTCCGCTAGCCCAGCTTGAAGCGATTGTTCTTCCAGCAGGTCTACAGGCAGAAATTGCGGCTTCGGTTCAGCCCTCTATATTGGCAAGCGGCAGCGGGGCATCTGCAGCACTGCCTGAAGGAGCAAATCTTCCTGGTACGGCAACCGGACAATTGGCAGCAAGCCAAGGCACCTTGGGAGCCTTAGAGGCTGTATCTAGCGACCTGCAAAAAAGCGGTGCAAGTGAAGCTCTTAACCCAACACTTACAAAAACATCATTCGACGCTTTTGCACAAAAGGCGGCGGACGCTGCGCTTCAAGTTAAGGCTGACGAAAAAGCAGCAGACGGCTATATGGTGCAGCAAAATCAAAAAGCCGCTGAACAGGTAGCAAAAACTGGACTGCGCCAACAACAAGCCCAAGCAACACAGGGGCAAGCCCCTGATGCGCCAGCGGCACAAGTGGCTAGTCAGGCAGGCGCTGCACTGTCCACAGTTAAAGCAGCGGTGACTGGAAAAGACGGTACGGAAAAGCCAGCTAACACACCACCGGTTGAAACGGCCCGCATACAGAACAGCACACCAGCTTCTGCGCTTCCCGTGGCCGCTCCAACAGCCAAGCCGGCAGGTATCCCTATCACATGGACGCCCGAGCGCCTTGCTGGAACACCTGAAGGTGCAGTGCCGTTCGAGGCAATTTCCGGGGGCCTGTCCGGTCTCAAAGGTGATGCTGGCTTTATGGGAAGCATGGGCTTAATGGGGGGTAAACCTTCACCTTCGCTGGGTGGGAATATTGCCAAACAAGTGAACATGCAAATCTCAAGTGCTGTTAAAAATGGCACCACTGAATTTAATATGCGGCTCAACCCATCTGAACTTGGCAGTGTACGGGTAAAACTGGCCTTCAACGACGCCGGAGGTGTCAGTGCTCGCATCTTGGTTGAGCGCCCAGAAACACTAGAATTATTGCAGCGGGAAACACGCGGTATCGAGCGCGCAGTTGAAGCTGGGGGTCATAAAATTGACCAAGGTGGCCTGAGTTTTGGTTTGGATGCCGACGATGGCAGTTCTGCGGGAAAGGCCTTTGCTGAAGCCGCACAGCTAGACCGCCTAAAAGAAAAAATCGAAGACAATGATAGTGAAAAAGATGCGAGTTTCGACGACGAAGGGCCCGCATCTAGTGACCTAACCGATTTGGCCCTATTAGAAAAAATCCTCTCGCGGGTTTCAACTGATACCGGCCTAGACGTTAGGGTGTAAGGATAAACTTATGGACGTTGGTGCAAATTCACTCTTTAGCCCCGCTGGCACAAACCCTGCTGGTTCAGCCGGGAATGACGCAGCAAAGCTTGCGGAAGATTTTGATGATTTTCTGACATTGCTTACAACGCAGCTTCAAAACCAAGATCCTCTTGATCCGATGGATAGCGGTGAATTTACTCAGCAGCTTGTGGCCTTCACTGGTGTTGAGCAACAAATTCAAGCCAACCAGAATTTGGAAACTTTAGCCGATCTGTCACGCCTCAATAATATTGGCAATGTGGCAAGCTATCTTGGCAATGAGGCGCTTATTGAGCAACCCACAGGTGATCACGCAACTGACGGCATCACATGGAAATACGGCAGTGACCAGCCAACAGATTCAGTCGTCCTTAACGTTGTGGATGAAAATGGGTCCACTGTATTCCAGCAAACGGGCGAAACAGGGCTCGGTATAAAAACCTTTAACTGGGACGGAACCACAACCAGCGGTTCCTTGGCTGCTCCGGGTAACTACACCCTTGAGATTGCCGCCCTTGATAATGAAGGCAATAGCATCAGCACCAATATCGCGGTGCAAGAAACTATCACAGCCGTGGATACCACCGGCTTTGAACCAATCTTTACTATCGGGCCAAACAATGTTGGCCAAACAGACATTCTACGGCTGATTTACGGACGGTAAAACCGTGCTTCTATCATCCCGGCTGGACCGAAGTGCCCGGCCTTAGTGGATCTCCTCAATAATGGGGACTGAAACATGAGCAGAACGCCACAGTGAAACGAAATGCTAATATAGTACTAGGAGAAGTAAGATGGCATTCACTGCATTGGCAGCAGGCGTATCAGGACTACAAGCCTTTACCGAAAGCGTAGGTGTGATCGCCGATAATATTACCAACGTAAACACGATTGGTTATAAAGAAACCCGTTCGCGGTTTTCAACCCTTGTGACAGAAACATCCGCTAGGGCCAGTTATTCCCCCGGCGGAGTTCGTGCCTTTGCAGACACTCTGGTGTCTAAACAGGGCTTGTTGCAACCTTCAACCTCTGCCACAGACCTCGCCGTGGACGGTGCTGGCTTCTTTGTCGTAAAAAGAGCTGATAGTGCGGAATCTACAGAAGGTGAGATTGATTACACCCGAGCTGGTGCTTTTTCACAAGACAATGAAGGCTTTTATAAAAACACTGCAGGTTTGTTCTTATTGGGTTGGCGCCTTGATAGCGCAGGAAACCCTCCTTCAAACTTACAAAGTGAAAGCTCATTAGAGCCGATCAACATCACACAGTTGAACGGGATTTCAGAAGCCACGTCCAGCGTTGTTATGCGGACAAACCTACAAGCTAGTACCGCTGCAACATCTGGTTATTCCACGGGTGAATTGGCTGATGGTACAGTGACCGCTGACTTTGAAACCAACATCCAAATCTTTGATTCTCTAGGACGTGAACATACGGTTGTTGTTTCTG
Organism: Kordiimonadales bacterium; assembly: GCA_015485385.1. GTDB lineage: Bacteria > Pseudomonadota > Alphaproteobacteria > Sphingomonadales > Kordiimonadaceae > Kordiimonas. The sequence continues at coordinate 13,071 of WFTS01000086.1, read as the reverse complement.
CAGTTAAAACAGGGTCGAATGTCTGGAATTACGAATATTATTTCGATGATCCAACACAGCTTGATTCATCCCAAACCGACGGGCTGATCGGCTCTGGAGTGTTGACATTTAACAGTGATGGGTCATTAGACCTTGGGAATACGACACTTTTAGATGTTTCTGGTACTGCCGTCGATCTGACGACCAGCCCAGCTGGCACCCTTAGTTTCGTATATGACAACACGGATGTCACTGCCACAGATGGTAGCCTTACGCTTGACTTTGGTACCGACGGTGACACTGACGGCTGGACACAATTTGAAAGCGCAAGCTCGCTTATTTCTTCCAGCGTAGACGGTGCTCGCTTTGATAATGTCAACGGCATTTCAATCGACAATGAAGGCATAATTTCCGCGCTTTTCGACAATGGTTTGTCGCTGAAAGTTTACAAATTGCCGGTTGCTTTGTTTGATAACCCTGATGGCCTTCAGCGTCGCCAAGGAAACTCATATGGTGCATCTGATAATTCTGGTGCGGTTACATACCAAGAAGCTGGCACATCAGGCGCCGGCGGCGTGGCGCCGAATGCGCTGGAGCAGTCTACAGTTGATTTGGCGAATGAGTTTTCTGAGCTGATCAAAGTTCAGCGGGCCTTCTCTGCCTCAACACGTATTATCACTACAGCTGATCAAATTCTCGAAGAATTGGTACGCATCTAACTTTCAAAGCTTCTCCTAGCTTCTAACCGGGCGATCATATGGTCGTCCGGTTTTAGCCGTTTTATGCAAGGTCTCTCTGAAATATACCCTTCAGGCCCCGCCAAAACCTTAAAGAATATTAACCCAACCCATTAGGCTTTTTTTAAAGGCATCGGCTTATACTCCTGATAGGCCAACGGATAAGCCGATTGTAATGGCTGGGTAACAAGACATGAAAAACAAACGACATACATCTATGATAAACGGCCAAGTGATTGGCCCCACCGGCAGTCCACTTACCCTTGAGGACTTACCAAGCGCCAACACGCAACGTTGGGTAATCCGGCGCAAGGCCGAGGTGGTCGCCGCCGTGCAAGGCGGCTTATTGACACTAGAGGATGCCTGTAAGCGCTATTCTCTTTCCGTCGAAGAATTTTTGTCATGGCAACAAGCGATCAATGAAAATGGCTTGGCAGGTCTGAGAGCAACCCACATCCAGAAATACAGGGAAGCCGATTCTGCATAAAAGGGGCTGTTCTCAATAATATCGTCTTATGTAGTTCACAGAATCAGTTCAAGAGACACAAGCTCTAAGCTGTCCCACCAACTCCTACTGAGACTAAAAAGGCGCGTTTTCTCTAGAGTATCACCCCCTTTTAGAAAATACTTTGCAAATCTAGGCAAAATTTGCCTAGATTTAACTATCTATTTACTTCCGAAGTCGTATTTTTGGGTGTGAGTAGTTTTTGTAGCTTAGGTTAAGGCTGTTTGGTGGCGGATCAAATAGTTGGGGGTGACCTTCAAGCAGTATAACTGAGGTGGGTCTTGGACGGGTTAATTCAGCTATTACGCAATATGGGTACCGCACGCATTTTAATTATGGGTGGTGTATTTGCCATTCTTGGCGTGTTTTTTTACTTTATCGGCACCTCGGTCAGCACATCTTCGATGTCCACTTTATACACGGACCTTGATCCAGCGGCGGCATCTTCCATCTCGCAGCAATTAACGGCAGAAAATATTCCCTTTGGCACGAACGCCACAGGCACAATCATTACAGTGCCCAGTGACAAAGTTGACCAGCTACGTTTGCGTTTCGCAACAGAAGGCTTAGCTGGCGGTGTTATCGGAAAAGAAATTTTTGATGGCGAGAGCAGCTTTGGACGCACCAGTTTTGAGCTAAACATCAATTATGTGCGCGCAATTGAGGGCGAGCTTGCCCGAACGATTAAATCAATTCGGTCGGTCCGTGAGGTGCGTGTCCATGTTGTCATGCCAGAACGTCGGCCTTTTCAGCGTGGGGAAAACAGCCCCTCGGCCTCTATTTTATTGCAAACATCTGGCGCATTTGGTGCAGAACAAGCACAAGCTATTCAGGCGCTTGTGGCCTCATCTGTTCCCGGCCTGTCTTCTGACCGGATTACGATCACCGATACCAATGGCCGCCTGCTTGCTGACGGTGCTGGCAAAAACGAAATATCTAATTTTTCTGACCTTGAAGAAGCCCGACTTGGCAAGGAACGTATCTACCGCAACAAAATCGAAGACTTGATCGGCAGTGTGGTGGGGCGTGGTCTGGTGCGCGCTGAAGTTTCCGTTACCATGGATATGAACCGGACTACGACCAGCCAAACCAGCTTTGATCCAGACGGTCAGGTTGTTGTGTCGTCTCAAACATCAGAAGAAACATCGGAAGAACCTCTACCGGGCGGGCAAGCCACTGTTAGCAACAATATCCCGGGGGCACAGCCCGGTGCAGATGCTAACAATAACAGCGAGAGTTCAAAAATTAACGAAACTACGAATTTCGAAAACTCCAAGACTGAGACTGTCATTGTGCAAGAGCCCGGCCGTGTAACGCAAGTACGGGTATCGGTTTTGGTCGATTATCAACGCACGCTTGATGCCTCTGGTGCAACGGTCGGCACGCCCACTGAGCGCCCACAAGCCGAAATTGACCAAATTCGGAATCTGGTGATGACAGCCTTGCCGCCCGTAGAAGACGCTGACGGCAACCTCATTAGTATCCCTGAAGAAAATGTAACTGTTGCACAGATGCGTTTCGTAGACCCCACGCCTATTGAACCCTCTGAAGAACCTTTCAATCTTTTTGGCTTGGACAAAACATTCATTCTTGAGATCGCAAAATACGGTGGTCTGTTGATTTTAAGCTTGTTGATCTTGCTGTTGATTGTGCGGCCACTTGTGACACGCCTTATCGAAGCAATACCAGAAGCCCCGCCTCCTGTTGATCCAACAGCCGCCCTCGAAGCGCATATTCCCGAAACACCTGCTATCGCGGCGCCGGGTGCCCCATTGTCTGCCGAGGTCTTAGCCGCAGCAGCGGCGGGCGATGAAACAGCCGCTGCCGCCGTTTTAGCGGCGCGTGACAGTGGCGCTTTGGTTCCCGGGCAAATGCGCACAGACAGTAAAATTGATGTGGCACAAGTTGAAGGGCGTATTCAGGAAAGTGCCATTAAAAAAGTGGCTGAAATCATCAAATCAAATCCTGAAGAATCTGTCGCAATCGTCAGGACATGGCTCTATGCCGACTAGCCGCAAAAGACCAAGTAACGTGAGAAAATCAGATGGCTGAAAACAGCTTGAATGCAAACAAATTAACAGGCAGCCAAAAAGCTGCGGCCTTTATGCTGGCTATCGGCGAAGAATACGGTAGAGGCATATGGGAAATGCTCACCGATGATGAAGTTAAAGAATTATCTCAGCATATGTCTACACTTGGCGGGCTTGCAGCTGAATCCGTTGAAACAATATTTGTTGAGTTTGCAGGAAAAGTTTCCACTGTTGGCAACCTAAATGGCTCTTACGAGAGCACTGAACGTCTGTTAGGTAAAATGCTGTCTAATGACCGTGTTCAGCAGATCATGGACGAAATTCGAGGCCCTGCCGGACGCACCATGTGGGACAAACTCGGCAACGTCAATGAAATGGTGCTCGCAAGTTATCTTAAGAATGAATATCCACAAACAGTTGCTGTTGTTTTGCAAAAGATCAAAGCTGAGCACGCTGCACGCGTACTTGCCGTTTTGCCTGAAGATTTCTCGATGGAAGTTATCATGCGCATGTTGCGGATGGAATCTGTCCAAAAAGACATTTTGGACAAAGTGGAACAGACACTGCGTGTAGAATTTATGAACAATTTGGCGCGTACAAGCCAGCAAGACAGCCACGAGACTATTGCTGAAATATTTAATTTCCTTGATCGCAGCGCCGAAGCTCGTTTTCTAGCTGCCCTTGAGGACCGGAACCGTGATTCCGCTGAACGCATCCGTGCTTTGATGTTTACTTTTGAAGATTTGGCCAACATGGACCCAAGTGGCGTGCAAACGCTTTTGCGTAATGTAGACAAAGACAAGCTCGCGCTTGGTATGAAAGGCGCGTCCGATACGCTGCGTGACTTGTTTTTCTCTAATATGTCTGAGCGGGCTGCAAAAATTCTACGCGAAGATATGGAGGCCATGGGCCCCGTACGATTGCGTGATGTTGATGAAGCTCAAATGGATATGGTCAACAAAGCAAAAGATCTAGCTGAGGCCGGTGAAATTCTGTTGTCTGACAACAAAGGTGAGGATGAATTGATCTATTAAGATCAAAAAATAAAAATGGCAGAACCTGTAAAATATACCTTTGATCAAGCCTTCGATGGCGGCGCAAAAAGCCGCTATGACCTTGAGATTGAGCGAGTCCAAAAACAAGGCGTCGAAGCGCAATCCCTTGCCCGGAGTAAAGGTATAGAAGAAGGTCGCAAGCAAGCCCTACAAGATATCGAAGCCCAGACCCAAGACACCCTGAGCCAAATCGCCCAAGCTGCGCACGCATTATTCTCGCAGCAAGCACAACTTGAAGCCTCTTTGAAACAAGAAATGGTTCAACTTGCATATTCTGTTGCTGCAAAATTGGCTCCTGCCCTGCTAGAGCGTCACCCTCTTGATGAAGTTGAGGCGCTTATTGAAGATTGCATGGCAACAGCAAGCTCCGAACCTAGACTGGTGGTGCGCGTTGCCCAAAACATAGCGGATGCAGTCAGTGAGCGCATTGAAGACATGAAAGCCGCCACAAACTTCCCCGGAGACATCGTGCTATTGGGGGAACAATCCTTTGGCATGCAAGATTGCCGTATAGAATGGCCAGACGGGGGAACTGAACGGCGCTACGCAGATATTCAAAAAGAAATCGAAGGTGCCGTACACCGGTTTGTAATGTCAGATTCTAAAACAGACCCTGAACCCGCAATAGAGATAACTGGGGTAGCTGAACAAGCCGCCACTGACGGAATGATAGATCAAGGAAAACCACATGGTTGATCAAGACGATAAAAATTCAGACTTGGGATTGCAGGACCTTTCAACAGGGACTGATAGCGCAGCGGAAGAACTGGCCGCCAAAGAAGAAGGCCAAATGCGCACCGCGACAGAACTAGAACCTGTTTTCGATGTTCCGGTACAAGTTCAGGCTGTTCTGGGGAAATCCTCGTTGGAAGTGAACCAATTATTGAAACTAGAGCCCGGCGCAGTGATCGAACTTGACCGCAAAGTTGGTGAGGCCATTGATATTTATGTGAACAATAGACTGGTAGCACGCGGAGAAGTGGTTCTAGTAGAAGATCATCTGGGCGTAACCATGACTGAAATCATCAAAATCGATGGACAATCGGGCGCGTAAGCGTCGGCCTTGGGGGGAGGACGGAAAGCATATGAGCACAATATTTGGAATGTTAGCAGCCTTTTTACTGGTTGGAGGAGCAATTTTCCTTGGTGGCTCACCTATGGCCTTTATCAACCTTCAAGGAATGTTAATCGTCATATTCGGCACGTTCGCTGTCACTGCAATAAGCTTCAGATTTCGCGAGATGGTGAGCTTACCTGCAAATATCTGGATACTCCTGCGCCACGGTCAGCGTGAACCAACCGATGAAGCTATAAAGGTTATGAAAATAGCGGTGGAAGCGAGAAAGCAAAATGATGTGATGATGCTGGATCGGCTTATCCCCAAATTAAAAGATACACCATTTCTTATGAAGGCATTGCAATTGGTTGTTGATGGCACACAAACCGACGAAATTGAGCAGATCATGCGCCGCGAGGCCAGCACAGCGTCTGCCCGCCACATGAGGTCTGTTGATTTTCTGCGTCGTGCGGGCGATGTCGCGCCAGCCATGGGGTTGATCGGCACTCTTATCGGTTTGGTTCGTATGCTGGGAAATTTGGATAATCCGGCGGATATGGGGCCAGCAATGGGCGTAGCACTGCTGACAACCTTTTACGGCGCTGTCATGGCTCATTTGGTGTTTATACCACTTGCAGCCAAGACCGAGCATTGTACCAGCGAAGAAGCCCTCGTGAACAATTTATATTCGATGGGGGCAACATCGATCCGACGCGGAGAGAACCCGCGACGCCTAGAAATGCTGTTAAACACAATTTTACCGCCAGCAAGTCGCATTACATTCTTTAAAAAATGAAGAATATCAAGATGTTGCTTCACTGGATTAAGACTATGACGGAGACAGAAAAATGCGATTGATCATTGTAGGTACCCTAGAGGGCCAGCTTGGCGCAGCCAGCCAGATCGCGATGGACCGTGGGGCCCATGTGACCCATGCTAAAAACTGTGATACCGCTCTTGCTATTTTGCGCAGCCGAGGCGCCGATTTATTGATGGTGGAAGTCTCAGAAGACATTCCTTCGTTAATACCCCGCTTACGAGCAGAGCATTTTTCCATCCCTGTGATTGCCTGCGGCATTGGAACCGATCCCAAAATAGCGGCCGAAGCGGTGCGTAGTGGTGCCAAAGAATATGTCCCCATGCCCCCGGATGCTGAGCTGATAGCGGCTGTGTTAGAGGCTATTTCAGAAGATAGCCAATCGTTTATCTACCGCGATCAGGTCATGAAAAATGTTGTGGCTCTCGCGGAACAGGTTGCCCCCTCTGAGGCAAGTATCTTGGTCACGGGCGAATCTGGGACGGGTAAAGAGGTTATGGCACGCTTCGTCCATGAAAAAAGCCGCCGTAAGAATAAGGCTTTTATCGCAGTGAACTGTGCTGCTATTCCTGAAAACTTACTAGAATCAGAACTTTTTGGTCATGAAAAAGGGGCGTTCACTGGCGCTGTTGCCCGTCGAGTTGGGAAGTTTGAAGAAGCGGACGGCGGCACACTGCTTTTAGACGAAATATCTGAAATGGACGTGCGGCTTCAAGCCAAATTACTGCGCGCGGTTCAGGAACGCCAGATTGACCGCGTGGGCGGCAGCAAACCAGTAGATGTAAATATACGCATCATTGCGACCTCGAACAGGAACCTGCAAGAAGCTGTTAAGGCCGGTGATTTCCGCGAAGATCTATTTTTCCGCCTGAATGTTGTCAATTTGTGCGTGCCACCACTGCGTGAACGCCCTGCTGATATTAAGGTTCTCGCCGCACATTTTGCCTCTAAGTATGCCGAAGTGAACCACTTGCCCGTGCGGGAAATCAACGATGATGCGATGAACATGCTAACAGCCCACGATTGGCCTGGAAATGTTCGCGAATTAGAAAATGCTATCCACCGTTCGGTATTATTAGCCTCTGGAGATACAATTGCACCCGGTGCGATTTTACTGCCTGACGGAAGCGGCCAACTCTCTGGAATGCAAATAGGCGCATCATCGCCTTCTGAAGTTTCAGCGCCGTTATCTCACAGTGCCGGTGAGGCTTACGGGGCCGCTATGCCCGCGCAACTTGTTGGTAAAACCGTTGCGGAAGTAGAACGCGATCTGATTATAGATACCCTGTCACACTGCCTTGGAAACAGAACGCACGCAGCGAACATTCTAGGGATTTCTATCCGCACTTTGCGCAACAAATTGAACCAATATAATTCTGATGGTGTCACTGTTCCCCAACCCGGGGATGCCGGTAGCCGCGCGCCAGTATAATCAAAGGCTGTAGACCATAGCCTTTGTTCCACTAAGACCCATTTGATTTTGAGTAACAAACATGAGCGACACAGCATCAGGTGATCAAGACACCCCACAGAACACCGGTAGTGCTGTTCTTAGTGCGCTTGGAAAAAGCCTAAAAAGCTCAGATGTAGCCTTCGCACTGGGAATGGTTGGCATTTTGATGATGCTGATCATGCCTGTTGCTGGCTGGGTTCTCGACATCATGCTTGCGGCTTCTATTACCTTTTCTGTGATGGTTTTGATGACGGTTTTATTCATTGAAAAGCCGTTGCAATTCAACAGTTTCCCGACGGTCCTATTGGTTGCCACCATGTTCCGTCTCTCGCTCAATTTGGCCTCTACCCGACTAATATTAGCAGAAGGTCACACCGGCCCTGATGCCGCTGGCAAGGTCATTCAGGCATTTGGTGATTTCCTCATGGGCGGGCAGGTTGTCATTGGCATCATTATCTTTGCCATCTTGGTCATTGTGAATTTTGTCGTAATCACTAAAGGTTCTGGGCGGATCGCAGAAGTGGCCGCACGCTTTAGTTTGGACGCCATGCCCGGCAAGCAGATGGCCATTGATGCCGATATGTCATCTGGTTTGATCAATGAAGAAGAAGCTGTCCTGCGCCGTAAAGAGCTTGAAGACGAAAGCACCTTCTTTGGTGCAATGGACGGTGCTGCAAAGTTTGTCCGCGGGGATGCAATTGCGGGTTTGTTGATTACCATAATCAATGTGGGGGGCGGCATTATCATCGGTGTGGTGATCAACGATCTAACCTTTGCCGAAGCAGGCAATCGCTACACACTTTTAACTGTCGGTGATGGGCTTGTCTCTCAAATCCCGGCATTAATCGTTTCAACCGCTGCTGGTATGCTTGTCACCAAAGCGGGGATGAGCGAAAAAACCGACAAGGCCCTTTTTGGGCAATTAAGTGGCCAACCCAAAAGTTTAGGTGTCGCGAGCGCCTTGCTATTTGGCATGAGCTTCATGCCTGGAATTCCGTTCATACCCTTTGCCCTCTTTGGCGGTACTCTTGCCTTTTTTGCCTTTACCTTAGGTCAGAAAGAAGATGTTCGTGTCGCCTTGAAAGCTTCAACTGCGCTTGCGGCTGTTGAAGCCGAAGCACCGTCTGAGGAACCAATCACCGCAGCCTTAGCCATTGATCAATTGCGTCTTGAACTGGGATACGGCCTCTTAACACTGATCAATGATGACAGTGGGTTCCGCCTAACAGACCAAATCAAGGCCCTACGTCGCCAACTGGCCAGCGAGATGGGTTTTGTTATGCCCAGTGTGCGTATATTGGACAATATGCAACTCCCCGCCAACAGCTATGTCCTAAGGGTCAAGGAAACCGAAGTTGGTCGCGGTGACATTCGTCCGGGCATGCTTTTGGTGATGGACCCTGAAGGCCAGCCTGTGCAAATTCCCGGTGAAGCCACGACCGAACCTGCCTTTGGACTGCCGGCAACATGGGTGGATGCGTCATCGCGCGAAGAAGCCAACTTTCGGGGGTATACAGTTGTTGATGCAGCCACAGTGATCACCACCCACCTAACCGAAGTGATCAAAGACAATATGGCTGATCTTCTGTCATATGCAGAAACCCAGAAGTTGCTTGAGGATCTACCGACAGAGCACCAAAAATTAATCACCGATATTGTGCCAAGTCAGATCACGACATCTGGTGTGCAACGTGTATTGCAAGCCCTTCTTGTTGAGCGTGTTTCGATCCGCGATCTGCCTACCATTTTAGAAGGTATCGCCGAGGCAACTGGCTTTACGCAAAACATAGTCTCTATCACCGAGCATGTGCGTACACGCCTTGGTCGCCAGCTTTGCGCGATGCACTCCAATGCCGAAGGTTTGGTGCCGCTGATCACATTGTCCCCAGAATGGGAACAAGCCTTCGCCGAAAGTTTAGTGGGCGCAGGCGAAGAAAAACAGCTTGCGATGCCCCCTACCCGGCTGCAAGAATTCATCAATGCGGTTCGTATTGTTTATGATCAACAGGCTGAACGCGGTGAAAGCCCGATCTTGCTTACCAGTCCGTTGGTTAGGCCTTATGTACGGTCAATTATTGAACGCTTTAGGCCGTCCACATCAATTATGAGCCAAAATGAAATTCATCCGCAGGCGAAAATTCGGACCCTTGGACAAATTTAAAAACCAGAAACATTGTGACTATCAGCTTTGCTGGGTCCTGCTCGGAGACAAATTTACGCCATGCGGCTAAAAACCTTCAATGCCAAAACCATGATGGAAGCGATGGATCTGGTGCGCACAGAAATGGGCGCAGATGCGATCATCATTCAATCGGATGAAAGCAAATCGGGCGTGCGCATCACCGCAGCCCTTGAAGCAGGTGCGACCCCTGATGCTCCCACTGTTGCCCCAACTCCAGAGCAAACACCGTTAGCATTTGAAGCCGCAGACACATTCCCCAAAATCGCAGACTTTGACACTGCAGACATACGCGCTGTCCTTACACACCACGGACTGCCTTTTGAAACTGCCGGGCACCTTGAAAAATCCGTACTGTCGATGAATGCTGGTAGTCTATCAGAAGCGGTCGGTAGCGCGCTTGAGACCACCATTAGCTTTAGTCCCCTAACAGATGCCCATGCGCGTCCGGTGATGCTCGTAGGTCCACCCGGCGCAGGCAAAACCATTTGTGCCGCTAAACTTACAGCAGACGCTTTATTGCACGACCGCAATGTACACTTGATATCAACTGACACAATAAAAGCAGGCGGTATCCAACAGCTAGACCATTTTGCACAGTTGCTGAAACAGACAGTTTCAACCGCCGACACACCGGGCGAACTTGCCGCCGTCATCAACAGCCGCAAAGGCCGAAACGGCCTCACCATCATTGATAGCCCCGGTACAAATCCTTTCGATTTACAAGAGCTAGAAGAACTTTTGAAGTTTATCCAAAAAGTTGATGCAGAGCCTGTGCTGGTCATGCCCGCCGGGCTTGATCCGTTGGATGCACAGGAAATAGCGGAGGTCTTTTCTCGCATGGGATGTCAGCGTTTTATCGCGACGAGGCTTGACGCCGCCCGCCGCTATGCTGGCATTATCATGGCTGCTCGGCCCGGTTATTTATCATTGGCAGCGATCAGCCGTAGCCCTTTTGTTGCCGATGGCTTAGAAGCCGCATCCCCGTTTGCATTTGCAAAACTTTTTACTGCTCTGCCCCGCACCAAAAAAACGACTTTACGGATGGATCCACCGCATGACTGATCAACAAAAAGAAGCTGAGCTCGCAATGCTGGAAAAGCGTATGATTACCATCGCTTCGGGCAAGGGCGGCGTTGGTAAAACTTGGCTGTCAGTTACACTGGCACACGCATTGTCCCATTTGGGGCAAAAAACTGCCTTGTTTGACGGCGATCTAGGACTAGCCAATGTAGATATTCAACTTGGAATTATGCCTGAAAAAGACCTTGGAAATGTGATCTCTGGCGAATGTATTTTTCCCGACATTGCTTATGCTTATGAAGATAAAGATGGTAGTAGTTTTGATGTTCTACCCGGAAAATCAGGGTCAGGTGCGCTAGGCGTACTCTCCCAGCAAGCCCTGAATGCCCTTCGGACAAACCTTATACGCACGGCGGCAAAATATGATTGCCTTTTGATGGATCTTGCCGCTGGTATTGACCCGTCGGTGACCACGCTTTCGCATCATAGTGGGCGCATTCTAGTTGTGATGACAGCAGACCCAACTTCCCTGACCGATGCCTACGCTTTTATCAAGCTCACCAACATGCGCAACGCCGATGCTGATATAGCAATTGTGGTCAATAATGTTGCAAGCCGCCAAGAGGGCGAGCGCGCATTTGAGGCAATCAAACGCGCGTGCGAAGGATTTTTGAAGATTTCCCCGCCACTTGCCGGTATTATCAGAAATGATAATAAGGTTGTGGATGCAATTCGGGCACAAACTCCACTTTTAACCCGGCACCCACAGTCCGTAGCGGCTTCAGACGTGAAAACACTTGCTGCCAACATGGTTCGCAGAGCCTAAAACAGACGTTAGAACTAGAATAGACTATAATAAATGGGGGCCACCCATGAGTGATATTGCCGGCCCACCGGTATCAAAACCACTAAATGCCGTAAGTCACGGCACCGACAAGGCTGGCAAAGTATCACGAGACCCAAATCAAACCCCGCGTCAAGCCACAGATGATAGCGGTGAAAACCGTTCCAAAAGTGAAGGCCGTGAAGCACCACTTGTGCGCGACCCGGCAGTTTCTATTTCTGCATCTGCAGCTCATCTTCGAATTGGCGAGGAACTGCGCCAAAAAGTCAGCGATGTTGACAGTGCAGGACGCCCAATCATTGTCACAGAAACCGCAACCTTTGCATTACGCCCAGATGCTGGTTTAAAGCAAGGTGATGATGTAATATTACAGGTTACAGAGACCGGGAAAACGGTGGCGGCCGATCTGTTAAATCAAAATGGTCGGGTCCTTGATCCACCGATTAAGCTTTCACTTGTTGTCATTGCTGTTCACTCTGTGCCAACCGAAACCATAGATCAACCGGCACAACAGGCCGACAAACTTGATATTTCCTACCGCCCCACCCTTAGGCCAAACATTACCACATCTACTTTTGTGCAAAATTCTGGAAAAGAAACGAATACTGAAGATTTGGCAAAAGTTTTATCGCGTGAAGTGCAAACCGCAAGCGCCAAATCAATAAATCCAGCGGGTGTTGCCGATAATCCTGATCCTTTGATCCGGTCAAATAGCAGTGATCTCGCAGCCCTTATCGCAGCGCAGCAAACTATTTCTTCCGGTAGCGCACTCCCTCAAGGCCAAGCGTCCAAGGCCTCTCAAGCCAACCTCGATACAGCAAGCGTGAAAGCGACGAGCAACCCTTTCACGGCTCCGGTGGTAAGCACTCGCATTCTGCCGCCCTCAGCGCTCACCGATGTTTCTGCGCAAGGGGGCACCGGGACACAGGCCTCATCAACACCCAACAGTGCAGGCTTAGGCCCCAGTATCCCAGCTATTTCCAGCAATGGTATAGCCAGCCAAATACAGCTGTTGGATCTTAGCATTAGCCAGGTTTCTCCCTCTGAAATTGCCGACGTGATTTCGGTTCAACCACTGCCTGTTAATGTTGCCAAAAGCCTTCCTGTTGGCGCACAAGCTTTGGGAACAGGCGCGCTGGCCACACTTGAGACTAGCAAAGGCTCATATATTTTACCGCAATCTGCGGCCAACAGCTTAATTGGCGGTGTTATACGCATCACATCAGAGGCCACACCCGGCACAATCCAAGCCGAAAAACAGCCGCCAGCACAAACACAAACCGAGCTTCGCAATGATGCCCCTATTTTTGCTGCACGCCTTACAAGCAGCGGCACCCAGGGCGGGCGTCAAGTACAGGTACAGTTCACACCGCCCGGCACCCAAGACAATAC
>WFTS01000085.1 GCA_015485385.1 Kordiimonadales bacterium | reverse complement strand
CCATAGGGTAAAAAGCCGCCTCAGAGTACTCCTGCGCGGGTTTTACCGAATTTACCGAAAATCAGGGGCCGACAGAGATAAACTGAAAGCCATAGTGCTTCCAACCATAAATCCCCTTTTTGTGATTCCCTCTATTTCTGCCCTCCCCATTTCTGATCAAGCGGGTGCGACTGCGCCCCGCCAGTTTTGCGGCGGAGCCTACGCGGTGTTTGAGCGCCACTTGAGTAAAGCTTAGGTGGAAAGACTATAAAGCTACGTTGGAAAGACCATAAAGTTTAGGTGGAAAGACCATAAAGTTTAGGTGGAAAGACTATAGAGGCGGTCAGTCGCCGTTCAGCTTTTTATCTTTCCAATATTTGGTGCCGTGTAGTGACGCCTGAAGCGCGAGGCCATTTTTGGTAAATTGGTAAACACTCACTTTTTTGCGGAAGGATGCGCCTTCGCCGATCTCACCGCCTTTTTCGCCGCCCTTGGCTGCTGCATCGGCTTCACCAGCGAAATCCCAACCCTTGTTCACAAAACTATCCAGTGCTTTGCGGTCGTGGAAGATAAAAACAGCCCGAAAATCTTTGATGCCTAAACCAATGCCAACGCTGGCGGTGCCCATTTTCATGAAGGTATCAATGTCGGATTTGTTATCATGGACTACGCCGCGCCCACCGCCTGCGCCGATCAACAGCACTTGAACGCCGACATTAGAAAAAACCGCATAGCCTTCCGCATCTTTAATTTCGGCCTTGGCTTGCGGGCGGCTTTCAAACAGTTCCACAAGTGTTTTTTGGCGCATAGACAGGATTTTTTGGCGCTTTTTTTCGGCTTTATCGGCCATTGCCGCGCCCGATACACCAAGAAAAGCAAGGGCGATAAAGACAGTAAAGATTGTACGAATCATAATGTTTTAGCTCCTGAGTGTGCGAGACGTAAGGGCCCGGGAAATAGTTTATATCAAGTCTATTTTTACAAGAAAACAAGGCAGCAATGGGGCGCTTGATGAACAAGTTATTTTATACCAGCGTGGCTCCGGCCCAAATAACACCGTAGCGCGCGGCTTTGCCAAGGCTTACCAGCGGAATGAAATAGCGCAGCTCAGTACGAAGCAGCCCGGCCATCAGTGTCAGCGGATCGCCCACTATTGGCAACCATGCGAACAAAAGTGACCATTTACCGTAGCGGTTAAATTGGTTTGCCGCTGATTGAATTTGTTTTGAAGAAAAGGGGAACCATTTCCGGTTTTGAAAATCGGCCAAGCGTAGACCAAGCCAATAATTTAAGAACGCCCCCAAAATATTTCCTGCTGTGACACTGACGAACAACCAAAGCGGTATGCCTTCGCCTGCGACCAATAGCGTGGCAAAAGATAGTTCAGACAGCGCGGGCAACAGGGTCGCCGCAATGAAAGCATTTAAAAAGAGGCTGCCGTATAAGGCTAGGTCACCCAACATCACGGCGACTTATCAGGTTTATCAGGCTTACTAGGCTTGTCAGTTTTGTCAGGCTTATCATGGCCATTTGGCCTCGGGCGGCAAGGACATTAAAATCGCATCAACATTCCCCCCGGTTTTCAGCCCGAACGTGGTGCCTCTGTCATACACCAGATTAAATTCGGCGTAGTATCCGCGGTATTCCAACTGGGTTTCCCTCTCGGCGGGTGTCCAGCTTTCGTTCATATGCTGACGCACTAAATCTGGGTAGATATCATTAAACGTGCGCCCGACATCCTGCGTAAAAGCAAAATCTTTCTCAAAATCCCCCGTGTTGAGCTGATCGTAAAAGATCCCTCCTTCGCCGCGGGCCCGGTTCCTGTGCTTGATATAGAAATACTCATCGCACCAATTTTTATACTTTGGATAATAGGCTGGATCATGCCTGTCACAGCAGGCCTTGAAGGCTGAATGAAACTGGGCGGTATCATAGCTATTGGGTAAGGGCGCGTTCAGGTCGGCTCCGCCCCCAAACCAGCTTTTGGTGGTCACAATGAAACGTGTATTCATATGAACGGCAGGCACTTTGGGGCTATTCATGTGGGCGACCAATGAAATGCCCGTTGCAAAAAAGCTTGGATCTTCGTTGGCCCCGGGGATGTTTTTTGCAAACTCCGGTGTAAAAGTTCCGTGCACTTCAGAGATATTCACGCCAACTTTTTCAAAAACACGTCCGCCGCGCATCGTAGACATCGTCCCCCCGCCGCCTTCTGCACCGTCGCCTTGGTTTTCACGTTCCCACGTTTTGCGTTCGAACCGACCGGCCTCGCGTCCGGCCATCGGGCCTTCATTTTCCGCCTCAATG
Source organism: Kordiimonadales bacterium (assembly GCA_015485385.1). Taxonomy (GTDB): domain Bacteria; phylum Pseudomonadota; class Alphaproteobacteria; order Sphingomonadales; family Kordiimonadaceae; genus Kordiimonas. The sequence continues at coordinate 32,089 of WFTS01000085.1, read as the reverse complement.
GCTTCAAAGCTTTTACAGATTTGGTCGCGCAGTGTCTCGAACCATGCAGCAGCTTTTTGTTTTTTTTCTTCTATGTCCAAGACCATTTCCTTTAGTTTTTAGGCCAGCTATCGGTTTGGCGAATGCCTTCGCCCAGAACCATCGCCATTGAGACAGCGACATTGAGCGAGCGAACATCCGCTGACATAGGCACAGTTACTCGAGCATCTGCTGCTGTGTGTACTAAATCAGGTGCGCCACTAGATTCGCTGCCAACGATTAAAATATCATTCTTTTGAAACGTGAAATTGCTGTAAGGGCTGTCAGCCTTGGTTGTCAATAAAATCAAGCGCTGGCCTGTGCTTTTACGGTGTGCATTAAAGGCATCCCAATCCCGGTGGTGGTGCAGATCAACAAAATCTGCATAATCCATCGCATAGCGCTTTAACGCTCGCTTAGAGAAGGGAAACCCGCATGGTTCAATGATATGCACAGCGACTTGCATGCAGGCCCCGAGCCGTAGCAAGGTTCCTGTATTGGGGGGCTGGTCAGGTTGATATAAGGCTATGTCCATGGCCGGGACCCTAAGTCCTTCTGCAAGGATGATCAAACACTTCAGGCTTAGAGTGAAAAAATTAACGTTTTTTTTTATTATAGTGAGGCATAAAGGCTTGCCTCTTTCGAGCAGGGCTACTAAACCAAGTTCAATTCGCTGGATAAATATTGTCCAGTGGGGGGCTGGATTGATTTTTTAGTGCGACCGAGTGCCGCAGCTATTTGATTTAATCCAAAGTTAATATAGAGTTTGGCCAACATAGTACGGATCGCCTTTCGTATCACATTCCTGTCAGGGAAGAATATATGAGCACTAAAGAACAAACAATTCATGGTGAAGATGGGGCCACACGGCGCGATATGCTTCACACAACTGCGGCTGTTACGGCAGGCGTTGGCGGCATATTGGCCCTTTGGCCTTTTGTCGATCAGATGAACCCCGCCGCTGACACCTTGGCGCTCGCAACTGTTGAAGTTGATCTGAGCAGCATCGGTGAAGGCGAGGCCATCATTGTTAAATGGCAGGGTAAGCCGATTTTCATTCGCCACCGGACGGCGACTGAAATTGCCGAAGCCCGCGCTGTTACGATGGATCAACTCATCGATAAAGAAACCGATGAGGAGCGCATTCATGCTGGCCACGAACAGTGGTTGATTATGATCGGCATTTGTACGCACCTTGGCTGTGTACCACTGGGCACCAAAGACGGTGACGAAAAAGGCGAATATGGTGGATGGTTCTGCCCATGCCATGGTTCGCACTATGATACAGCAGGGCGCATTCGCAAAGGTCCGGCACCGAGAAATCTCGATTTGCCGGATTATGCTTTTGTGTCTGACACACGTATTAAGATTGGTTAGGGGGAATAAAGATGGCTGAATGGGAAACAATTAAGCCTGAGAACAAAGCCCTTGGCTGGTTCGAAGAGCGACTTCCGATTTTATCGCTGGTGCATAATGTAGTAGGCCCCGGCACACCGACACCTAGAAACCTGAACTACTGGTGGAACTTTGGCTCGCTGGCAGGTTTGATGCTGGTCATTCAAATTCTTTCAGGTGTGGTGCTAGCAATGCACTATACGCCTGACACCGCTGTAGCGTTTGATAGTGTTGAGCGTATTGTGCGCGATGTGAATTATGGCTGGCTGTTGCGACCAATGCACGCCAACGGCGCGTCCTTCTTCTTTATTGCGGTTTATATCCATATCCTGCGGGGGCTCTATTACGGTTCTTATAAAGCGCCGCGCGAAGTATTGTGGATGCTTGGCCTTGTGATTTTCCTCCTTATGATGGCGACCGCCTTCATGGGGTATGTGCTACCGTGGGGCCAGATGTCCTACTGGGGCGCAACTGTGATCACCAACCTATTTTCTGCTATCCCATTTGTGGGCGAAGATATTCGCACGCTCCTGTGGGGCGGCTTTTCGGTTGATAACCCAACATTGAAGCGTTTCTTTAGCCTGCACTTCCTACTGCCATTTGTTATTTTTGGCGTGGTGATCTTGCATATTTGGGCGAAGAAAGTTTCCGATAGCGGCAACCCGCTGGGGATTGAAGTGAAATCAGGGGCGGATCAAATTCCGTTCCATCCATATTACACCATCAAAGATGCTTTTGGCATGGGCGTATTCTTCTTGATTTTCGCGTATTTCATCTTCTTTGCACCAGACGCTTTGGGGCATCCGGATAATTATATCCCGGCCAATTCGATGGTAACACCAGACAGTATTGTGCCGGAATGGTACTTCCTGCCTTTCTACGCGATCTTACGTTCGATCACATTTGATATCGGTATTCCGGGAACAGACATCACCTTTATTTCAGCCAAGCTTTTGGGTGTGATTGCGATGTTTGCGTCGATCCTGTTGTTGTTCGCGCTGCCTTGGCTTGACACGTCGAAGGTTCGGTCTGCTAGGTTCCGCCCAACATACCGGTGGTTCTTCTGGTTCCTTGTGGCTGATCTTGTTCTGCTGACAATTGTTGGTGGCCGGAAACCTGAAGGTATTTATCCGCTGCTGGGCCTTTTGGGGACAGCGTATTATTTCGCACACTTCTTGGTGATTATGCCAATTCTGGGCTTTAAGGAAAAAACCTTACCGCTGCCGGAAAGCATAGCCAACCCAGTTGTTAAAGCGGCTGAATAGGGGATTATGACAATGAAATTTACAAAAAACATTGCGGTTGCCCTTATTGCCATCGCGGGCGTAGCGGGGGCTGCTTCGGCCTCTTCTAAGGCCGACAAGGAACCCATTAAACAGGTTTGGTCTTTTGAAGGCGTTACCGGTAAATATGACCAAGCGGCTGTTCAGCGCGGTTGGCAAGTTTACCAGCAGGTTTGTTCGGCGTGCCATAGCTTGAAGTATTTCAAGTTCCGCAATCTTGCGGGCATGGGCTACGAAGACGATATGATAAAGGCTTTCGCGAAAGAATATGAAGTCGCGGGGGAACCTGATGACGCTGGTGACGAAACTGTGCGTGCTGCGTTGCCACAAGACACATTCCCTGCACCCTTTCCCAATGAAAATGCTGCACGGGCCTCTAATGGCGGCGCATTGCCACCTGACCTGTCTTTGATCGTAAAGGCGCGTCATGATGGTGCAAACTATGTTTACAGTTTGCTTACAGGCTATAGCGATGCTCCTGCTGGCCGTGATATCGCCGAAGGCAAAAGCTATAATGGGTATTTTAAAGGCGGCCAAATTGGCATGGCTTCCCCGTTAAGTGAAGGCATTATCGACTATGAAGGTGGCATGCCGGCTACTCAGGAACAGATGGCGCGGGACGTTGTTCAGTTTTTGATGTATGTGGCTGAGCCAAAGCTTGAAGACCGCAAACATATGGGCTTTAGCGTGATGCTTTTCCTTTTGGCAATGACGATTATCTTCTATCTATCCATGAAGAAAATCTGGAAGCCAGTGAAAGAAGGCAAAAACTTTTACGAAGATTGATTGTCTTTGGCATAGTGATTTTACCATAGTTATTTTAGAAGGGCTGCCACTTTGGTGGCCCTTTTTTATGGGCTTTATGGGTGGGTTCAGTTTGTTGCTAAGCGCAGGGCTGACGGATAAAGCCCACAATCAAGCCCACAATCAGGCTTATAATCAAGCTCACAATCAAGCTCACAATCAAGTGCTTAAGCCTCGTGTTGTGGCGCGCTTGTGGCTGTGGTTATATCTATGTTAGCAAATCATATTGGATGGACAGCGTTGAAGCGCGAAGTTTCAGCGCCATGGGATTGGGAGATCATGATGCGAGTATTTTTTATAGCACTGACGGTGGTATTTTTATCTGCAAACAATGCAGTTGGCCAGCAGGTGTCTGAACTGCCCTTTTCACCAGCGGTGCGGGTTGGGGATATGCTGTATTTATCAGGTACGTTAGGGCGTGCTCCCGGCGAGAAGGACTTGGTGCCTGGCGGTATTGGCCCAGAAACGCGCCAAACTATGGAAAATATCAAAGCCACGCTTGAAGCGAATGGATCCAGTATGGACCGGGTTGTTAAATGCTTTGTGATGCTGGCTGATATCAACGAATGGGCCGCGATGAACGCCGTTTACCGGACGTATTTCAAAACCCCGTACCCGGCCCGCAGTGCAATGGGAGCCGGTGGCTTGGCGCTTGGCGCCCGTGTTGAAATAGAATGTATGGCAACCGTTGCGGATTAATGGCAGGGCTGATGAGTGCCTAAGCAAGCGGTATAAGATCCGCAGCAGGTAACATTGCTATAGAGGCAAGCAGGTTTGTAGAGGCAAGCAGGCAAGCAGGTAGGGTTATTTTTCGATTTGGCGCAACACGATCTCGCGTTCGCTTTCGTCAACGATGTTCAAGAGAACTTCCCAAAAGCCAGCGACAGCATCCGGCCCTGCGGTTTTGTAGGCCCGCGCCACCCGTTCGCGCTGGCTGGCGAAAAGCTGCTTTTCAAAATCGCGGCCTTTTTCTGTAAGATGCAAGAGCCGTTGCCTTCTATCAGTTGTTCCGGGCTGTTGATCAATATAGCCATCTTCAACCAGTTGGCCTAGCACACGCGATAGGCTCTGCTTGGTTATGCGCAACAGTTTGAGCAGCCCCGAAACCGTGGTGGCTGGATTGCGCCCGACAAAATATAACACCCGATGATGCGCTCGCCCAAAGCCGGATTCGGCTAGAATTTTATCCGGGTCACGGGTAAAGTCTCGGTAAGCGAAATACAGAAGTTCAATGCCGCGACGCAGCTCTTCTTCACGTAAGTATAAGTTAGACTGTGGTATTTTTCTTTGCATAATTCTACAAGCTATTTATGTCAGCGTTGTTGACATAATAACGACAGAATGTTACATAGATCAAGAAAAAAACGAACTATTATTAGTACAACTTCCTCAATGGAGACATGAAATGGCAGCGCAGTCATTCGCGAATATGGATGGTAAAATATGGATGGACGGGGCATTCCTAAATTGGGCGGATGCTAAGGTCCATGTGCTGACACACGCAATGCATTATGCCAGCGCCGTTTTTGAGGGCCAGCGTGCTTATAATGGAACAATTTTTAAGCTTAAAGAACATACAGAGCGCCTGTTTGCTTCGGCTGATCTGTTGGGGATGACACCGGCGTGGTCGCAGGATCAAATCAATGATGCCTGCAATGAGTTGCTGGAAATTCAAGGGCTGACAGATGCATATTGCCGCCCGATTATGTGGCGTGGCAGTGAAATGATGGGCGTGTCTGCCCAAGCAAACACCATTCATGCAGCGATTGCAGTTTGGGCGTGGCCGTCTTATTTTTCTCCAGAAGCCCGCATGAAAGGCCTCAAGCTGGAAATTTCCAAATGGCGGCGACCGGCGGCTGATACGGCCCCGGTACATGCCAAAGCCGCAGGTCTTTACATGATTTGCACACTTTCAAAACATGCGGCAGAGGCGAACGGTTTTGATGATGCCTTGATGTATGATTACCGTGGGCAAGTGGCAGAAGCCACGGGCGCGAATATTTTCTTTGTTAAAGACGGGGTCTTGCACACACCAACGCCGGATTGCTTCCTTGACGGCATCACCCGTCGGTCTGTTATGGGGCTGGCCGAAAAACACGGTATTCAAGTTATTGAGCGCGCGATCATGCCGGAAGAAATGGCCGGATTTGAGCAAGCCTTTCTAACTGGTACTGCCGCCGAGGTTAGTCCAATTTCTGAAATTGGCCCCTATAATTTTGAGGTTGGCGAGATCACTAAAAGGCTGATGCTGGACTATGATGCTCTGGTGCGCGGTGAAGGCTAGCCCGGCACGGTGATAGTCGCGACATTATTATAAGGGATGGCATGCCTGATTATAGGGGCAAGCATGTGCCTGCTAGGGGCTGCGCTCATTGGGCCCCCCACGGCGCAGGCTGCTATATGAGCAGGAACAGGGCGTAGGAACAGGGCCTAGAAACAGGGCGCGGAAACAAGGAGCCGAAACAGGGCGTTTGCCGGTCTTGATCAGTGATAATGGCTGGAAAAACATATGCTGCGCGGCAAACCACGCAGCATACCTCTACATCATTTTCGAATCGCGAATAGCACGCACAAGATCGCTCAGTGCGTCACGGATATTGGCGTTCGGTAGCGCTTCTACATCGGGCACCATCACATCTGACATATCAATCCGGCCTAATAACATTTCCTCAGCGGGCGGTAGCCCATCATAGAAATAAGACACAGGGACATGCATAATGTGGCCAAGCATAAACAAGCGCCCGGCACTGATACGATTGAGCCCACATTCATATTTTTGAACTTGTTGGTACGAAATACCTAAGATTTTGGCGATATCTTGTTGCGATAGATCAAGAGTGCGTCTGCGGTCCCTCAACCGTTGGCCTACATGTTTATCGATTAAATCTGCCTTTCGTGCCGAAAAATCGCCACTATCATGGTCATTAGTCGGTGAGAGCAGAACCATAGATTATCCTTCCTTAGCTTTTGAAGGCTATTCCCCGTTGGCGCATGCACTATCCTGTGCTAGAGAAAACGCGCGCACCAATTTAATGTCGGGGAAGCCGACAATGAATTTGGTTAAAGAATACTAATGGTTGCAAGGCATATAAGGATATATCCAATTGAGAGAAAATCAAGGTACTTTTAGCGACCACAGGAGTGAATTGCGGCTATGTCTTTAGTTTCGTTTAAAAATTTAGTTTTATTGGGCGTCCTTTTTGCAGTTACAGCTTGCAGCTCCAATGACGAAGATACTTACGAGGCCCGTACCGTTGAGGTGATATACAACCTTGCGCAGGATAGCCTTGAGAAAAAGCGTTATAAATTCGCCGCTGGCGCATTTGATGAGGTTGAACGCCAGCACCCCTATTCAGTTTGGGCACGGCGTGCGCAACTTATGGCGGCTTATTCTTATTATATGAGCAGCAATTATGATGATGCCATTCTGGCTGCAGAACGATTTTTACAGCTCCATCCGGGCAACCGCTCTGCACCCTATGCTTATTATCTCATCGCGCTTAGCCACTATGAACAAATCTCTGATGTGGGGCGTGATCAAGCGAAAACGCTTGAAGCACAAGAGGCCTTGACCGAGGTTTCGCGCCGTTATCCCGGATCAGATTATGCCCGCGATGCTGAGCTGAAACTCGCACTCACCATGGATCACCTTGCTGGTAAAGACATGGAAGTTGGGCGGTTTTATATGCGCCGCAAAGAATATCTGGCTGCGATTTTGCGGTTCCGCAATGTAATTGAAAAATATCAAAGCACTAGCCACACTCCCGAAGCTTTGCACCGGCTTGTTGAAAGCTATATGGCGCTTGGAATTGATAAAGAAGCGCAAATGGCGGGTGCCGTTCTTGGACATAATTATGCTGGAACCAAATGGTACCGCTATAGCTATGCATTGCTGAAAGGCGTCGACCTAGAGCCTGAAGTTGATAACGAATCATGGCTAAGTAAGCTTTGGCCGTTTTAAGGGTGCCGTGCGCGGCCTGACACGCAACAACCCGGGGGAGGGTGAATGCTGACCAGCCTCAGCATCCGCGATATTGTTTTAATCGACAAACTGGACCTCTCTTTTGAGGAAGGCCTTACTGTTCTCACGGGGGAAACAGGCGCGGGAAAATCCATATTGCTTGATAGCCTTGGTCTTGCGACCGGGGCGCGCGCAGACCGGGCTTTGGTGCGACAAGACCAGAAACAAGGGACCGTGATCGCGGAATTCAACCTTGCCCCTGATCACCCTGCTTGCCAGCGGCTTGAGGCGGATGATCTTGATAGCGGCGAAGGCACAGTGATCCTGCGCCGCATGGTGGGGACAGATGGACGTTCGCGTGCATGGGCAAATGATCAGCCCATCAGCCGCGCGTTGCTTGCGGATTTGGGGGCTTTAATCTTAGAGGTCCACGGTCAGCACGATGACCGCCAGTTTTTGGAAGCCGGCGCACACCGAGATTTACTTGATAATTTTGCCCACCATGCGCCACTGCTGTCTGCTGTACGCACAGCACATGCGGCCCAACTTGAGGCTCAAAGGGCACTTGAAAAAGCAGAGGCTGATTTGCTGGCTGCGCAAGAGGACGAAGACTATATCCTGCATGCACAAGAAGAGCTCGCCGAGCTGAACCCCACAGCGGGTGAAGAAGCAGAGCTTGCAGACCAACGTGCTTTGATGATGCACGGCGAAAAGCTGATGGACGACCTGCAAACCTATCTGAAAGACCTCTCAGGCCGCAATGGTGCTGATAGTGTTCTGCGGGGTGTCTTGCGCCGTATGGAACGCACTGACGGCACGGCTCAGGATCATTTAGCCCCAGTGGTGCAGGCTATTGACCGCGCTTCAATAGAGCTTGAAGCGGGCATTATCGAGCTGGAAAAATTGGTGCGGATGCTGCAATTTGATCCACAAGACCTTGAGGCTGTTGAAGAACGCTTGTTCGAAATCCGGCGCTTGGCACGAAAACATAAATGCTCGCCCGACCAGCTTTTGCAGGTTTATAATGATTTTCAAGGCCGCGCGGCAGCCCTGTCCGCTGGGGATGAAACTGTGAAGCAGGCCCGCAGTGATTTATCAAATGCGAAAGCTTTGATGAAGAAAGCCGTTGAGGTTTTGCGGAAATCGCGCATAAGTGCGGCCCTTGAGTTGGATAAATTGGTCACCGCAGAATTGCCGCCGCTTAAATTGGAAAAAGCCATTTTCCGTACGCGTATTCAGCTGTTGGACGAACAGGAGTGGACTCCGTTTGGTGGTGAACGCATATCTTTCGAAGTGAAAACCAACCCCAGTACGCCCTTTGGTCCGATGTTGAAAGTCGCCTCGGGCGGTGAACTCGCGCGCTTTATTTTGGCGTTGAAGGTTGTTCTTGCGGATGGGGGGTGCGCTCCTGTGATGGTCTTTGACGAAGTTGACCGAGGTATCGGCGGTGCTACTGCCAGTGCGGTTGGTGAGCGCTTAGAGCGCTTGGCTGATAGCGCACAGGTGCTTGTTGTGACCCACAGCCCACAGGTGGCTGCTCGTGGCCATAGTCAGTATCAGATAGCAAAGGGTGATAAGAACAATATCACTCGCACCACTGTGAGCCGCCTTGCAAATCATGAGCGCCGCGAGGAAATTGCGCGTATGCTGGCAGGGGCTGAAATTACGGATGCTGCGCGGGCGGCAGCGGATCAATTGTTGGATAGCGGCGAGTAAGGCACATGACAGATCAATCTGAAAAGGCTGCCGAGGATTTAACCAAAGCCGAAGCCCGCAGGGAATTAGCGCGTTTGGCGATGGAAATAGCTTTCCACGACCAAAAATATCACGGGGATGATGACCCAGAAATTAGCGATGCAGATTATGATGCTCTACGTCGCCGTAATATGGCGATTGAAGATCGTTTCCCGGATTTGGTGCGCCTAGATAGCCCTAGTCACCGGGTTGGTGCGGCCCCTAAACAGGAAAAGTTTGCCAAAATCACACATGCCCGTCCGATGCTATCGCTTGATAATGCTTTCAGTGCTGAGGATGTGTTTGATTTCGAAGGCCGGGTGCGGCGTTTTCTAGCCTTGGATGATACCCACACAGTTGCTCTCACTGCGGAACCTAAAATTGATGGTCTGTCTTTGGCGCTGCGTTATGAAAAAGGTGCCCTTGTAACTGCGGCCACACGGGGGGACGGCACGGTTGGCGAAAATGTCACTAAAAATGCCATGACCATTGAAAATATCCCCCATACACTAAGCGGAAGTGGCTGGCCGGATGTTCTTGAAGTACGCGGCGAGGTTTATATGGGCAAGGCGGATTTTATCGCCCTCAATGCTCGCCAAGAAGCCCTTGGCGACAAGCTGTTTGCTAATCCACGCAACGCTGCGGCGGGGTCTTTGCGACAGCTTGATGTGGCGATCACCAAAGCAAGGCCGCTCAAGTTTTTCGCCTATGCTTGGGGCGAAATTTCAGACGTGCCAGCAGACACACAAATGGGCATGATCCATCTATTTAAAACATGGGGTTTTGATGTGAACCCTTTGATGCAGGTGTTTGACACAGTCTCTGGTGCGGTGGCGCATTATAAATATATCGAAGACCAGCGTGCATCGCTTGATTATGATATCGACGGCGTGGTGTATAAAGTGGACCGCCTAGACTGGCAGCAGCGCCTTGGCATGGTTGCACGGGCGCCGCGCTGGGCGATCGCGCATAAATTCCCTGCCGAGCAAGCGACCACTAGGCTAAAAGATATCGATATACAGGTTGGTCGCACGGGCGCACTAACACCGGTTGCTAAACTGGACCCTGTGACAGTGGGCGGTGTTGTTGTTTCTAATGCGACCTTGCATAATCGGGATGAAATAGCACGCTTGGATGTGCGAATTGGTGACACTGTTATTATTCAACGTGCGGGGGATGTGATACCGCAGGTGGTTTCAGTGGTTCTAGGGAAACGACCAGCGGATGCAAAGGCCTATGTCTTTCCTGAAACCTGTCCTGCATGCGGTAGCCATGCAGAAGCAGCCGACGATGATGTGGCCGTGCGCTGCATGGGAGGGCTGGCCTGTCCGGCGCAACAGATAGAGCGCTTGCGCCATTTTGTTTCACGCGGGGCGTTTGATATTGAAGGGCTTGGCATCAAACAGGTGGAACAATTGTTTGAACGTGGCTGGATCAAAGAACCGGCTGATATTTTTACCCTTGGTGAGAAAAACCGCGCTGAAGGCGAAGCCCTGCAAAAATGGGAAGGTTGGGGTGCGCTCTCGGTGCGTAACCTTTTGGCCGCCATCGAACAGCGCCGATCAATTGAATTTTACCGGTTGATCTTTGGGCTGGGTATCCGGGGGATCGGACTGGAAACCGCAAAACTTTTGGCCCGCCATTTTTCAACACCAAGCGCAATGACCCTATATTTGGACCGAACTCTTGAGGCGGAAAAGGCTCTTGGTCAAGATTTATCAGATCATGAGATCAGCGCTCTGAATTACTGTCTGCAAACCTTTGGGCATTTGAAAGATTTTGCCGCATCTTTGCAACCCACTGACTTGTTCAGCCAAAATCAAAGCTTTACGAGATTGGTCGCGGCCAGACTTGCCCGTATGCAGGCGGGTACTCTAAAGGCGGATAACGTGCGTATCAGTCGGTTGCACACTGTGGCACAGTTGGCTGAGAAGCCCGGCTTCAGCCTTTCAGTGACGGCGGCAAAAACATTATATGACCTTAATCAGGATCTAACATCTATCGACGGTATTGGCGGCGACGTAGTGCTTAGTCTGGCAGATTTTTATCTGGCTGAAAAAAACAGAGGTGTTTTAGCGCGTCTGCTGGCAGAACTTTCTGTAAAACCCGTGGCAGAGCAGGCCACAGACAGCCCTGTTTCAGGGAAAATCGTTGTTTTCACAGGCAGTTTAGAGAAAATCACACGGGCAGAGGCTAAAGCCGGAGCCGAAGCGCTGGGCGCTAAGGTTTCTGGGTCTGTTTCAAAAAAGACTGATATTGTGGTCGCTGGGCCGGGCGCTGGTTCAAAGCTTAAAAAAGCAGAACAGCTTGGCGTTCAAGTGATGACCGAAGCCCAGTGGATTGCTTTTACGCGCGATTAAACTGTTGGTGCGCGCTGGTTATTTTCTCATTTGTAATTTTACGCCCTCTCCTTACTATGCCAAGGCAAGGGGAAAGATATGTCACTTAAAATGCTGTATGTAACTGCGCCTATTGCCGCAGAGGCTAATATTCGCAAACTGGCAGGCGAGGCCAGCGTGATCAGCTGCATTAAAAGCGCAGACCTAGAAGATGATCACGCGCTGTTTCAGTTGTTGACGCGCTCTGAAGACCGGCAACAATTGGTTGATACCTTGCACACTTTATTGAAAACGTCTGCGAAGGCACGCATCAATATTATTCCCGTGGACGCTACACTACCCGCTGTGGATAGCTCAAACACCGGAGATACCCGCGAAGAGCTGTACCAAAAAATGGGGCAAGGCGTTCAGATGGATTTCACATATTTCCTGCTGACATGCCTCTCGACGATCGTGGCGATCATCGGATTGCTGCAGGATAATGTGGCTGTTGTGGTGGGGGCAATGGTGATTGCTCCCTTTTTGGGGCCAAATTTGGCATTTGCTTTTGCGACATCGCAAGGCGATAGACCTTTAATGGTGCGGTCCTTTTTGGCGGGTGTTTTGGGGCTGTCGCTTGCAATTTTGATCTCAACCGCGGTGGGGTATTATTGGACAGGCGAGACAAATAGCTCTGAATTGATGAGCAGAACAGCCGTTGGTCTAAGCGGTGTTGCGCTTGCTGCGGCGTCTGGCGTTGCTGGTGTTTTAAGCCTAACCACAGGCCTGTCGATGACGCTTGTAGGGGTAATGGTGGCGGTTGCGCTGTTGCCGCCCGCTGCCACCGTCGGCTTTATGCTGGGCTCTGGTGAGCTATATCTTGCATTTGGCGCCTTCATTTTGCTGGCTGTCAATATTGTTAGTGTCAATCTTTCTGGGCTGGTTGTATTTTTGGCCAAAGGCATTAAGCCACGGCATTGGTTTGAACGCAAAATGGCGAAACCATATGTCTATGGGGGTATTCTGTTTTGGGGGCTCTGCCTGGTGATTCTTATTGGTGTCATTGGCTGGTAGCCTTGGTTTCACGGGAATGACACATTTTATGGACTGTATAGTCTAGGTATTCGTCATAATTTTGTCACAAAAAAATAGCCATGCGTCTGACGCATGGCTCGTTTGCAATCTTAGCTACTTATTATTCCGATTTCCAAAGCCTATTTAAGCCGTGTCAGCAGGGCTGATGCTTAAAAATAATAACAGCGAGACTTTGGAGAAGAACGATGACAATGACAGTAGAAAAAACAGAACTCGGCGCTTTCAGCTTTATGGGTTTGCTTGCAAGTGAAGGCCAAGTGCCTCACACCAGCGCGCAAAGTGCGGATACACCAATTTATTCTTTGGTGGCTGAAGAAGCCATTCGGGAATTTGCCTCAGACGTAACAGCTAAAGGCGATTTCTTCACCCTTATGGTCGAAGCAGGCCAGATGCGCTCTGAAGAACCAGCCAAGAAATACAATTTCAAGATTGTACGCCCAACCAACCTTGGTGGTGGCTTTGGTGGTGGTTACGGCGGTTTTGGTGGCGGCACAGTCGCGGCGCACTAAATGTTCTGCGGGGCCAGTTGCGGCTGCCCTGAACCAATAGACAGATAGGGCTTGCGCTCTGTATCCTTTATGCCGACAGGGGTTTTCCCGCTAAGGCTTTCGAAGGATCAGCGCGAGCCAGTCACCCTTCTCAATTCTGCCCTCTGAGACTAGTCCTCGCGCTTTATAAGCGTCGAGGACTATTTTTTCTTGGGTGTTCAATAACCCTGATAATACCAAGTCGCCGCCCACGGCGAGGGCTGCACAAATATCAGCGGCCATGTCTATCAAAGGTCCCGCCAATATATTGGCTGTTATGAGGTTAAAGGGGCTATCGTGGCTGAAAGCCGGATCATCAAGTCCTTGTGCGACCAAAAGCGCAATACCGCCTGTCGAGTCCCCCACTGTCCGAGACACACCAGCATTAATACCGACATTTTCAGCAGCGACCTTTATGGCTATCGGGTCAATATCGCTGGCGACAATACAGGCCGTGGGCCAAAGCCGGTGTGCGGCCAACGCCAAAACACCAGAGCCAGTCCCAAGATCAAGCACGGTTTTAGGGGAAATATTGGTGGCATAATTTGTTAAAGCCTCAAGGCAGGCGGCCGTGGTTTCATGCTTGCCTGTTCCAAAGGCTTGCCCTGCGTCGATTTGCAAGTTGATCGCATTGACACGGGCTTTGTCTTTGTCGTGGCTGCCGTAAACCAAAAAGCAGCCGGCACTCACAGGTGCGAGCAATTTTTGGCTTTCGCTTACCCAATCTTTATCTTGGACGGGCGCGATGTCATGGTCCCAGTCCGACAAGCCTGCTTGCTGTAGCATGACATTGATAAACCCGTAATCCGGTGTTCCAGCAAAATAAACCTCGGTGCGCCAAAGAGGACTGTTTGGCTGATCAAAATACGAGAGTGTCGGCGGAAATTCGCCGCGCGCATCAGCGAGTGTTTCGAGCACATGTTCCAGCTTTTCAGCAGATTTAAGGGGCAATTGCCCTGACAGGCACCATGTTTGTTCAGTCATGTAAAGTTCCTTGGACCCCAAAGTCATTGCTTGGCGGTTTTAGGCGCGTTTAACAAAACTATCAACCACGCGTTTGGTGCCGGCTTTGTCAAACTCTACAAGCAGTTTTTTGCCGTCAACATCTTCGATTATTCCATACCCGAATTTCTCGTGAAACACGCGCTCGCCAATAGCGAAATCACTGATAGCCTCTACACGGGCCTTTTTTGCACGCTTGGTCGCGCCGCCAACAGTGTGCAGCTTGGAGAAATCATAGTTTGAACTGCTGGATTTAAAGGATTGTGCGCGTTGCCAACCGGGACCGTATTTTTCCCCGCTTGAGGTAAAATAGCCGCTGTCGGCTGTGTCGTTATCGTCCCAACCGCTACGGGCTGTGTGTGTCGAACTTTTGCCGTATAGCCCGTGTGCGGCTTCTATTTCAATATGCTCAGCGGGCAATTCCTCGATAAAACGGCTGGGTAGGCAGGATTGCCACTGACCAAAAACTTGTCGGTTACCGGCGAAATAAATATGGGCGTTCTTCCGAGCGCGGGTAATGCCTACATATGCCAACCGGCGTTCTTCCTCTAGGCCCTTCACGCCGGTTTCGTCCAAGGCGCGCTGATTGGGGAACAAACCTTCCTCCCAACCGGGTAGGAAAACCGTATCAAACTCTAGTCCCTTTGCGGCGTGCAGGGTCATCAAAGTGACTTTTTCTGCCGTGTCATTGTTGTCATTGGCCATCACCAAGGCGATATGCTCTAGGAACTCGCCAAGGGTTTCAAATTCCCCCATGCCAGAGACCATTTCTTTGACATTTTCCAGCTTGCCGGGTGCATCGGGGGATTTGTCATTTTGCCACATATCCATATAACCCGAATCATCTAGCAATGTTTCCGCAACCTCAACATGGGTATGATCAGCTAGTAATTTGCGCCAGCGGTCAAAATTATCCATCAAGGCTGTCAAGGATTTACGGGCGGCGGCTCTTAGCTCGTCCATTTCAACAATTTGACGTGCCGCGCGGCTCATGGAAATACCAAGGCTACTGGCTATATGGTGGATTTTCTGAACCGTGGTTGTGCCAAGCCCCCTTTTTGGCACATTGATGATACGCTCAAACGCAAGATCATCTTCAGGCTGGTTGATCACGCGCAAATAGGCCATCACATCGCGGATTTCGGCACGCTCGTAAAAGCGGGGGCCACCAACGACCCGGTACGGTACGCCAAGCGTAATCAAGCGTTCTTCAAATTCGCGCATTTGAAAGCCGGTGCGCACTAAAATAGCAATTTGGCTTAGGGCATTGCCTTTCAACTGCTGACTTTCGATCTCATCGCAGATAGTACGGGCTTCTTCAGGCCCATCCCAAACGCCCTTGACCGAGACTTTGTCTCCGTCCGGCTGGTCGGTCCATAAGGTTTTCCCAAGGCGGTTTTCATTCGCTGCGATTAAAGTGGATGCGGCCCCAAGGATATGACCTGTTGATCGGTAATTCTGTTCGAGCCTAACCACTTTAGCGCCGGGGAAGTCCTCTGAAAACCGTAAGATATTCCCAACTTCTGCGCCGCGCCAGCCGTAGATTGATTGGTCATCATCGCCGACACAGCATATGTTTTTGCTCGCTTGTGCTAACAGTCGCAGCCATAAATATTGTGCGACGTTGGTATCTTGATACTCATCCACCAAAATATAGCGGAACTGGTTGTGATAGTCTTTCAGCACATCGGGCCGCGACTGCAAAATAGTGATCGCGTGCAAGAGAAGGTCGCCAAAATCACAGGCGTTCAGCATTTTAAGGCGCGTCTGATACTGTGCATAAAGCTTGCCGCCCATGCCGTTAGCGTAGGCATAGCCTTCGCTTTCAGGGACTTTGGCAGGGGATAGGGCTTTGTTTTTCCAGCGGTCGATCAACCCTGCGAGCGTGCGTGCCGGCCAACGTTTATCGTCGATATTTTCGGCCTTGATCAACTGTTTCAACAGCCGGATTTGGTCATCTGTATCAAGGATTGTGAAGTTAGATTGCAAGCCCACCAATTCAGCATGTTTCCGAAGCATCCGCACGCAAATTGAATGAAACGTACCAATCCACATGCCTTCAACCGGGCGGCCAATTACGCGCATCACGCGCTCTTGCATTTCTTTGGCAGCTTTATTGGTGAAAGTAACCGATAGGATATTCCACGGTGCCGCACGCCCTGTCGCAAGCAAATGCCCAAGCCGGGTCGTGAGCACACGGGTTTTGCCTGTGCCTGCACCTGCGAGCACCAGAACGGGACCATCAAGCGCCATGACAGCCTCATGTTGGGGTTCGTTCAGGCCTTCAAGATAGGGCGGAGGGCCTGCGGACGATGCTGCCGCGTGGGCCGCTTCGTGCATCACTGTATGTCCCGCTGTTTCTGGGTCAACTGTTTCTGGGCCAACTGTCTTTGAGCCAACAGTCTTTAGAGGTGCTTCAGCAGGCCCCATATCCAGATCATCTAAATCAAAATCATCACTCATGAGGCGTCTATAGCATCCAAAGGCCTGAGAACGAAGCAAGAACTTTTACATTTTTTGCTTGCTCTGAGGGAGAGTTATATGCGTGAGCGAGGGGGTGAACGTCAGGGTTGGTTTTAACCGTTTGGTCCATAGCCTTGCTCTTGGCCCTGCGTTTCCAATAGGGCGCGGTTATATTCTTTCATCACATGGCGGTTGCTTATCAGTCCAACAACAACGCCTTTTTGCGTTGGGGATAGCACCGGCAGAGTTTCGTCACCGCTGGTATCCATACGGGTCATGGCAAGCTGCATGGGGTCAGTTGATTTCACGGTATGCGTGGTTTCGCGCACATATTCTGCCACGGTGTGATCTTGGGCTTTGTTATTATCAAACACATCTGCCTGAAGCTGGCCAAACCCCAATGTGCCGATCATCTGCCCGGCGCTATTGGTTACAATCAAAAGCCCACCGCCCTGAGCCACCAGCAGTTCGCGTGCTTTGGTGACAGGCTCATTCTCCGACACGGTGAAGAAATCCCTGGTCATATGGTCGCCGATTTTGGCTGATTTTAACAAGTAAGTTGCCCGTCCGCCCTCTAGGCGAATACCACGCGCTGCCAATTGCATCAAAAACAGGGATCGCTGGTAAAATTGGCTGGTGACACTGCTCGAAACCGCTGAGGCGATCATCACAGCGATCGTTAAATTATAATCGCCAGTAATTTCAAATACGATCAACATGGTTGAAATCGGCGCTCCCAAAACGGCAGAGGCCACAGCCCCCATGCCGACCACGGCATAAAGCCCAGGAGAGGAGGCGAGCTCAGGGAAAACCATGCTGGCCACGATGCCAAAGGCGCCGCCTGTCATGGCGCCGATAAACAGGGACGGACTGAAAACGCCGCCGCCAAAACGCCCACCATAGCTGATCATAGTGGCGATGATTTTGGTCACTAGCAGGGCAATAAGAAGCGATAGCCCATAGTCGCCGTTCAAGGCTGTTGTGGTTGCCTCATATCCGACGCTAAGGACTTCAGGATAGCGTAAAGCGATTAAGCCGATAAACAGCCCGGCGATACCTGGCATCAGCCACAAAGGAATGATTTTGTTTTTTGCGTTGAATTTATCGGCATAATTCATGCCCGACATAAACACAACGGCCACCAAAGCCGATACAATACCCAAAAGGAAGAAAGCGGGAAATTCCCAAAAGCTGTTGATCATATGATCGGCAATTTGAAAGGCGGGAAAATCCCCTAGATGCACGCGGCTGGCAAGCGTGCCCGCTATAGCCGCAATAACAATGGGTGCAAAAGCATGCAGGGCATAATGGCCGATCACAACCTCAAGCGCGAAAAATACGCCAGCGATCGGCGCATTGAAAGAGGCCGCCACGGCGGCCGCCACGCCGCAGCCAAGAAGCGTGCGTGCAACGGCCGGATTTAACCGAAGTGTTTTGGTGATGAAAGACGCCATCGCTGCGCCTAAATGCACCACAGGGCCTTCACGCCCCATCGAAGCACCAGAGCCAAGAGAGATAACAGTTGCAGCGGCACTGATGATACCTTCTTTCGGGCTTATATGGCCGTTATGCAGGGCTGCAGCCTCAATCACATTGGCGACGCCGCTAGATTGGTGTCCGGGCAGAAATCGCAGCAGTTGGCCAACGATCAACCCTCCGGTTACAGGCACAGTGATAATCAACCATGCGGGCAAGCCCGAAACCCCAGACGCAAGTGTGGCTTCGTCAACACCGAAACCGAGGTTCAAAATTTCACTGATGCCCAGATAAAACCCAATTGCCGCATAGCCTGAGATTACCCCGATAATAAGGGCCAACACAGAAATTGTGCTGAGCTCATAACTGCCCGCACTGAACATGGTAGCCCTAAGCCCACGCATGATGCGCTGAAGAATTGTTCGCTTTTGATGGGGCATTAACTCATGAAACCCTTATTATGCCTAACTGAATATTGTGTGTTGCTAACCGATAATTTGGGGGCAGCTTAATGTCGCTGGATCAAAAGGTTAAGAAAAAAGCGCCCTAAGTTTGCCTAAATAATGTTGATACTTGTAAGAAGGTGTAAGAAGGCGCAGTTTAAAGCCCCCTGTTTGGAGATGATTTTGGCCCCAAAACCGCTAAAAAAGATCTTATATTGGACGATATCGGCACTGGCTTTGGGCCTTGTTATTCTGTCGGTCTTGATCAGTTATCTTGACTGGAATAGGTATCGGGAAACGCTTTCGGATATTGCCTCTGCACAGATGAATATGCAGGTGGAGCTGGCAGGCAATGTAACGGTCTCGCTTACCCCGCGCCCCAGCATTTCTGCGGAAACTGTTCGCATTGCGCCTCGGGGGCAGGGCAGCGGCGGTATAGTGGCGACAGCGGATAAAATATCGATCCGGCTTGGGGTTGCTAGCTTTCTAAAGGGTAGAATTGCAGTTCAGGGGCTTGTTCTTGAAGGTCTCAGTGCCGCACTTGATGAAACGCCGACCGGCATTTGGCGCGTGCGTGGGTGGCCTGAAACCAGCGGCGAGGCCAGCGTTGACCTAACCCGCATTGATATTAGAAATGGCAAGCTGATACTGCAGCCTTACGGCAGTATTATGCGCAAAGCCGAACAGATTAACCTTCAGTTCAAGGGAACCTTGCCCACTGGGCCGATGAATTGGGACGGCAGTTTTATCTTGGATGGTCAAGCTGTTGAAACCAGTGGCCGCCTGAAACCCGTGCTGCTGCGCGATGAAGTGTCTATAAAAGCCGATATTAAACTCGCCGAAAGTAACATTGCGGTGTCTGGCAGGATTGCCACAAACGGAGATATGACCGCCCGACTACGTCTTGATGGGCCGCGCTTGGGGGATGTGTACAGCGCAGCCAATACACTAACGGCCAGTGGGCCGGGCGCACGGCAAGTGCCCAATATCCCATATGAGTTTGACCTTCAGCTGGACGTTAATGGCGGTATCGCTAAGTTGGTGAGCCGCCAATTACAGTTGGCTGAAACGCGGGGTCGCCTTGATTTAACCATCGCCCGCAAAGCAGGCATGAACCATTTGGCAGGGTCTTTATCGCTTGGCGTGATTGATGTTGATGCTTGGCAAGCAGCGCTTCCAACCGCTTCGGTAGCCGATCGTCAGCCTTCGCAGTTAAGCCCAAAGGCCAGCCATATGGCTTTAAGCGGCGCTGTGGATGTTACGGTCGAAGGTATTCGCATGAACGGGGGGCTTGGCCAGCGCATTGATGCGGTTGTAGCCCTGAGGCCAGAAGGGCCGGTTATTACAAGCTTGCAGGCTTTATTGCCGGGGGCTGCTACGCTTTCTGTGTCTGGTGATTTACACGCTGACTTTGGCGAAGCACGCCTGCGCATCGCGGTTGGAGATGTGGGAGACTTGGCTGACTGGGCCGGGCTTGATTTACCGGATACCATTCCTGAAGGCAGGCTTTCCATCGCATCTGCTACGGCAACACTTATGTATCAGGGTGATCAGTGGATGGTGTCAGAGCTAGAGGGCTTGCTGGACACATCCAAAATTTACGGAGCGCTTTCAGGCGTGCGGGGAAACTTGGTTCCAACCCATGTAAAAGTAAAATTAGACCAACTAGATTTGGATATTTTCGCAGCCAACGCCGCTTTGGACAAATCAGAAGCCAACCTCGTTTTGGATAAATCCACAGGGAAGCCATCAGAGCAAGGCAGTCGCGCCCTTGTGCGTGTTCCTGAAAATGTCGATATGACCTTAGATATCACGGCCAATGTTTTACATGGCTTTAAGGCGACATTGGGGCACGCGCGCTTTGTCGGGGCCTTGAAGTCTGGCAAGTTAGATATTGATTTTCTAACGCTAGAACAAGGGGATAGCAGCCTAAAAATTGAAGGCAGCCTCGCCAATGACGGTGATGATGTTGCGCTCGCGCTTCAGGCGGATTTTACCAAGTGGGGTATGCATATTGGCCGGTATTTCATCCCTGAATTACAGGCTTATTTGTTGGCAGCAGACATGGATACGTTAGACGGAAAAGCCTCTGCAACCGGGACCTATTCAAAGATGCGCCTTGGATTTGATGCCAGCACGCAAGACAATTTGATCAGTCTGTCCGGGGAAATTGGGTTTCCCAAAAACCGCTTAACATTTGTCGAGCTTCAAGGTGCATTAAAACATTCGAACTTGGCTGGTGTTGCACGCTTAGGCGGATACGGCGATTTCAAAAACCTGCCCGCACAGCTTACATATGCGCTCTCTAAGGAGGGGCAGGGCAGGGCGCTGGACATAAAACTTGGCGGGGATTTTGCTGACGGAAAAATGCAAGCTGAAATCCGTGACTTGGACGGACTGCAGCGTTTGAAAGTTACCTATGATCACAAAAATGTTGCCCTGCTTGAGGAGGAAATCGGGCGGGACCTTGACGGCTTAGATCCATCCAAAGGCTTGCGTGCGGAGATAGAAGCGCTACGCGGAGATGAGGGTTGGACCATAACAATTCCCAGCATTAAAAATGGGGATCGCGCGCTTTCTGGCACGCTTATAGTTTCAGATGATCACCGTTTTTCTGGCGCATTGGATGTGGCAGAAATCATGTTGGCTGTGGGTGCCAGAGCTGCGGCAGAAGGTGAAAGCCGGACGGGAGCCTATTTGAGGGCGCTTGGGGACTATGCTGGCACGATTGCATTGAATTTGAAAAATATTTCCCTTGTGGGCCAACAGATAAATGCGCCTTCAGCCAGACTTTCCGTTGGAGATGGCAGCGCACGATTGACGTTTGGGCCAGAGGCTACACTGAACTTAAAACCAGTTGATTTTCTTTTCGGTGCTACGCTGGAGAAGGCGGTTCCGTTCACGTTAGAGACCAAATTTGAGGCGTTTAATTTCGCAGGTTTGTTTGCCAGTGAAGGGGTTCCTAGCTTGGTACAGTCCAGTGTCAAAGGGCAGGTTTCGCTGAAAGGCAAGCTAGGTGACACTAAAAGCGTAATCGCAACGCTTGGGGGAGAGGGAAATATTGAAGGCGCAGCAGGCCAGCTTAGATTTCTATCCGTTGGCGGGATTTTATCCACAATGCAAACTGCAAGGTCTGGACGCAGGTTTTTAAGTTCGGTCGGTGATTTATTGCGAACAGGCGAAACACCGTTTGCTACCCTTAACGGAAAATTCTCCATTGATAGCGGCGTAATGCTGGTTGAAACCGCAAAGGCTTCTGCTGATTGGGGCTCCTTGACACTTGATGGGCAGATTAATTTACCCGACAGGTTTTTGGCTCTCAGCGGCGCTTTGAAGCTCATAAATCCGCCCGACACTCCAGCGCTTGATGTGCGGTATGAGGGGCCATTTGAAGGCGCGAGCGCAAAATGGGTCAGCAGATCATTTGAACGCTTTGTCATTGCAGGCATAGAACGCCGGTTGCGAAATGAATTGTTTCAAGAGATGGAAACCCGCCAAGCTAAGTCTGGTAAGGCACCCGGAAACCCCGGATTGGCAGTATTTACGCGTGCGTTTGGGATGTTAACCCAGCTAAAATCAGCGCAAGCAGCGAAGAAAAAAGCTGAGCAAGAGGCACGGCGCAAAGCCGAAGAACAACAGGAAAAAGAGGACGAACTATCTTCTAATTCTGTTGGTTTTCAAGGGATTGCAGGACAAAAGCCCTGATCGCTCCCGAAAGCGATCCTGAGCGCGCTTCATCAAGAAGGCGCACCAATTCATTGATAGATAAATCGCGGTCAGCAGCAACCGCGCGCAGGTGGCGCCAAAAGCAACGTTCAAGCGAAATTGACGTGCGGTGCCCGGCTACGGTGACAGAGTGCTTTTCAAGCTTTGCATCTTCAAGATCAAACATAAGGGCATCTTGCATTTGCTGAACAATGCGTCAAGCCCTTGACCTCTCTCATAAAATCGGGATAGAACAAAATAAGAACAAGCGGATAGAAATCAGACTAAGGCGCTGACCCTATGGAACCCTTTAAAGACTATTTAAATCAAAGCGTTGTACGCCAGTTAGGGCAAATTTTTGCGCGTGTATATGAAGGGTTTGACGAAGTTGGCTTTTGCAACGCGGCAGAAACAGGCCTGCTTGATTTAGAATTGAAAGAACGCGCACTACATATTATGACCGCGCTCGACAGCCGGTTACCCGCAGATTTCAGCGCTTTTTCCGCCATAATTTTGGCCTGTTTGCACCCGTGTGACGACAGTGTGCAAGACAAAAGCGCCTCATTTGGCCCAAAAGGGGTGATGGGGTTTGCCGCTTGGCCGGTAACCGATTTGGTGACAAAACGCGGACTTGACCAGCCAGACTTGGCGTTGCCGCTGTTGAAAGAGGTGACCAAACGCTTCAGTGCAGAATTTGCTGTGCGGCCCTTCTTGGACCAGCATACAGCACACACATTAGCGGTATTTGATCAATGGAGTGAGGATGAAAGCCGCCATGTCCGGCGTTTGGTGAGTGAGGGCACTCGCCCTCGGTTGCCGTGGGGAATGCAGCTTAGAAAATTTATCGACGACCCCTCTAACACATTGCCATTGCTTGAAAAATTAAAGGATGATCCAGAAGAATATGTGCGCAGGTCGGTGGCGAATCACTTGAATGATATTGCTAAAGACCATCCGGACAAGGTTGCAGAAATTGCTGTTCGTTGGCTTGAGGGGGCGGATAAAAACCGCAAACGCTTAGTCAAGCACGCGTGCCGAACTTTGATTAAACAAGGACATAAAGGCGTGCTGTCAGCCTTTGGATATGACCCTCTAGCAGGCCTTGTCTGCGAACTTAAAATCACAAGCCCCACGGTTGATTTTGGCGGCACGCTTGACTTTGAGGCTGATTTTAGCGGAAGCGCAGGAAGCCCCAAAATTATGGTGGATTATGCCATCCATTTTGTGAAGGCCAACGGCAGCACTGTCCCGAAAATGTTTAAATGGAAAGATACGGTCCTAACAAACGGGGCGGTTCAAGCGTGTCGAAAGCATGCGATAAAGCCGATTACAACACGAAAATATTACCACGGCGAACACTGGCTTGAAATTTTCGTGAACGGTGTGTCTGTCGCAAAAAAGTCCTTTATTCTAAGGCTTTAGCGGTATCTTGCGCAGGGGGTGTAGCTAATCTTTTCGCAAGCGAAACTAAAATGTGTTTGTCCCAAACGCAGATCATGGTGATGCTTAAATTCAGGACTATTCGCCGCCTTTTTCCAAGGAATATGTGATGACAGATCCATATAAAAACACACTAGATATCGCCCATAACCATGCTGCAAAATACCTTCAACATATTGAAAAACAGGATGTTTTCCCCTCCGCATTCGCAGTAGACGCGCTTTGTGTTTTCGATCAGCCCCTAGCAGATGTTGGTGCATCTGATACGGATACGCTTGATATGCTGCACGACATTGGCAGCAAAGCGACAGTGGCGTCTATGGGGGGACGCTATTTTGGCTTTGTGGTTGGCGGAGCAGTGCCTGCGGCTGTTGGTGCCAACTGGATCGCGACAGCGTGGGATCAATCACCGTCCTCTGATATGAACTCCCCTGTGGGAACCAAGCTGGAAGCTATTGCTGGCCGTTGGTTGCTGGATTTATTCTCTTTGCCCGAAAACTGCGGTGTTGGCATGACAACCGGGGCAACCATGGCTAATTTTACAGCTTTAGCGGCGGCGCGGTCACGGCTTTTGCAAAAGGCAGGCTGGGATGTGGAGGCTGACGGCCTTTACGGAGCGCCTGAAATTAAGGTGATTGTCTCTGACGAGGTCCATGTAACCCTGCTGAAAGCCCTGTCGATGCTTGGTTTCGGTAAAAAACGAGTGACCCGTGTAGCAACCGATGAAAATGGTGCGATGCGTCTTGCTGATTTGCCTGAACTGGACGCTTTAACCCTTGTGTGTACACAGGCAGGAAACGTTAATTCAGGCGCTATTGATCCCATCGGGGAAATTGTCAAAAAGGCAGCTAAAACAAAAGCTTGGGTCCATGTGGACGGGGCATTTGGGCTGTGGGGTAAAGTGTCCAAGACTTACAAGTCCCTTTTAGAAGGCGTCGAGCAAGCGGACAGTTTTGCCACTGACGGCCATAAGTGGTTAAACACCCCGTATGACTGCGGAATTGTAATGTGCCGGGATGCGGCCGCGCTTCATAGTGCGATGGCGACAACCGCACCCTATTTTAAAACCGACGGCATGAATGCACCTAAGGATATGGTGCCTGAATTTTCCCGCCGCGCGCGCGGTGTCGAGGTGTGGGCAGCGCTTAGAAGCTTTGGCAGACAAGGCTTAGAGGCAATGATTGATCGGTGTTGCGCTCATGCAAAAACCTTTGAAACCGGGCTGAAGGATATTGGTTTTGAGGTGATGAATGAGGTGGTCCTTAATCAAGTGGTGGCGACAATTGGCACGCCCGAACAGCTTAGTGAAATCCGCCAGCATGTAGAACGCTCTGGCATTTGCTGGTTTGGGCCTACCGTTTGGAAGGGCAAAAACGCTATTCGGATTAGCGTTTCGTCTTGGCGAACCTCGCATGACGATGTTGTGCAATCCCTTGCTGCGATAAAAGCTGCAAAAATGGCGGTGATAGGGGCTTAGAGGCGAAGTGTGTCACACTTTTGAGTGTGACATGAAATCTGGGACATTTGTCACACATTTGAGCAAAAGCTTTAGCCGCGAATATTAATGTCTTCTGGCGCCCAAAGACAGACGCCTTTGGTGTGATAATCCACACCTTTGCGTTTGTAAAAAGCGATGGTTGAAAAATTTTCGCGTTCGATAGACCAGCGCACATGAACGCCGCGTTCTTTTGCCATCAATCCGATGGCCTCAAGGAGTTTATTGCCAATTCCGTGCCCCCGATAAGACGGACGTACGAATAAATCATCAATCTCGATCAATTCTTCCCCGAACCAAATGTGGAAGCGATCAAAATAGGTGGCGATACCAACAGTTTCGCCGTGTTCTTCTGCGACCAATATTTTAAAGCGGGGATTAGCGCCAAATGCGGATTGAGTGAATTGATCAAAGGTTAACTGGAAATATTCCCCCAGTTCATCGTGTTCAGCAAATTGCCGCATCAATTCATATGCGGTCTCAGCATCGCTTGGTTCTGCACTGCGGATGATAAAGCCCATAGGTTTTCACATGTGTCCCTTGTCCAAATCAATGCATAGTCTTTACCTGCATGTTGGCTTGTGTCAACCACCGAGGGGAATTTGCTTGCGCCTTATGGTGCCGGCTTGAGGGTTAAAACAACAAATTCTGGAGGCTGGCGAAACCGTATTGGTACAATGCTTGTCCCAACGCCAGAGGTCACCAACAGAGGTCCATTTTTGGTTTTTGACCAACCATGCGCCCATGCTTTTGGTGCACGTCCGGGCACATAACCACGACCAAAAATCGGCCAGTTTACTTGCCCGCCGTGCGTATGCGCCCCAAGCATTAAATCAAGCCTTTGCTGGGGGTTTAGGTCTGTGTATATGCCGGGGTCATGGGTGAATGTAATCCTGAAAACCCCAGCCGTTTTAGGGGTATTATCCAAAATTCTGTTAATGTTGGGGCTGCGGCTGCTGTCGTCTGGAACGCCGAGCAATTCTAAACTTTGCCCAGCCCAAGTGGCCGAAGTAAGCTGATTTTCCAAGACGCTGATACCTGCAAGTTTAAAGGCGGTTTGGATGCCGGGGCCATCTTCCCACCAATCATGATTGCCAAGAATGGCAAACACGCCTTGCGGGGCTTTAAAGTCGGAAAGAATGGGACCGATTTCAATAGGGTCAATGTATGTCCCGCCTTTAACATCGGAAATAAGATAATCGCCCAAAAGCAAGATCATATCCGGCTTCTCAGCATTGATCGCACGAACGAGCTTTGCCTGCCTCTCTAATCCCCAATATGGGGACCCCACATGCAAGTCGCTGACGATGGCTATCTTTAGAGGCGGAGTTTCAACCGACCACTGAGAGACAGAGAAATTTTCACGCCTGATGACCAGCGTATTTTGTTCGTACCAAAAGCTCCAGAGCAAAAACACACCAATCAGAGCTGCGAACGCAGTGAATATATATTTTTTCATGAACCCAGATTAGCGTAAGCAAAATCCATTTGTCGAGTTTTACGGTGGTTAGCTGGTGAAGGTTTCAGCGGCCAGGGTCTGTCTGATGCTCTTGATATGTGGCCGTTAACTTCAGAGAAGGTCAAAAAAAATGAGAGGGCTCCGAAAAGCCCTCTCACGTAGCATTTTAAAGGTGCGCGGTCTTAGAATGTAGCACGCGCCCGGATGTAATACTGGCCACCGTTGAAACCAAAAGGACTGGATTCAGGGTAAAGCTGGCCGAGGCTACCTGAGAATGGGTTCTCGTCAGGATAGTTACTGAACAGGTTATCAACACCGCCGATAAGCTCTATGTTTTCAGTCACTGCATAAGCAAGTTCAAGATCGATAAGGATCTCTGAGCCAATGCCGTCAACACCGTTTCCAGTGTCATCCCAACCGCCATAATAGTTCACACGAACCATTGAGCGAATTGGCCCTTGTGCGTGTGTCCAAGTCAGGCTGCCTTTTACGTTAGGCAACAGGTCTTCTAGTGCACGAACACGACCACTGCTGATCGGGTTCAATGTACCTCTGTCCGTTACGCTTGTGCTTGTGTAGTTAGCAGCAAGAATAATGTTCGAATCGCCTTCGCCTAAGTCGAATGCATAGCGACCAACAACATCAATACCCTGAGTTTTGGTACTAAAGCTGTTTGAGAAGAAACGGAACTGAGCAAGGTCATCAAGGCCAATGAATTCTTGGCGGTTGATGGTGCCTGCAGCATCCAAGCCTGTCAAAGCTTCTGATACAGAAGCAAAGTTATCACCGTTTACTGAGTTCAAAGCAGCTAGGAAGTCAACGTTAGCACCCAGGGCCACACGACCTTTAACACTGATGTTAAAATAGTCGATGGTCCAGATACTATCACCTAGGTCAAAAGCAACACCCATAGAGAAGTTGCGTGCTTCTTCAGTACCAAGTGATGGACGACCATTGCCTTGTGATTCAATGAAGTCTGCAGCCAACTGACCAGCAGCTGATGACAAAGGCAGTGTTCCTTGGTCAACCAATTGACCACCAACATTCTGCGTAGTCACGTTAGTGATATTCGCCTGACCAGATGTTGGAGCGTGGAAACCAGTTGAGTAAGTACCGCGTAGACGGAAACTGTCGGTCACATGGAAGAGAGCCGCCAATTTAAAGTCAAGAGTACTGCCAAAGGCACTATAGTCTTCGTAGCGCATTGCGCCTTGCAGAGTTAACTGATCGCTCATGTCGGCTTCAATGTCGATATAACCAGCATAGCTATCTTGCGAGTTTGATGAGCTATTAGGGAAACCGCCAAAACCGTTTGAACTAGACGAGAAGCCTTGATCAGCAAGTGGGCCTAGCGCGAAGGAAGCGGCATCACCAGCAAACAGGTCAAAGCGTTCTTTGCGGTATTCACCACCAAACGCAATGTTAATGTCTGAAGCAAGGTCCGTTGCGATCGCATATGAGAAATCAGCGTTAATAGATGTCTCGATCTGCTCTTGGCCACCAGGGATGAAGTCCCGTGGAGTGTTTGGACCAAGCGAAGCATTCACAGTATTTCTGATAAAGAAATCGGTCCGGTTAGAGCCGTGTGTTACGCTGAGGTCATATGTAAGACCAGTCCCAATTTCTAGGTCACCGCGAACACCACCAGCAATACTGAAGTCTCTGTTATCACCGCCAAAGCGTGGCACAAAACCACCAGGGATGGTTTCAATGAAAGAGAAACAGTTTGCACTGGCTTTAACCTGCGCAAGAACACCAGCGTCTGGGATCAAGCCGTTCAGTGGAATACCAGCAGGGCAAGCCTCGCCAACACCAAGACCGTCCAGATCACCAACGCGCACAGAAGCGCTACCGTTAGGGTCCAGAGCACCAGTAGCATCAACCAGTGGACCACGATACACGCCGCCACGGTTGGTTGGGTTTCTGTAGAAGAAGCCGCCTGTTACTGTGCGTTCAGCATAACTACCAAACGCATAAAGTTCAGCAGAATCGTTAAGCTTAATAGCAGAGTTTACAAAAAGCTTGATATCGTTTTCTACGTCAGGCTGACCCCAATATTGAGGCGCTTGATCCGTATAAGAGTTGATGGTCAAGAAATCACCAGCATCAGCGTTACCCGCAGCGATCAGAGCAAGAACATCATTACGAACAACCGAACGGACAGTACCGTTTGTATCGCCATACTCTGCTGTTAGGTTAATGAAACCTGCATCACCAAGAGGAAGACCAATGTTACCTGCGATACGGTAATTGTCACCGTCGCCAGCGTAAGTAGAACCGTATGTTACTTCAACCGTTCCACCTTCAGCACTGTCATTCAATTGAAAGTTGATTACACCGGCAATCGCATCAGAACCATACTGAGAAGACGCACCGTCGCGTAGAATTTCAACACGCTTAAGAGCAAGAGACGGAATTGCAGAAATATCAACACCCTGCGAGCCATCAGAAATACCACCGCCGAGGAATGAAATAACCGAGCCACGATGACGACGCTTGCCGTTCACCAAAACCAGTGTGTTGTCTGGAGACAGGCCGCGCAAGTTAGCAGGGCGAACAATACTAGCCGCATCTGAAATAGGCTGCGTGTTAATGTTAAAAGAAGGAACTGATGTTCTTAGCAAGTCTTGAACATCATTCGCGCCACTTTGGCGGAATTCACCGACTGAGATAACGTCAACTGGTGCTGGGGTATCCGCAGCGGAACGGCCTTTACGCCGTGTACCAATTGAAACAATTTCTTCGATGTTGATGTCATCAGCGCTTTCATTGGAATCAGCAGATGTTTGCGCAAAAGAAGGCGCAGCCATAATGCTTGTCAACAGTGCCGTTGATGTCATCAACGCCAGATGTTTTTTATAAGTCGTTCCAGTCATAGATAGGATCTCCTGAAAAGTTTTCGCATATACTTTGCGTTTTTGAGGCCCGGGTTTAGCCAGCAGCGCCGCCCTTTGCCTCATACTCGATTTAAAACTTGTCTCTATACTCAATGTAAAATTTACGAGCCAACCCGTAATTTCCCTGGATTCCTCCCACAGAATTCAATAGGGAGTATGCATTTTGACAGGATTTATGCGACATCAACTTGACTGATATTGCGTTTCAGCCAGCGCTTTCTTTCATAATGTTGCATAAAAACCACCTTCATGCATTGGCATACATTCGGGATTCCTTTGCTTAATATTTGGCTGATATTTGGTTTTAATGCGGTTTTAAGGCTTAGTTTATGCCTGTTCACTGAACTGCAAGCAGCTGAAAACACCAAAAAGCGACAATTGCCATTTGAGGTATGAAAAACACTATGAAGCGGAAGGTGACCGCAAAAATAGAGGTGGAAACAAGGTGGACAAGGCTTTGACCAACCCTAAAAAACAACAGCCATAAAGACAGGCCGTCAGTGAGGGGTGTTTGGCCGGTGGCTACGGCGAAAACCAAAACTGCAAGCGCCAGCGGAACAAATTCATAAGCGTTAGCATGGGCACGGGTAAGGCGCTGCCCGAAAGCCCCTAGGTCTTTGCCGCTGGGGTTGAAGCTGTTGGCCTTGCGTCCGGCGAGAACAGTTTGTAGCGACCGGTAAGTGGCCAAGCTGGCAAGTAAGAGCAATGTCCAAAGGACCAAACCTAAAATGGTGATTTCACTGGTATGTTCTAAAGCAGGCATGGGAATTCCTTTCAGATAGCCTAGGGAAGGTCAGATAGCCCCGGCAAGCTCATATAGCCTCGGCAAGGTCAGGTCGTCCCGATAAGGGGCCGGGTTTATCCCTTTTCTGGGATGTATTGATTTCTTTGTGAGGCAGGCTTAGGCGGTTCTTGTGGGCAATTTATCTTATAGACCAACCACGGCTCCTACTGCGATGGCAACGCCGGGCAGAACCGAACCGAAGAAAAAGAATAAAAGGCCAAATTTTGCGGAGTTAGAGGCTTGGTATAGTTGATTGCTGGTTGCGCCTTTAAGGCCCAGAGAAATATAGCGGCTAAGAGACAAAACCATCGTCCAGCCCATTATATATATTAAGACCCATCCGGGCATAAGGGCGCTAAAGGGCCACAAGGATGCCAATATGCCAGCAAGCAGGATGAAAGGGCCATAATGCAAAGCCGCGTGATGGCCGATATCAATATAGGTGTGGGCTTGGCCGTCTGGCGATGCCAGCATTGCGCGCCATTTCCATACGCCCGTCAAAAGCGCAACCACAAAATAAAAGGTAGCGAAATACAGCGCAGCGTGCAGGGCATCTGGTAAGGAGGAAACAGAGAGGGTCATGAGGGTGTGTCTTTCTGTGAGGCTGACGTCTTCTTAAAATGCTCTTGGTGCATAAAGTGCTTTTTGTGCCAGTTTTGGATATCTTGCCAAAAGCGTTCGCGCGTTTCGTTCATAATCATGTGCCCAATGTTTTGGTACATCAGGAGGCGGGCGTTTGGCATGTCTTTGGCTAAGCGCAGGCTCTGCTCGTGCGGGATAACCGGATCAAATTCTCCTGCAACAACCAAAACTGGCTGTTGTATCTGCGGGATGATGTTCCAGATATCCACATCGCGAATGCCAGCGAAAAATGCGATCAATTGATCTTGGTTTTGCAAGCGCGCATCGCGCCGCATCACGGCCAGCGCACCTTTGGACGGCACATCTGATAGAAAAGCTTTTTTATCATAGGCGAACTGTGCAGCCGCCCGCGCATGGAGCCACGGCCAACGTGTTGTAAGCCATGAGGAAATGCGCAGGGCCGGTGGGCCGAAACTGCCCAATTTTTCCTTGCGGGCCATCAATTGCATGTCGCCCTCTAAACCGTCCCATTTTCCGTCAGCAAACCCGCCGACACTGATAACAGCCTGAACGGTTTGTGGGCGTTCGTGTGCGAGGCAAAGGGCTGCAAAACCACCCGTGGAATGACCGACGATCACCACACCGCACCCGGGCAATAGCTGATCTAAGACAGCAATATTCAATTGATTGAAGAGGTGGGGGGTTACATCGCGGTGTGTAAATCCGGCAGGGCCGACAGACGGTGCATGCACGGGCAGGGAAACAGAAATCCACGGCATATCACGGCGGAATGCATCGGGCATTAAAGGCTCCCAGAACGCCGAAGTAACCGCGATACCGTGAATAAACATCCACACCGGGCCCGCGCGGGAGGCGATGTCGGCAGGGTGATCAACGATCACCGTGTGGCCGTGGGCGATGATGCTTGACCGTACCGTATTATTTTGCGAGTGTTTGCTCATGTTTATAAATTAAACCCGTAATGAATATCTGTCTACTCGCATTGGGAAATAGAGGATATGGCTGACAGCAAAGCTATGAAAACCAAAGCATTGGCTGCGCGCAAAGCGCCAAAACAACAGCGCTCTAAAAAGTTGGTTGAGGCCATTTTAGAGGCTGCTGCTCGCATTTTAGAAGGCGAGACCATGCCCTTTACCACCAATCATATCGCCGAACGCGCAGGCGTTAGTATAGGGTCACTGTATCAA
>WFTS01000084.1 GCA_015485385.1 Kordiimonadales bacterium | reverse complement strand
ATATAATACATAGGGCCGCCAGACACGACGCCGTTTTCGTCAATTTCGCGGTATTTAACGCCCAACGTACATTCAACAAATTTTGTTGTCATACCGAACAGACCCGCGAGGATCATCCAAAAGGTTGCTCCTGCGCCGCCAATAGAAATTGCAATGGCCACGCCCGCAATATTCCCAAGCCCCACGGTGCCAGACACCGCAGCAGTTAATGCCTGAAAGTGGGTAACTTCGCCGGGGTCAGTTGGGTCATCATATGTGCCTTTCACAATTCTGATTGATTGCCTAAAGCCACGAATATTGGGGAAGCCCATATAAAAACTGAAGAAAATACCAGCGCCTAAAAGCCAGACCACGATGAATGGAATTGGAGGCAGCCATGACGAGATCATGTCCAGTTGGAAGAAAATCGTATTTTCGATTGCTTTACTGATGGGTGCCAGAAAGTCATCAACTTGTTGGTCAAAAGATTTTTCCGCAACTTGTGCGAATGCGGCTTGGCTCGAAAGTGATACCAGCGCCAAAAGGCCTAAAAGGCGTTTCATTATAGCTCCCCCGTAATACACTGCGCCAATAATGCCGGCGCATTTTTGATTTGTCTTGAGACGAGACCATCGTCCTATTAAATTCGTCCGGCATGCTAGCCGTTTACGGCTCTCGGCTCAACATAAACCGCTGGAAATAGTTTTTCAGTTGAAACATAAAATGTTATCAACGCTTTAACGCAGAGTTAACCAGTTTCAATTAGCGTATAGTTTGGTGCAATTTGTAACGACAGGGGCAACGATTGTCTGAAGGTACGTCTCTTACAAGCGCGGATGTCGCGCGGCTTTTACAAGACCCCAATACCGATAATAAGGCAGCAGCCCTTAGTAAGGTGGCCTCGACCTATAGTTCCGAAGGCCTGAGCGATAGTGAACGGGAAATTGCGGAGAGCATATTCCGTCATATGTTGACAGATGCCGCTGTGCGTGTGCGCCGAGCCTTAGCCGATAGCCTGAAGGATAATCCAGACCTCCCCCATGATGTCGCAGCCACTTTGGCGCGTGATGTGGACGAGGTCGCGGTTCCTATGCTGCTGAGTTCTGAAGTGCTTACGGACGAGGATCTGATGGAGATTGTCCGGACCAAAGGGCAAAGCGCGCAGATGGCGATCGCCGGGCGTGAAACTGTTTCGGAAAATTTGGCGGATGCGCTGGCAGAAAGTGATAGCGAAGATGTTATCGCTACTCTTGTTGCTAATGAAGGCGCGGCCATCAAGGAAACCACCTTTGGCAAACTTCTGGATAAATTTGGCGATAGCGAAGCTGTGCAAGTGCCGATGGTGAACCGTGGAAGCTTGCCGATCGCAGTATCAGAACGCTTGGTGACGTTGGTTTCCGAGCAACTACGCGACCATATTATGACACACCATGAAGTATCGCCCGGCATGGCCAGTGATCTTCTTCTAGAAAGCCGTGAAAAAGCAACCGTTTCATTACTTGAAAACGGTGAAGAGGGCAGCGTGCAGGCTTTGGTGGATCAATTGTTTGCGAACAGACGCCTTACCCCAACTTTGGTGTTGCGCGCTCTGGTTATGGGCGATACGGCCTTTTTTGAAGCTGCGATGTCAAAGCTTGTCAATATCCCTGTGATCAATGCTTACCAGCTTATCCATGATAAGGGTGGCACTGGGCTGAAACGTTTGCTGCAAGCGGCTAAATTCCCAGCAGAGGCTTTGCCTATGGTGCGCGCGGCGCTGGAAGTCGCTGATGAAATGATCTTAACCGGTGGCGACAATCGGGATATGGTCAAGCAATTGATGATCGAACGCGTGTTGACGGCTGTTGAAAATGATGTGGATACGGATAATCTGGATTATCTAATCGGGAAATTGCAGCCCGTTGAGGATAACAATACCGACGCAGCATAAGGGCTGTGGCGGTTTAATAAGGCTAGAACGGCGGGACTATGACCCCGCTTTTTTTGTATTTAGCCCAATTTTGCACCTAGCCCAGTTTTGCATTTAGCCCAGATAGCGCGGAAGCCACAGCGCAAGGTCGGGCCACAGCAAGAGCACCAAAAGACCCAAGAGCTGTAGCAAAACAAAGGGGATGATGCCCTTATATATGTGCGCTAAGCGGATATTTTTTGGGGCCACACCCTTCATATAGAAAAGGGCAAAACCGAATGGCGGCGTTAAAAAGCTGGTTTGAAGGTTGACCGCCATTAAAACGGCGAACCATGTCACCGTCATAGAGGCGTCGCCCAAGTGCGCGCCGAAATCAAGTTTTGTAATTATAGGTGCAAAAACCGGCAAGATGATCAGGGTAATTTCGATCCAGTCAAAGAAGAATCCAAGCAGAAACACCACGACCATTAGAAGGGCTAAAATAGCCCATGGGCTGGCCCCTGTGGCATCCATTGTCTGCAGGATCAAATCATGCCCCCCAAGAAGGGCAAATACATAAGAAAAAGCAGTGGCGCCAACAAACAAGCCAAATAGCATGGCCGTTGTCAAAGAGGAGCTTTCAAGCACCTCTTGCAAGGATTTGATGGATAATTTCCCGCGTGCAGCCGCAAGCAGTATTGCCGCCAAGGCCCCCACTCCGCTGGCCTCTGTTGGTGTTGCAAACCCGCCGAAGATCGACCCTAACACCGCTGCTATCAGTAATATTGGTGGAACAAAGCTTTTGACAATGCGTGCGGGGGTTAGTTGGCCTAAAGCTTCGGCTTTTGACATGGGCGGTGCAAGGGCTGGGTTCAGCCATGTGCGAATAAGGATATAGCTCATATAGAGAAGGGCAAGGAACAAGCTTGGCCCAACCGCTGCCATGAAAAGCCCGCCCGCTGATGTGGACAGAAGGTCTGCCATAACCACTAGCATGATCGACGGTGGCAGCAATATGCCTAGCGTGCCTGAAGCTGCAATTGTGCCTGTTGCCAGCGATTTATCATATCCTTGATCAAGCATAACAGGCAGCGCCATCAAGGTCATCATGACAACGCTGGCGCCAATAATTCCGGTTGTTGCAGCCAAAATAACCCCAAGAAGTGTGACAGAAAGTGCCAAACCGCCGGGGATACGCCGCGTCATTAACTGTAGGGTTTCCAGTAGGTCTCGGGCAATACCGCTGCGCTCTAGCATGGTCCCCATAAAAATAAACATGGGGATCGCGACAAGCACAAGTTTGCTTACGACCCCGCCAAATATTCGGCTAACCACAAGGAAAAAGCTATGGTCGTTCTCAACGCCAATGGCTACGGCAAATAGCCAAAACAGCAAGCCAACGCCGCCCAGCACAAAGGCAACCGGGTATCCTGTAAACAACAGAGGTATAAGCACCAGAAACATTAAAAAGGGTAAATATTGAACCAGCATATCCATCAGCTAGCACCTTGTTCGTGGTGGGTTTCGGTAAAGCTGGTTTTTTGGGCAAGATCAGAGGGGCCGAACAGATAAATTATGCTATCGAACAAGCGTGATAATGCCGATATGCCTAGAACAGAAAATCCAAGAAGGATCACTGATTTGATGACCCAGCGGTAAGGCAGGCCGGTTGCAGACGCAGATGCTTCGCTATATTTCAGGCTATAGGCGACATAGTCCCACCCAAAGATAAGGACCGCCGTGATATAGGGCAACAACAACAGTAAGCAGCCCGAACCTTCTATATAAGCAGCCGCACGGGTGCCCCACTTTTCCGAAAGCAATTCGATACGAACATGGGCATTTCTGCTGTAAGCCCAGCCCAAAGTAAGCAAAAATAGCGCTCCGTGTAGGTGCCATTCTAACTCTTGCAGCTTGGTAGAGCCAATCACAAACCAGCGTCTAAGCGTTACATCCGTGACAATCACCAGCATCAAAAGAAGCATAAGCCAAACGGCACTACGGCCTATAAAACTGCTAATGCCTTCAAGCCGGCGGGACAGGGCGAAAAGACCGTTCACACTTTAATCCTTTAAATAGCCGCGTTTAGCCCAGCTACGATATTTTGTGCGAAAAGCCGTAAGGGAGGCCCAAACCTTTGCAAAGGTTGGATCATCTTCAACCATCTGTGCAGAGACTTTGTTCCATGCTTTTTCCAATTCAGCCAAGACTTCAGGGGGCCATGTGTGCAGCGTAACGCCGTTTGCCACTAGCTTTTCAAGCGCGCCCGGTTGCAAGGCTTCACCTTCGGCCAGACTGTAGCGCACATTGGCTGAACAACTGCTGTCGATTTGTTTTTGCTGAGTTTTGCTAAGCGCATTCCACGCATCCAAATTGATCATCAGTTCAAACATGGTGGACTGCTGATGCCATCCGGGGAAATAATAATGTTTAGCAACTTCGTAAAAGCCCATTTTTTCGTCGACGGCGGGCATTGCATATTCGGTGGCGTCAATGGTGCCAAGCTCAAGCGCTTGATATATTTCGCCGCCTGCAATCAATTGCGGGGCCGCCCCTATTTCTTGCAAAACCTTAGCGCCAAGACCAAAAAACCGAATTTTAAGTCCCTTGAAATCTTCGATGCTATTGATAGGTTTTTTGAACCAGCCAGAGGCCTCTGGCGGCGTTACGGCGCAGATAATACTGTGAATATTATGTTTGTGGTAAATTTCCTCAAACAGTGCACGCCCCCCACCAAAATCAAACCACGCCAGATATTCAGGCGCTGAGGGACCAAAGGGGACCGCAGAAAAAAGCTGCAAGGCCGGTTCTTTGCCAGCCCAGTATCCGGGAGTAGACCATCCGGCCTCAACCGAGCCGTAGCTTACCGCGTCAAAAGTTTCAAAGGGTGGGGCTAATACTCCGGGTTCGTAAAATTTAAGCTGAATATTCCCGCCGGATATTTCCGATAGATCACTTTCAAGGCGTTTGCCCAAAGTGCCTAGCTGAAGCAAGGTTGAAGGGTATGTGCTGGTCATACGCCAATGAACGGGTTTTTCAACCTGACTGCTGCCTTTCTGGCTGCTCGCACCTGAGGTCTTGCTTGGCTCCGCCGTTTCTTGGCTACAGGCCGTTAATGACAAGCTGGCAGCACATGCCGCGACCAACAGTTTGGAACCTTTGATATGCATAGCTCCCCTTATCCCCTATGTGCGCGTAAAATAGCGCTTACTCTAACCAAGTTTTTTCAGTGACTGAGCCAGCAGAATATATAATTTACCCATATCAGATGAAATCAGTGTGACGGACATAGCGCTGCCTTTATCGCCCATCATAGCCCGTTCCATCATGCCCTCAAAATCACGGCAGTAGCGTGCTGTTGCCTCGCGGAACTCGCTACTGCCTTTAAATTTCTCAGTGATGGCTTTGCGCAGTTTACGGCTTCCAACCTTTAGGGTTCGGCGTACGAAAATAGATTTATCCCCCGCAAGATAGCCTTGCCAAACATCGTCAGGTAGATCGTCCGATAGTGCTTTATTAATATCAATCGACACAGACTGAAGGCTTTCCATCAACAGTTTGCTGGTTCGGGCAAAATCGTTTCTGGTGGCTGAGGCTATGCGCTTTTCAATATCAGAGGTTTTGTCTATAAACTGTTCAGCTTGCTGTGCAATTTTGCTTGCTTCATTGCCTAAGCGCATGGCAAGCAGCGCACTTTCTTTTTCGGCCTGATCAGCGGTTTCCTGATAATCTGCCAGCACTCGTGAGAGTGTGGCTTGCATATCTTCTTGCAGAATACTGATACGTTCATTGGCGGTATCGCTGATTTTATCCATGGTGGCGGTTAATTCGGTTCCGGTATTTTCCACAGTTTCGCGCACTTCAGTTTGGGCGCGCTGGGTTTGATCCATCAACGACTGGCTTGCCTCGTCAAGACGATTGGCTGCTTCCATCGAACTTTCAGTAAAATTAGCAACTTGATTGCCCATATTATCTGAGGCCCGGTTTAGTTCGGAAATCACGCTTTCCGTTTCATCGCGGATACGGCCGCGTTCACCAGCGAAGGCTTCGGCCGCACTGCCTAATGCTGCGCTAGTATCCGTAAGCTGGCTGCGTAGCGCGCTGGACTTATCGCTCAAGTTTTCTGTCGCGGTAAGCAATGTGTCTTGTGTGGATTGTCCGGTTTCAGATACCTGTTCGATAAGCTGTACTAAATCCCCTGATTTCTCATTAAGGCTGCCTTCAATGTTTGATGCTGTATCTTCTAGGGTGCGGCTATGATCAGCAAACCGTTCAGCAGCTTCAATCACGCGGTCAGCGGCGTCACTGGAAGCGGCGTTTAAAACTTCGCGCTGCGATGTCAGATCATCCTCAAGGCGCGCAAGCTTGGCACGGGTCTCGTTAAGCACGTCGGAAATAACCTCACTTTGTACGCTCATTTGCGCGCGCACGGCAGAAAGGTCTTTGGTGGTTTCCTCAGATTGATTTGTAAGGTCTTTTGATTGCGCTTTGATAGCCTCAGCGGAAGCGGCCAAAGCTGTTTCAGTTTGTTGGCCTGTGCGCCCTAATTCTTCAATTTGTTCTTCGACCCCGGCACGTAGTTGTCTGATATGTTGCAGGGTGCGTGTCGCAGCGTCTTCAGCCTGCTGCACAGCTTCGTCACTATGCTGACTGATAGACTGCATGGTCTCATTGAGGGCTGCTTTGGCGCGCTCAAGCCCCATCATTAACATTTGGTCAGTTGCCTCAGCACGCTGCTGAACCTCATCATTTGTTTTTGCGGTCATTTCCATGATCTGGTCGTTGATCATATTGCTTGCCTGTTTGGCGCGCTCTAGACCGTCCATCAGCATTTGATCGGCTTTCCCTGCGTGTTCCAGCACGGCTTCACCGGTTTGGGTGGTTGTCTCAAGAAGCTGTTTGTTTACCGCATCACTTGCGGTTAGCGCATGTTCGCAGTGAGCTTCTAAGGTAGCCCCCGCTTCATCCAGCAAGCCTTTTGCTTTGTCGACGGTTTCAATCACTTGCTCCGACATAGCTTTTGCGCGATCTGAAAATAGATCGCTCACTTCACTGGTTTTCTCTAAGGCCTCTGTCGCAGCAGTGCGAACTTCACCAACATGGGTGCGCAGGCTTTCTTCAATCTTAGCACTTTCGCTGGCGGCTAGTTCGGCAAGATCATGTAAGACAGAACCTTGCGTTTTCATATGTTCAGATAGTTCGGCTGAGCGACTTTCCAGCCCTTCAACATCGTGGCGGAAGCGTTCCATGCCCGCGAGCGCGCTCTCAGTGGCCGTATGGAGGCGCAGTTCCACATTTTCAGCTATTTCGCGCACGTCGCTGGCGCGGGATGTCACAATGCTGGACGAGCTTTCCATGCGTGTTTCAAAGTCGCTCGTGGCTTTATTGATCGCTTCGAATGACAAATCAACACGGGCCCGGGCTTGATCAGCGGTATATTCAACCGTTCGGCCTGTCCCTTCCAACTGGTTTGATATGCGCTCAACCATTTCTTCAAGGGTTTTGAAACGGGCTTCAATATCTTTGGTGGTTTCACCGA
The DNA here is from genome assembly GCA_015485385.1 of Kordiimonadales bacterium. Lineage (GTDB taxonomy): Bacteria > Pseudomonadota > Alphaproteobacteria > Sphingomonadales > Kordiimonadaceae > Kordiimonas. The sequence goes on along the minus strand of WFTS01000084.1, from coordinate 6,116 downwards.
TTGCCCCGCGCTCACGTTCCAGTATATCGCGGATGCTTGTTGTTCGGGCTTCGGTATCTGCTGCAGCAGAAAAAAGGTTATTAATTTGCTCTTGAAAACTGGATTCAAGGTTGCGGATACGGTCACCGGCTAAATCTGCAACAGCATCAATGTTTTTAAGTTCTTTTTGTATGGTTACAGACAATTGAGCCATACGCTGTTCAGCGGCTTCAACAGGGGCGATCGCCCGGTGTAAGTTTTGTGCAACAGCGACGCGGTGTTCAAGCAAGGGGTCGGTGCGCTGGAACGCAAGGGCGACCAGCCAAAAAATTGCCACAGGTGTTGTGTAACCTGCCACGAGGGCCGCAATGGATGCTGTGGATGAAAAAATCTCACCCGCTTGCCCAAACTGAAACAAGTAATAACCGGCTGCAGCAGTCCAGACTGCCGTAAGCATAGCCGCCGTTAGAACTGGGACTAAACGGCGTTTGCTGCCTTTTGCTTTCTGCCCAGAAAGCGCGGGGGCAGTCTGATCATTGTTTTCAGCCGACGTTTCCGCACCGGTGTGTGCGGTCTCAATTTCGGGAAAATCCACTTCAGCTTTAGACATTCCGGTCCCTTTTAGTAGTTCAGGCAGTCACTCATTTGGAACTTACGCTAGTTTCCTGCCGAATTTCCAGTTGTAACACCATATGATGATGCTTTCCAATGACCAGATACTTGTGGCATAATCTTGATTGTAAGCAGTTTTATAGGAAAAAGAGTGCAAATCATGGCTGGATCAGCCGATATTCGTGCCGTTACGACCCGCGCAAAGGCAAAGAGGCCAAGCGCTGCCCAAAGCCGCTATTTGAAGCGGGGGTTGGCCCAGCCGGGTGGGAAGCTGCCACTTTTTGATGTCAATGGACAGCGAATCAAAGCGCAAACGATTCGGTCTTGCATGGAAAAGGGATGGTGCGAGGGCTGGGCGCGGAACCCCATTAAGCCGGATTGGATTGTTTGTAAATTAACGGACGCGGGCCGAAATGCTGTTACGAAAACGATCAAACGACCTCAAAAGACCGAAAAGCCTAAAGACGGCCAATCAATTTAACGAAGGCCAGACAATCTATCCGTGCTCTATTAGTGGTCGGCTATTGATAGCCGATCGGTTGAGTGAAAGTAGGGTAAACTGAGTGAAGGCCGGTTAAACAAGTGAAGGCCAGTTAAACAAGCGAAGGATAATCTCTGTATGGCGCAACCAACGTGGGACGAAAGCGTTATTTTAGATATCGCACACCTAAGTGGCTTCACTGGCGGCGACCCAGATTTTGAAAATCAGGTTTTAAATATCTTCTTAGACAACGCGCCGGGATATTTAATATCTCTAAGCGAAACGGACACTGAAAATTGGAAAGCGGCGGCACATAAATTAAAAGGGGCGGCACGCAGTATTGGGGCATGGCGGCTTGCCTGTGCTGCCGAGCGGGCAGAGAAAATGCGCGCCCCCGACCAAGGGGATAATACACGAGCGCCCATAATAGCCACCTTGCAAACGCGCATGTCACAGTTGGTTGATTTTATCAAAATCCGGCAAAGAGATGTTTTGCATAAGTCTTTTTAAATGCAGCCTAATCATTGACCTTTCCCATTATCAGACGTACAAATTTGCAAACATAGACCTGTAACAAATCACGGCAAGGCCCTTTTATGAGCGACTATGATTTTGACCGCGTGAATGTATTGCTTGCAGAAGACAGCCAGTTTATTCGCTCGCTTCTTGTGAACTCCTTGAAGGTTCTCGGGGTTGGCAATGTGTTTTCGGTAGAACACGGCGGGGATGCTATTCATTTTTTACAGCGCGTTAAAAATGAACCGATGAAGGTTGGTGTCCAGCAAATTGATATTGTTATCTCGAATTGGGATATGCACCCTGTGGACGGCATGATGTTGCTGCGCTGGGTGCGTCGCCATAAGGATAGCCCGGATAGGTTTGTCCCTTTTGTTATGATCACCAGTTACACAGAACCCGAACGTATTGTGCAAGCGCGTGAAATGGGTGTGACCGATATATTGGCCAAACCCTTCACAATTAAAAATATTGGTGAAAAACTGATGTCGATCATCGAGCGACCTCGCCAATTTGTTCATACCAAGGAATTTTTTGGGCCGGATAGACGACGTCAGAAATTGGGTGCTAAAACTGAGCGCAGAATTTTGACGGACAAAAGCGAAGGCGTGGAGATTATTCGTGGCTAGCAAAAAACCTGTAATTGTCCGCTTTTATCGTTTTCAAAACCGCTTGAAAGAAAAAACGGCTGGTTTGGCGCCCGGAAATACGTCCATTTCACCAGAAGCCCTAGAAAAGGCTGAACAAGCGCTAACAAAAATGTCAGAGGACTATCCGGATTGGGTGTCGGGCTTGATTGTTAAGCTTCAAGAACAGCATGGGCGCTGTGTTGATACACCAGAAATGCGGCGGGATTGCTTTGAAGAGATCAACCATATGGCGCACGATATGAAGGGGCAGGGTGGCACATTCGGCTATCCTTTGATCACATCTTTTGCAGATTCTCTGTATGGATTTACCGCGAAACGCCCTAGTGAAATCACGGACAATCAAATTGAACTGGTTAAAGGGCATTTGGATGCCATGCGGGCTGTAATCCGAGGTAGGGTTAGCGGCAGCGGCGGCGAAATCGGTAAAAAATTGACCGAAGGCCTAAATCAGGCAATTTCCAAATATGAAAAAGAAGAAGACGTTAAATAAGCTTAGTTTTTCTTGGTCTTGGCGGCTCTTTTCCGTAGCTTGAGTGCATAATCCATAATATGGAAAATTTCATTTTGCTCAATTGTGCCGCGCACGAGGTGTGACCACGGCCCAACGGCGTGGGCGGCCACATCACCGCCTCCGTGGGTCTCGCTTTTAAGGGGATAGGTTGTTTGCTGCTGGTAGGTCAGTTCGGTTACCTGCTCTTGTGTTAGGGCTTTGCGTTCACCGCTGACAGCATTTGCGCCATTTTGGTAACCAGCCGTTGTGTAGGGTTTTCCGTCTTTGGCTAGTATATATTCGCCTTCCGTCATGCCGGGGGCAGATACTAGGCCCAATATTGGATTGCCGCGTTTGGGGTAGCCAGCAATAGTGAATGTGTGACCGTGGTCAGCCGTTACGATGATCAATGTTTCATCCAGATCGACTAGTTTTAGCGCGCGCCGCACGGCCTTTGATAAGGCGACCGTATCATTTAAGGCAAGGGCGGCTATACCGTTGTGATGTGCATGATCAATCCGCCCAGCTTCTACCATTAAATAAAAGCCTGCATCATTCTTTGAGAGCATTTTAATGGCTGTCTCGGTCATGTCTGCCAGTTCAGGCTGTGAGGCATCGGGCTGTGCGGAGAAGGCCATATGAGACGGGCTGAACAAACCTAGAAGGCGCTGTGTGGTGTCTGTATTGACGGCAGCAAGGGCGCTTTTGTTGGTGACATATATAGAATTTGGCCGCGAGGCGACCCATTTCGCGGGTATATTCAAGCCGTCCTCACGCGCACCAGCGCCTTCGCCTTTGGGCAGCATAAAGGCTGCACCGCCACCAAGGGCTACTTCAAGGCCATCCCCATCCATGGTTCCAAGGATTTGACTGGCTATATCTGGGCAGCCATTTGCTTTGGCCTCGTCGGACAATAAAAAATCAGCTTCCCAACCTCTGCCGGCACTGTGAGCATAAACCGCAGCGGGGGTTGCGTGCGATAAGCGGGCCGTAGAGACAATGCCTGTACTCATGCCTATTTGCTCGGCGTAATAGGCAAGTGGCTTGGGCGCATCCTCCATGTAACCGGCACAAACACCCTGAGCATGTGTGGGGGCTGTATTGATCACCCCAATTTCGGTTTTTGTTCCGGTATTGATCGCTGATGCCGTGCCGGCACTGTCAGGAACCTGCGCATTGACATTATAGGTTTTCACCAAGGCAGTATTGGGGAAGCGCTCAAAGGATAGCAGATTTTCTTCTCCTGAATGCCCGGCTAACTGGCCTTCAAGAATGCGGCCAGCCGTTAGGGTTGAAACGCTCATCCCGTCACCGATGAAAAGAATAACATTCTTTGCACGGCGAATATTGACCGGCTGGTTTGCGCGGCGTTCAACTGCGGCGGCACCTTGTGACAACCAGCTTTCTGTCGTGCCGCGCATGTCAGCGGCATTATTTTGGCTCGGCTTAGGCGCTATGGGCAAAACTGGGTCAGCTGGTAATGCGGTTTTGGAAGGTGGGCTTTCAATTGTACTACAGCCTGCAAGTGTGAGTGCGATCAAGAGGCTGTATGTTTTCATCTGTGAAGCTCCTTAGGCAGTCTATCTGCCACCCTTAATTAATGTGCCGAATATTGATATTGCACAGCCATTGTTCCGAGGCAACAGGCCACCGAGGAAAACAGATGTCACCGCTGATGGCCAAATTTTAAATACGCCCAAACGGTCCCTACGCCCTTCGGTATAAACCTTACTCTTGGGTGATATGGGGCAAAAGTTACAAATTCAAGACGAAGGTTTAGGCCTAACGATATAGCCATGACGGAAAATCGATATTTTGGCTCTTTTTACCGAAAAATGGCTGAAATTCAGCCCTGTAATCCCTATGTTAAAGTCACCGGATGGCACTTGATAGAAAATAAAAAGCCACGGCGGTACGACAGAATAGTTTGAAAACAAACAAAACAGCGAGGACTATAAAATGACTTTTTCAAAGATTTCAAAATCTATAGCGGCCCTGACACTTGTGGCTGGAATGGCCATTTCGGCAGGGGCATCTGCCAATCCGGCCAAGACCGGACTTCGGGCGTGGGCAGCAGACGCAGGTGCAGCCGTTGACGATGTTATGGTTTATCCAGCCTTCATTCGCGGTTCTGGCAATGGCACAGCCGTTTTTAAAGTGACCGTGGATAGCAACGGGGACGTTGTCAAAAGCAAGCAAGTTGGGCGATTGAGCAACCGGATTTTAAATTTGGCGGCTCGGCGGGTCATTAAAGAGGCCGATTTCCCTGCAATTCCTGATAGTTCAGACCGAGAGACGCTGACCTTTGAATTGCAACTGAGCTATATGGTCGGAACGCCGAGCGCTCGGTATCAGCGTCCCAGCAGTGTTTCCAGCGAGCAGATTGCAAAGAACCAAGGGCCTGCTCAGATAGCACTTAGGATTTTGCCTGCTACGGCGGATTAAGTTCTGATCAAGGCACCAGAGCGATTTAATCAAGGGAAGGCCAAGGCTTTCCCTTTTTTAAGCAGAACCGGCTTTTTAGGCAGAACCTGCTTCTGGGGCACAAGGTGCGCTGAGAAATATGGGTTGAGAGCAGAACGGTTTGCCGTGTGCTCACGCGCCCGTTTAATCAGCGCAGTTCTTTCATTGCGCGGTCAAGCCCGTTTAAGGACAAGGGGAACATGCGGTCACCCATAAGGCTTTTCAACATTTGAATGGATTGGCTATAGGTCCAGTGCTCCTCAGGGATAGGGTTGAGCCAAACCGCCTTATGATAGACATCTGTGATACGCCGCATCCAAACTTCGCCAGATTCTTCATTCCAATGCTCAACCGAGCCACCCGGATAGCTGATTTCATAAGGGCTCATAGAGGCGTCACCAATAAAAAACACTTTATAATCATGAGGATAAGTGTGAAGCACATCCATCATGCTTGTGGTGTCATTATGGCGCCTTGCATTGTCCTTCCAGACTCGCTCGTAGGGGCAATTATGGAAATAGAAGAACTCAAGATGTTTAAACTCGGACCGTGCTGCGGAAAACAGTTCTTCACAGACTTTAATGTGCGGGTCCATTGAGCCGCCAACATCCAGAAAGAGCAGAATTTTCACCGCATTATGTTTTTCCGGCACCATTTTAATGTCCAGATAACCATTATGCGCGGTAGAGCGGATGGTATTCTCCATATCTAGTTCGGTGGCCTCACCTTGACGCGCAAATTGCCGCAGTTTTCTAAGTGCGATTTTTATATTGCGCGTGCCCAGTTCAACGCTGTCGTCCAGATTTTTAAACTCGCGTTTGTCCCAAACTTTGATCGCCTTTCCATGACGGCCTTCTTTTTGACCAATACGGACGCCTTCAGGATTATAGCCGTAGGCACCAAATGGACTACGACCCGCTGTTCC
>WFTS01000083.1 GCA_015485385.1 Kordiimonadales bacterium | reverse complement strand
GCCGAGGTAATATGGTCATAGCCCGGTGCGATGTCGGTGGTTAGTGGCCCAAGCGTATAAAATGGCGCCTCGTGGCAAATTTCCAATTGCAGGTCCATATTTTCCTTAATCTTATGCATCGGCACATGGCCAGGGCCTTCGATAAACACCTGCACATCATGCTTCCACGCGACTTTTGTAAGCTCGCCCAGCGTGCGCAGCTCGGCAAATTGAGCTTCATCGTTGGCGTCGGCGATACAGCCGGGGCGGAACCCGTCCCCAAGGCTGAAGGCTACATCATATTGCTTCAGGATTTCGCAGATGTCCTCAAAATGCGTGTAGAGGAAGCTTTCCTTGTGGTGCGCGAGGCACCATTTCGCCATGATACTGCCGCCGCGTGAGACAATGCCGGTGATGCGTTTGGCGGTAAGGTGGATGAACGGCAGCCGCACACCCGCATGAATGGTGAAATAATCAACGCCCTGCTCGCACTGTTCGATCAGCGTATCGCGGTATATCTCCCACGTTAGGTTCTCGGCAATGCCGTCCACTTTCTCAAGCGCCTGATAGATCGGCACCGTGCCGATGGGCACAGGCGAATTACGGATGATCCATTCGCGGGTATTATGGATATTGCGGCCTGTGGAGAGGTCCATCACCGTATCGGCGCCCCAGCGCGTGGACCAAACCATTTTATCAACTTCTTCAGCGATACTGCTGGTGACAGCCGAATTACCGATATTGGCGTTGATTTTCACAAGGAAATTACGCCCGATGATCATCGGCTCGCTCTCGGCGTGGTTGACATTGTTTACCAACACCGCGCGGCCGCGTGCGATCTCATCGCGGACGAACTCGCCGGTGATAAAATCTGGGATTTCCGCACCAAAACTTTCGCCGTCAGGGTCGCGCTTTTCAGCGGCGGCCTTGCGGCCTATATTTTCCCGCACCGCGACAAATTCCATCTCAGGCGTGATAATGCCTTTGCGGGCATAATGTAGCTGGGTCACATTCATGCCCGGCTTGGCGCGCAAGGGCTTGACCTTACGGGGGAATTCAGGGGCGAGATATTTTTCATCCGCGTTGCCGTTGTCTTCGGGCTTAATCGGACGGCCATCATATTCTTCCACATCCCCGCGCGCCGTGATCCAATCCCGGCGCACCAAAGGCAGGCCCTCATAGATATCAATTTTCGCACCCTCTTCAGAATAAATTCCTGAGGTATCATATACCCTTACCGGCACTTCATTCGCGGTTGGATGAAGATGAATTTCGCGCATCGGCACACGCACATCTGGCATGGCCTCAGACCGCACATAAATTTTCTTCGAGCCCGGCAAGGCGCCAGTGGTCACTTTAAAATCGTTTTTAGCTGTATCAGGCATGGGTATCGCTCCGTTCCCTACGCTGGTGTGAACCAGATCAGGTTCTAAGGGTTAAATCTCAGCCCTCGCACCACCACGGCGGAAGGGCTCCCCTACGAACACGTTAAATATGGACATTTGGTGTACGCCTAAGGACCGCCCGGTGCAAGCGGATTCCGTGGAGCTAGAGCTGCTTGATGAATTGAAATTCGGTGGTGTTTGAAATATCACCCAAGTCGCGGGTTTTGGCCTGCCTTACATAGCCTTCGCGCTCGTAAAAACGGTGGGCACGGCTGAAGCGGGTATCAGACCATAATTCCATTTCTGTAGCGCCCCGATCACGCGCGCGGTCTTCCACATGACAAAGCAGCGTCAGCCCCATGCCAGAGCCGCGCAATTGGTTTGAGAGATAAATCCGCTTTAGTTGAAACCGCACTTCAGAGATCGGCGCATATGAGACCAGCGCCACCAAAACCCCGTCCTTATCAACCGCAAAAGCCTCGCCATCTGCGGCCGCTATATTCGCCGCATATGCATGAAGGTCGCTGTCCAGCCCATCTGGTTCCAGATGCACTCCGTCATACTCCGCAAAGCACGCCCCAATAAGCGCGAACAAGGCATCAGCGTCTGCATCTGTTACAGGGCGCAACAACAGGGTCTCCATTATACTATCCCAATAAAAAGCCGCCTCGCTTTAAACAAGGCAGCTTTTATTTTTTAATCACACCTATATCCAAGTGGCACTATTTCCACTGTAATAACGAGGTTTTATGCTGCCGCTTCTGCTTTTGGAACCGCCATGCCAATGCTCTCGGCAACAACATCAACCTCTGCGTCATTCCTAGCTTTATAGCCAGCTGCAATAAGATCTTTAATATAGAGTTTATTATAGATGAACATAAACACAAAGGTGCTCAATCCAAATGTTACCATTGCTGCGATTAGTTGAATGATTGCCCATTTGAAATCGCCGCGGAACAATGCCGGAAAAAATCCAAAGAATAATGTTGTCCATGAAAACCCAACTGGTGCAGTCCTGACACCGCCAGTTTGCGCGTTTTCCATTGTAATAGTCGTAAATGCCATAAGATTACCTCCCCAATAAAAAAACCGTCCAGCGTTATGCTGAACGGCTTTTACTATCTATTATGCCCAACTCAATTGCAAGCTGTGCTTCTCTCAGGTTTAACGAGAGTAGAATTCCACCACCAGATTTGGTTCCATAATCACTGGGTACGGTACTTCATCCAGTGTTGGTACGCGCACATAGCTGGCTTTAAAGCCATCAACTGCGATATATTCTGGATGCTCGCGCTCAGGGCTTTGGCCTGCTTCGATCACCATAGGGATTGTGCGGGCTTTTTCCTTCAGTTCAATCACATCGCCGGGCTTTACCATCCGTGATGGAATATTACAGCGCTTGCCGTTCACCAAAACGTGGCCGTGGTTTACAACCTGACGGGCAGAGAAAACAGTTGGCACGAACTTAGCGCGGTAAACAACCGCATCCAGACGGCGCTCAAGAATACCAATAAGATTCTCACCTGTATCACCTTTTAGGCGATCAGCTTCGTCATAATAGCGGCGGAACTGCTTCTCGGTAATATTACCGTAGTAGCCTTTGAGCTTCTGTTTAGCCCGCAGTTGAATACCAAAATCAGAAAGCTTGCCTTTACGGCGCTGACCGTGCTGGCCTGGGCCATATTCACGAGCATTCACTGGAGATTTGGCACGGCCCCAGATGTTTTCGCCCATACGACGATCAATTTTATATTTCGCTTGGATACGCTTGGTCATGCGAATCGCTCCTTTACATTAAGCGCCACGGGCGTGTGCGACCATAATCAGTGCACTGTAAACCGCTTCAACACTCACTTGAAAAACATCATTATTTTTCTTGTGGTCTTACGGCATGTACCCGCGCGGACAAGATCACCATTGCCTTGCCCATTCAATAAGCGCGGAAGTACCGGCCTCAGCCGCGGAAGTCAAACAAAAAACACCCAATGGGGCGATGTTTTTACTTTCGGTGGCTTTTAACCCCGAAACCGCCGGATCAGACTTGATGTATCTTGGCGTGCGCCGCCCAATTTTTGCACATCCGCATAAAATTGATCCACAAGCGCCGTCAGCGGAAGCGAAAGCCCCGTACTGCGTGCTTCATTCAGCACGATAGATAAGTCTTTGCGCATCCAATCTACAGCAAATCCAAAATCAAACTGACCGTCTATCATCGTTTCTGCGCGGTTATCCATCTGCCAGCTTTGCGCTGCACCCTTGCTGATCACATCCACCACAGCTTTGGCGTCAAGCCCGGCTTCCATGGCAAAATTCAAGGCTTCAGCTAGGCCCTGTACCGTGCCAGCAATACATATCTGATTAGCCATTTTTGTAAGCTGACCAGCGCCCACCGCGCCCAAAAGTTTCACAGATTTCGCATAAGCCTGCATGACAGGTTCAGCAACAGCAAAGGCCTCAGCAGTCCCGCCACACATCACTGTAAGCTGGCCACCCACAGCACCGGCTTCACCGCCCGATACAGGCGCATCAAGAAAAGCAACATCTTGTTCAGCCGCTGCAGAGGCCATCGTGCGCGCACACTGAGCAGAGGCCGTTGTGTGGTCAACAAAGATACTGCCAGACTTCATTGCTGCGAAGGCTCCGTCTATCCCTGTACAAACATCAGCAACATCTTTATCCGCCCCAACACAGGCAAAAACAATATCCGCGTCTGCGGCTGCCCCGGCGGGGGTCGGGGCCGTAAACAGCTCAGGCCCTGTATCGGTGGTATAGTCCTCTAACCAAGCATCAGCCTTTGAGGCTGTGCGGTTATACACTGTAACGCTATGGCCGGCTGATACCAGATGCCCTGCCATAGGGTATCCCATCACGCCAAGACCAATGAAACCAATTTGGGCCATATGAGGCTCTCCCTTTGTAATCTAGTGTAATTTAGCAGACGCGCCGTCCATAAAAAGCGAATAACTTTTCCTAAACTTCGTCGCATGCGCTGTCCAGAGATTGCTATAGTTTAGTGTTTTATGCCCTTCCCTGTTCCTCTAAATTTTGTCACATATCGTTCTTTGGGCAGAAATTATACTTAACAGACTGGAAACAAAGCGATAGTCTCCCTAACCAGATGTTAACTGGCTGCTATTATGCTGCCTTTTGAACAAAATTTAGGACCATTGCGTGGCAGACGACGACAACAAACGGCCGATCATTAAAAAAGTGATTAAAGTGCAAGCTGCAGGGCATCATGGCGGTGCTTGGAAAGTTGCCTATGCCGATTTCACAACGGCGATGATGGCCTTTTTCATGCTGCTATGGCTTTTGAATGTGGCCCCGCCTGAAACGCTCGCTGGTCTTGCCGACTATTTCACGCCGTCCAGCAGTGATACAATCGGCAGCCCTAATCCGGTCAATAACCGCATTAATGATCCCGGGCAAAACCCCTCGCCGATTGTGACTATTTCAGTTCCAAGCCCCCCTCCTTCAGGTCAAACCCATGAAGGCAAGGAAACCGGCGGTGAGGGCGAACGGAAGCAAGTTGATTTCACAGAAATCGAAGATCAGTCCTTCGAGAATATGCAAGAACAACTGCGCATGACCATTCAAGATTCGCCCACGCTGCAGGAGATGGCTGAAAATTTGATCATGGAAATCACCGAAGACGGCATGAAAATTCAGTTGATTGATAAGGATCGCAGGGCGATGTTTCGCAAAGGCTCTGACGAGCTGTATAATTATGCCACAGAGATGCTGCGTGAGATTGGACGCTCGGTCCAGACTTTGCCAAATAGAATCACGATAGAAGGCCACACAGATGGCGGCTCTTTCACGGGTAAAAACGGCGATACAAACTGGGAGTTAAGCGCTGACCGAGCAAACTCGGCCCGGCGTGTGCTCGGGAAATCCGGTGTCACTGATGATCGTGTGTTTGAAGTGATTGGCAAAGCAGGAACTGACCCCTTGTACCCTGATCAACCAAACAAAACGGAAAACCGCCGGATCACGATCCTTGTACTGCGCGAAGCCCCAGTTGTGCCTTCAAGCCTGATGGGCGGCAATTAATAGAAGTTTGATCCCGCATATTTTTCATGTTGATTTTGTCTTGTTGCTTGCAGGCTTGGCCTGTATCACTAGCAACTTAACGATGTTAAGATTACCCTCTTTCAAGACGGAGGTTAACAAGACGGGGACTAAAACGGGGCTGTATGGAACTCATTGAACCAACTCTTCAAATGTGGCTGACGTTTGCAATTGTTGTGGGCGCAATCGTTGCCTATGCCTCAGACAAAATACCACTGGAAATCTCAAGCATTGCAACAGTTGCCTTACTGCTGTTTGTCTTCGAACTAGCCCCTGTCTATCAGCCGGATGGTAGCCGTATCATAACAGGGCGCGACCTTTTGATGGGCTTTGCCGATCCCGCGCTTATAACCATTATGGCGCTTTTGGTCGTTGGTCAGGGCTTGGTGCAAACAGGTGCTCTGAATGGCCCTGCACATCTTGTCGTCTCTTTAGGGCGCAAATCTCCGCGTCTTGTCATTCTTGCTTGTCTCGTCATAGTTATGCTGATCTCGGCCATTATGAACAATACACCCGTTGTGGTGATTTTCATTCCTATCCTTGCTGCGCTTGCTGATAAATTAGGGAAACGCTCAGCAATGGTTATGATGCCGCTTTCCTTTGCGGCGATCCTCGGCGGCAATATGACCATGATCGGTTCGAGCACCAACTTGCTCGCGGCGGGGGCGTATAAACAAGCTGGCGGTGGTGATATTCACTTTTTTGATTTCACCGTGCCGGGAGCAGTCTTGGCGGCGGCTGGCTTTATTTATGTTGCCTTCATAGCCCCGCGTATCTTAACCGAACGTGCAGGCATTGCCTCCAAATTAGGCACTAAAAGCGGCAAGCAATTTTTATTTCAGATGGAACTGGCCCCGGATAATGCCCTTGTTGGCCAAAAGGCCGTCGCGGGCATGTTTCCGGGACTGAAAGATGTCACTGTGCGCATGATCCAACGGGGGCGAGACAAGTTGTTGCCACCATACGATGACCTTCAGCTTCAGGTCGGTGATATTGTGTTAGTTGCTGCCACGCGCAAGGTAATGACAGACTTGTTGAATGCTTCGCCAGAGATTGTCTCTAGCGCCGAGGGCAATGAAGAAACCATTGAAACAGCCGGCGAACGCAGAGTGATCGCAGAAGCCGTTATAGCGCCTGCCTCAAGAATGGATGGACGCACACTAGCACAAACAGGGTTTCGCGCTGAAACCGGATGCACGGTCCTTGGGGTGCAGCGACGAACCCGTATGATCCGAGCAGCCCTATCGCAACTGCGTCTGGAGGCTGGTGATGTCCTACTTGTAATGGGCAGCCGTTCAAATGTTTTAGCACTGCGCGAAGACCGCGATGTTATGCTGATGGAATCGTCTGCCTCAGATATGCCCATGCGGGAATATTCCGTGCGCGCTCTCCTGATTTTTACCGCAATTGTCTTTACTGCGGCGCTGGAAATTTTGCCAATTGTTGTTGCAGCCCTAGTCGGCGCCTCCATGATGATGATCTCTCGCTGCCTGAATGTGCGCCAAGCCTCACGGGCGATCGACAGACGCGTTTTCACAATTGTAGGCGCAGCCCTTGCGCTGGGAACCGCGATGCAGGGTACCGGCGGCGCCACATGGCTTGCACATACAATGATCAATCTTTTGTCTGGTGCTCCGCCTTGGATGCTACTCTCTGGCTTTTTCTTGCTGGTTGCGCTGTTGACCAATGTATTGTCCAACAATGCAACGGCTGTTTTATTCGCACCTATCGCTGTCTCAATCGCGACAGAGCTGCAAGTGGACACGATGCCTTTCTTGCTTGCGGTTATCTTTGGGGCCAATTGCAGTTTTGCCACCCCAATGAGCTATCAGACCAATCTTTTGGTGATGGCACCGGGACACTACCGCTTCAGTGATTTCGTCCGCGTAGGCACGCCGCTAATTTTTATTATGTGGATAACCTTCTCTTTATTTGTTCCGTGGTACTATGGCCTTCTGTAAGGCCAAATCATATTCAAGGATCAAGAAAGCCACTTTATGACCGACCAAGGGCTGCAATTTCCAAAGTTCTATGTGACAGCCCCGTCACCCTGTCCCTATCTTGATGGTCATTCAGAGCGTAAAGTTTTCACCGAATTAAAAGGCCCTGATGCAGGGGCGCTCAATGAAGCCCTTGGGCGTGTTGGTTTTCGGCGCAGCCAATCTGTTGTTTACCGCCCGGCGTGTGAAAACTGTTCTCAGTGCATCAGTGTTCGCGTACGCGCACAAGAATTCAAGCCGTCCAAATCACAGCGCAAGGTCTTGAAAAACAATGCGGATATCATCGCGACCATCCTGCCGCCACTGGCCACTGAGGCACAGTATGACCTGCTTCAAAGCTACCTCAATGACCGCCATCTTGATGGTACGATGGCACAAATGACTATGGATGAATTTTGCGAAATGGTTGAAAGCAGCCCTGTCGCAACAGTTTTGGTGGAATATCGCCGCGCTATTGATAACAAGCTCATGGCGCTGGCGCTCACGGATCAACTTAGCGATGGCCTGTCCATGGTCTATAGCTGTTTTGATACCAAATTTAACGACCGCAGCCTCGGCACATATATTATTTTAGATCATATCACGAGGGCGCAACGGGCGAATCAGGCGTATGTCTATTTAGGCTATTGGGTCCAAGATAGCCGGAAAATGAGTTATAAAGGTCGCTTCAAACCACTTGAAAAGCTAGGCCCGAATGGCTGGCACGATAGAGATGGTCACGATAGCGCGAAATAACAGCATGACACTTGCCCCTATTCTTTTGCTGCCTATACTGTGCCGCTATAAAGTGCAGCCCTGATAGAGGCCGCACTTTCTCGTGACGTAAGGGGAGTTACCAGTGACAAATAAAGCGACAAAAAGTGCCAGCACCAGTACAGGCAAAACGAATGTGAACCGCCGCAATATATTGCGCGGGGCTGGAATTGCCAGTGCAGCAGCTCTTGTTGCAGCATGCGACACGGGCACCTCCCCCAAGGGCGCCCCTGCACTTTTAGGTAAAAAGCGCCAACTGAAAATGGTAACCAGCTGGCCAAAAAACTTTCCGGGCATGGGCACAGGGGCCGAACGCCTAGCTAAACGCATCGAAACGCTCTCTGATAATCAAATCAAAGTTAAGGTCTATGCGGCTGGTGAACTGGTTGGTGGGCTTGAATGTTTTGACGCAGTGAGCAGCGGCAAGGCTGACATGTACCATGCGGCAGAATATTACTGGCAAGGCAAATCCTCTGCTTTCAACTTTTTTGCCGCCGTTCCTATGGGGATGACAGCTAATGAAATGAATGCGTGGATACGGTTTGGCGGTGGACAAGCCTTGTGGGATGAACTTTCGGCCAAGTTTAATATCAAGCCCTTCCCTGGCGGAAACACAGGCACCCAAATGGGCGGTTGGTATCAAAAAAACATCAATAGCGTTGAGGACTTTCAAGGCTTGCGCATTCGGATGCCCGGGCTCGGCGGAGAGGTTATGCGCCGCATCGGGGCAACCCCTGTGACAAAACAAGGGGGCGAACTGTTTCAGGCCCTAAGCCAAGGCAACATAGATGCGACCGAATGGATTGGGCCGTGGAATGATCTGGCATTTGGGTTCCATACCATTGTGAAAAAATATTATTATCCCGGTATCCATGAACCCGGCACAACGCTCAGCTTTGGCACGAATTTAGACCTATGGCAGGATTTCAGCGCTAAAGAGCGCAGTATTTTTGAAAATGCCTCTATGGCCGAAAATGAATATATGTATTCAGAGTTTAACGCCAATAATGCGCGCGCACTGGATACACTTGTCAATGAACACGGGGTTGAACTGCTAGAATTTAGCGATGAAATATTGGCTAGGCTGGCCAGCATTTCTGCTGAAGTTGTCGCCGAAGCCGGTAAAGCAGACGACCTTAGCAAACGTATTTACCAAAGCTTTATGGAAGCCCGCAAAGGCAGCATTCGGTGGGGGGCCATTTCTGAACAGGCCTTTATGCACGCCCGTTCACTTGCTGAGGCCTAATCACCTGTGTTGCAGTCATTCGCCAAAAAATTAGAGAATTTTCTTGAAACAAGTGGCCGTTTTCTTGGTGTGCTGCCGCTGTTGCTTGTTCTGGTACAATTCACCGTTGTTTTAGCGGTTTATGTGTTTGCATCGGGGAATATACAGCTTCAAGAAAGTCTTCATTATATCAATGCTCTGATGTTTCTTGGCGGCGCAGGTTATACCGCTGTACGCAGCGAACATGTACGGGTTGATATATTTTACAGTAAATTTACCGCCCGAGGAAAAGCCCGTGTAGATTTCTTCGGTACTCTCTTTCTTTTAGTGCCATTCCTTACCCTTTTTTGGGTCACGAGCCTGCCCTATGTTCTCAGCAGTTGGATGATAATGGAGAAAAGCGTTGAGGCTGGTGGCTTGCCTTTTATCTATATCCTAAAGTCCACCCTCTTATTGTTTGCCCTTAGTTTGTCCTTACACGCAATCTCGGCTCTGATCCGGTCGTTTATCGCTATGCGAAAGGGTTAAGCCGTTGGATATGTCGCTTATTCTTACACTCAGTATGTTTTTGGTGCTGGTTGGCTTTTTATTATCTGGTTATCCGGTTGCCTTTACGCTTGGAGGGACGGGCCTCTTGTTTGGTTTAATCGGAATGAGCACCGGCACCCTAGACCAAACTTTCCTTGAGCTATTGCCCAACAGGCTGTTTGGCAATGTGATTAGAAATGAGCTGTTGTTTGCAGTTCCCTTGTTTGTGGCAATGGGCGTAATGTTAGAAAAATCCAACGTCGCCGAGGAACTGCTTGAAAATATGGGGCGGCTGTTTGGCACGTTGAACGGTGGGTTGGGCATTTCTGTAACAATTGTGGGCGCATTACTAGCAGCGTCTACAGGCATCGTCGGTGCGACCGTCGTTACCATGGGATTATTGTCACTGCCCACTATGTTGCGGCGGGGCTATGATCCATCGTTTGCAACGGGAACAATAGCGGCTGCTGGCACGCTAGGGCAGATCATCCCCCCGTCGATCGTTTTAATATTACTGGCAGACGTCATGTCATCTGCATGGCAGCAAGCTCAAATCAGTAAGGGCATATTCTCGCCCACCCCCATGAGCGCCGGCGAACTTTTCGCGGGAGCCCTAATCCCCGGACTATCACTTGTTGGGCTTTATATCCTATATCAGATCATCACTGCTATTATGAGACCAACAGCGTGCCCTGCGATCCCGCGCGAAGATGGTCAAGCACTGGACCGTACCTTCTATACAAAGTTACTCCTTGCTCTCTTCCCGCCCTTATTGCTGATTGTTGCTGTTTTGGGATCAATCCTAACCGGCGTGGCGACCCCGACTGAGGCGGCCTCTGTAGGGGCGATCGGAGCAATATTACTCGGAGCAGCACGCATGGGGCGCACATCCCGTAATGTGGCCCTTCTAACACTTGTGGCGCTTGGGCTATTACTCTTTATCGCTGATACGGCTGATCTCCGAATGGGTCGATCCGACGTGCCGAGCTCGGACCGGATATTCTTTTGGCTAGCCATAAGCTTGACCACCCTATTTACGGTTGGTTTAGCGCGGGCGCTGTGGAAAACCCATACAAGCGGCGTGCTTGGTGAGGCCATGCGGTCAACTGTGCGTATATCCAGCATGATCTACGCTATCTTAATTGGCGCCGCCTTATTCAGCCTTGTGTTCAGAGGGCTTGGCGGTGATGTGATCATTGAAAACATGTTGCACGGGCTGCCGGGCGGCCAGTTCACTGCTATTCTCTTGGTGATGCTTTTGATGTTTGTGCTTGGGTTCTTCCTAGATTTTATCGAGATTACCTTTGTTGTGGTGCCTGTTGTCGCCCCCGCATTATTGGCAATGGACGGCACATACGGCCCTATATGGCTCGGCGTTTTGATGGCTATGAATTTACAGACCAGCTTTTTAACGCCTCCGTTCGGCTTTGCTCTTTTTTACTTGCGCGGTGTAGCACCTGACAGCGTGCCAACCAGTGCGATCTACAAAGGTGTGCTACCCTTTGTCCTGATCCAAATCATTGCTCTTGGGCTGATCGCAACTTTCCCCGAACTTGTCACATGGTTACCCGGCAAAATGTTTGGCAATTAGCGCTTTGAAAATGCGCTGATCACAGTAGGTTTATTTGCGCATTATCGCCTTGGCTGATACCCCCTATCT
>WFTS01000082.1 GCA_015485385.1 Kordiimonadales bacterium | reverse complement strand
TCGCTGGTGTCTGCATTTGCACCGTCCAAATAGCCCCTAAGCCGCGCTTCGTTTTGCTGCCAGCGCTCTGATATTTCTGCGTCTGACAAGCCATTTTCTTTGGCCCAAGTTTCATCATAACGGTTCAAATCTGCAAGTGTTTTTGCCAGCTCTAGTTCGTTCTTGATCAATCGATACTGAAAGAAATGCTTGAAAAATGCAGCTTCTGTTAGGCTGCGATCATAGGTTTCCGTGGGGTTAAAATCATGGGAATGATACACCACAGCCCGCACTGCATATATTTTGCTATAGCCAGCTTTGATAATATCATCAGCCCATACTTGATCTTCCCCAAATTTAATCGCTCGATAGGGGATTTTCTTCCAAACCGAGCGCCGCATACAACTGTTGTTATCGCTGTAAAAATGCAGAAGTTGCCGCCAGCCTTGGTCGTTATTGTCAAAGCGGGCCTTGTTGGTCTCTTTATTGAGAACCAGCGGTTGACCATTGAGCATCTCAAAATGGGCGTTTAGGTCTCGTTTGGTAAAAGTGGATGCCTCAGGATAGGCCAAATGCTTGCCAAAGGCCCCCGCTATCTTTGGGTCTTTCTCAATGCTGGAAACCAGATTTGCCAGCCAATTTTCATTGGCGGGCAAGGCATCATGGGTTAAAAAGGCGATGAAATCACCCTGTGTTAACGCAACACCCAAGTTACGAGTATCGCCGTGGTTAAAGTCTTTTTTATCAATCCGGTGCAGCCTTACATCCGGGTATTTGGCAATTGTTGCCAGCGTTTCGTCGGTTGAACCACTATCAATGACCAATATTTCATAGGGCCAAGGTGTGTTTTGCTTGGTGACAGCTTTTAGAACCCGGTCTAAAATTGGCCCGGCATTATAGGTCGGGATAACAACCGATGCATGGGGGCTGGACGGCTTTTCTTTTGGGCTTGTGTCGGCTGTGTCTTCTCCGATTTCCCTAAGACGGTCAATCAGAGCGTCCTCAACCAATTTTGCCGACGCTTTCCAGCTAAAGCCTTTCACCCAGCTTAGGGCGGCTTTGGCTTGTTTCTGTCGGTCGTCCGGGTTTGAAATAAGTTTGGCCAAAGCATCGGCAATGGACGCCGGGTGCGGCTCGGCAAGGCTAACGGTACCGTCGGGGAAAATACATTCGGTGCTTTCGCCCTTCAGTTCCACAATCGGAAGCCCGCACGCCATCATTTCTTGTGGCACGAGGGAATAATTGGTGGCCGAAAAGACCACACCAATGTCGGCTTGCTGAAACAGGCTGGCCAACTGTTCAGGTGAGGCAACGCCGTGATCTTTAAATTTAAAGGGCGCGCTTTTAAACTCTACCGGAGCCCCGAAAAAATCCACCTCAAACTCAATGCCCCGATTTGCTAGAGTTTCCAGCGCCAGCAGGCCCAATTCTACGGCGCGCCGGGCGGTGAAATGTCGGGCGTAAAAGGCGATGCGGAGGTGTTTGTTTTCCCGCTTGTTTTTTGGGGGGTGGTATAGGTCAGTATCGGCGGCAAGCCAGAAAGGGCGCGCCCAGCGACCATATTTCTCGGCCATGAGTTGGGATAACCACGGGCTAGCGCAGATACAGTCAAAATCCTCATGATAGGTTTGTTCCGCCGCCAGATAAGCCGAGCCCATAGGGTGAAAGCTCGGCTCGAAATCCTGCACAAAATAAAAGCGGCGCTTGAAATTAGCCGCCGACAGAACCGGCCATGCGGTCCAGCAGTCGGTGGCGATAATCGCGTCGCCTTCGGCTTTTGCAAAGCGTGCATCGAGAAAGTTTACTTGTCCGGTAAACTGCTGGAAATGCTTTAAAATATCATCAGCGGCATCGCTGGCTGTTTTATGCATCGTTGGATTGTTAATCCAGATGGTTTGCTTGTGCCCGAAGCGTTCAAAAAAGCTAACCATGCGGAAAATGGTCATATGACCGCCGCCGCCTGCGGCAAAATCCGGGATAACCCAGTGGATATTCAAACGCTTGCTATTGAACAGCTTTGATGTGGGGGCAAGGGCTGTACGGTCATAATCGATCATCGCCCGCAGGCCACCGTCCAGCGGTAATTTCGCGGATTTCAAATACTGCTTTTGCGGCTTTGCGCTTTCTAAGGCTGACGGTTTTTTTTCGCCGTGGTGAAACCCGTTGGCGAGATAATGGCTCAGGGCGCTACCGGTTTTTTTGTCCAGATCGCTGTGGCGTGCATAATAGGCTTTGGTGCTAAAATCCGGGGCAGGGTCATAAAGCTTTTTTTCGCCCTCAAGGATGAAATGGCACAGCGGGTTTTTATCCCCAAGCATGTGGCCGTAGCGCTCTTTGTACCATTGTGGTTCAAAAATTGGGTTGGCCTTACGGTTCTGTGCCGCCCCTTCGCTGACAAAATGAAAAAGCGGATCTATATCCTTGCCAAGCAGATCATCGTAATATTGTTCGTACCAGTCGCGGTCAAACAGGCCGCTTTCTTGGATCAACAGCATGTCTGCAATAAGGGCTTTGCCGTCTTTGATCGACCGTAGCCGACAGGCAAAGGCTAGATTTCCTTCATAGCGGCCAATTTGCAGAAAATGCTGTAAGGGGCTGATATTTAAGGCATCAACATCCGGATATTGCGCACGGTAAATCTCGGTGCAAAATTTATGGGATGGATCGCGGTTTTTCTGCCAGCCTTCAAGGGCATAATGCAAAACAGCAGGAAGTTTGCTGCGCCGGGCGGCTGCATAGGTTTTTTTGTACCAGCCTGCATTAAAATAAGGGTTGGGCCAGTGACCCGCCGCTTCGCCGTGTTGGAGATAATATTCAATCGGATCCAAAGGGCTGGCTAAAACGTCGCGGTATGTTTTGCGGTACCAATGTTCGTCAAACAAACTTGTTGATAAAAGCAAATCACGGCTTTTTTTCAAAGAGATTCGGCTGGTTTTCATAGAGCCCCTACTGGGCAAAAGGGTTTTTGCCAGTTTTTTCATGCCGGTATCACTTTGGCGAATGTGTAGGGTTTACTCATGGAAATAGCGTGTCTCAAGTTATGGTTAAGGCTGGTGTTTTATAGCGGCTTTTGTCGGAGCGGCAAGCAAGGAATGTGTTGGCTCGCTTTGGTGGAAGGCGGCAGGATACCACGGATCCGCTGCAAGGCGTGCGCCCCATTTCTCTCGCATGATCGCTTGTTCCGCTGTGACACGCGCTTGTTTTTGCGCGTCCTCAGCATCATAGCCCCGGCTAAAGGATTCGTGATGATACAGTGTAATGGCCGGCACATAGAGGGTTTCATAGCCTTTTTCTTCCAGCGACAGGCAAAAATCAATATCATTAAACGCGACAGGAAGCCGGGTTGCATCAAAGCCGCCTACGTCTTCAAACGTGCTGCGCCGGCAGGCTAAAAAGGCCCCGATGAGCGCTGAGGTTTGGTGTGCAAGCTGACTGCGGTGATGATAACCGCCTAAGGAAGGGCTTTCACAATATGCCTCTTTCAAGACGATATACTCTGGGTTGGTGATATAGCCTCCGAACTGGACCGTTCCGTTTGGAAACAACAGCCGCGCGCCCACAGCCCCCACGTGTGTGCGGTTCAGATAGCCGCGTAAAATATGGTCCCAGCCATGATCAAGCGCAGTGGTATCATTGTTTAAAAACAGCAGATATTCGGCATCGGTTTGTTGCACGGCTATATTGTTCATCAAGGCCCAATTAAAAGGCGCGTCATGCAGTAGCACCTGAATGCCGTCCATATGGTCAACCCATTTTAGCCAATCTTTTGTCTCAGAGCTTTTGCTGCCGTTATCGACAATGATAATTTCGCTATGGTCGGGATGTGCAAGCGTGCGGCGCAAGCTGTCGAGACAGTCCTGAGTTAGCGAAAGGCCCTCTTTCATCGGGATGATGATAGCCAGCTTCGGCAATTTTGGGTCAATGGGCCACTGGATTTCCAAGCAAGAAGACAAAGAGCCACCGTATTTATCACCGTGACAAATTGCTGCCGCGCCGGGAGCTGTGCGCTCTAGGTAGGCGCTTGCTGCCCTGAGGTACGGCGTCATGTCACTGTGGTGGGACGACGGGTTTTGGCACTGCCACAAAACATGGGGGATATGGCAAAAACCCGAAGCGCCTTTTTCATGGTAAAGCCGAAGCCATAAATCATAGGCGCGTGCGTTTGGCTCTAGCGCCTGCAATCCGCCTAGCTCGGCCAGTGCAGCGCCCCTGACGGCGAAGGCGGTCGCATCAAGGGGTTGCTGTAGCATTAATTCAGCATCTAGGGCGGTGCGCAATATTGGTTTGGCCTCAGCGCCGGTGGTGGTGTCTATGCTGTCAAAATCACTGAAAAACAGGCTGGCTTCTGGGTTTTCCGTAGCACAGGCCTTGATCCAGTTTTCTGCATCAGGGGCCAGTCTATCCCCGTTTTCGACAAAAATCAGCAGGTCTGCCCCTTCATTGATTGTTTCAAAGCTTCCCACAGAAACGGTGGTGGCGGTATCCGTTACAAGGGGGGCGACAGACGCATAAAGCTGCTTAAATTGGGGGTAATTTTCCACAGGCATCGCAGCAAAGGCATTTAGCGCGGGCAGGGCCTTGGTAATATCGTCGATCGCAGCGGCTAAATCATCTGGCGCGGTTTCCTGCAGGGCCTCTAAGCGCGCGATCAATTTGATCAGAAGTGGTTCGCTTCGGCTGCCCATATTGGCAAATTCACGCGGCGGGCAAATAGGCGCGCCTGTGGTGCTTTCATAGACAGACAGGACAAGCAAATGAAGCCCCGCCAAATGGCTTGGCACACTGAACGTGTGACAAAAGCCGCCTTCGGCCTGGCTGCTAAGCCCTGAACTAACGTCTGAACCAGTATCTGAACCTGCGCCTGAACTTGCGCCTGAACTTGCGCCTGAACCAGTGCCTGTGATGTCAGCCTGTGTGTTTGCGGTATTTGCACTGGGGTTTACATAGGTGTTTTGTGTGCCGACAAAGACACCATTGATATAAAATTCAAGCTGCAAGCTTTCGCCCGCCCGGTCTGTATCGTACGCATATCCCCGGCACCGGCTTGAGGATAGTTCGGTGATATTCCCAACTATGTTTGGCGCAGCTGTGGCGGATGAAGCCTCTATCGTGCTGGCAAACCAGTGGGCGCTATAGCCGTTATCGCTGGCGTCTAAAGCCTCCAGAAATCGGGGGCTTTCGATCATTTGCCGTAGCACAGCACGGTGGTTTTCAGCGGTTTTCAGCGCTATGTCCAGATGTCGTTTTGCCCCCGAGCGCAAAACAGCCTGCTGAGCTTTGCTGTAAGGCCTGTGGGCTAAGGCCTTGCCCATCATAAGCGGCTCTAGGACACCGCGCAGAAACTCACTTGATTTTAGCAGGGTTTTAAGGACAGCGAAGGGTTTGCCTCCTTCGCGCCGCGCGATCTCGCTGTCGTGCAAAGCATCCCGACCAAAGCACAAGAGCAAAAAGAAACGTGCGTCTTCTTTTGTGCAGAGGGGAGTATGTTTTTTCCGACGTAGGAACATGGATGCCTTCGTATCTGCCTTGAATGCCTAATAGCTGCCGTCTGCGCCGTATTTAAGGATATTGGTTAAATATTCGCCGTAACTGTTTTTATAGCCAGCGGCAACATCAGCTAGTTTTTTGTCATCAATGAAGCCAGAGCGCCATGCGACTTCTTCGGGGCAGGCGATTTTAAGGCTTTGGCGCGCTTCGATGGTTTGCACAAAATGGCTGGCTTGCAGCAGGCTATCAACTGTCCCTGTATCCAGCCACGCTGTGCCGCGCGCTAATTTGATCACATTCAAAGTACCGCGCTTTAGATATTCATCGTTGATACTGGTTATTTCCAATTCACCGCGCGCAGAAGGTTTGATCGATTTGGCGATTTCAACCACGTCGCTGTCATAGAAATACAAGCCTGTAACCGCCAAATTACTTTTGGGGTTGGCTGGTTTTTCTTCGATCGAGACAGCGCGACCACCGGGGCCCATCTCAACAACACCGAACTCTTGCGGATTACCAACAGGATAGGCAAACACATACGCGCCTTTTTCAACTGCGCCAGCTTCTTGCAAATACTGCGTAAAACCAGCGGCATAAAATATATTATCGCCCAGCGCCAAAGCGCATTTATCGCCGCCGATAAAATCTTCCCCGATTAAAAATGCCTGTGCCAGACCACCAGGATCGGGTTGTTCGGCATAAGAAAGCATGATGCCCCAATCCGATCCGTCCCCAAGCAAGTCCCGGTATAGAGGCAAATGCTCTGGTGAGCTGATGATCAAAATTTCCTTGATACCAGCCAGCATCAAGGTGGTTAGCGGATAATAGATCATCGGCTTATCGTAAATCGGCAATAATTGTTTGCTGATAGATTTGGTGATCGGATATAGCCGCGTGCCTAGCCCGCCTGCCAGAATAATACCCTTCATTCGCTTTCCCCCGGAAATCTTATTAATCAACTATACTGCTTGTTTGGACCCTAGCCCAGAGCACCGTCTTCTAAAAGCCGTTTCACGCACGCAGCCGTGCTTATTTGCCATTTTTCCAGACGTACGCCGAACTTGTCGGCCACTTTATCGCAGTTTAGACGTGAATTGGCGGGGCGCTTTGCGGGGGTCGGGAACTCTGCGGTGGTGATGGCGTTTACAGTCGGCACCGTGCAGCCAAAAGCTTCGGACGCTTTGAAAATTTCAGTGGCAAAGCCGTGCCAATTAATATCGCCCGTGCCTGTCAGATGATATATCCCGGCATAATCTTTTTTCCAGCCAGAGTCTGTGATTTTGGCAATAACCGAAAGCAAAGCCTCGGCAATGTCGGGTGCGTAAGTGGGATTGCCCCACTGGTCCCCAACCACACCAAGACTGTCGCGGGTTTTCGCCAGCGCGAGCATGGTTTTGCAAAAATTCTTGCCGTATGGGCTGTAAACCCAAGCTGTGCGGAAGATCATTGCGTTTGAATTTGCAGCCATAACGGCACGCTCACCCGCCAGTTTGCTGCGCCCATATGCGCCGGTTGGCCCAACAGGATCATCTTCGAAGTAGGCCCCGTCTTTGTCGCCTGCAAAAACATAATCGGTAGAAATATGGAGAAACGGCACATCCAAATCAGCGGCTATAGCTGCAAGCGCCCCGGCGCCGTCGGCATTTATCTTGGTTGCGGTGGCTTCATCGTCTTCGGCAGCATCAACGGCGGTATAGGCGGCAGCATTGATGATGGCGCTCGACTGATAGGCCATAAGGGCTGCACGCATTTTAGCCGTATCTGAAAGGTCAAAATCTGGGCGCCCGTGTGTGGATAGATCCAGCCCTTTTGCGGCGGCTTTTTCCTTTAAAGAAAGCGCCACTTGGCCCTTTGACCCTGCCACAAAAATGCCTGCACCTGTCATCATTTACCCTTCAAAACGCCCTTGCGCTCTGCTGCGTGACCTCTAAGGGGGCCCCACCACCATTCATTGTCCAGATACCACTGGATCGTTTTTTCAATGCCGGTTTCGAAAGTATTGTCAGCCTTCCAGCCAAGTTCAGTTTCCAGCTTGCTGGCATCTATGGCGTAGCGCGCATCATGGCCGGGCCTGTCGGTGACATAGGTGATCTGGTCCTCATATGGTGTATCTTTAGGCCGCAGCGTATCCAATACGCCGCAGATTCGTTTTACCACTTGCAAATTGGTGCGTTCGTTTCTGCCGCCCACATTATATTTTTGCCCCAACCGGCCTTCGGTGAGAATGGTGAAAAGCGCTTTGGCGTGGTCATCCACATAAAGCCAGTCGCGCACATTCGAGCCATCACCGTAAATCGGCAAAGGTTTGCCCTCAAGCGCATTGAGGATCACTAAGGGAATCAACTTTTCTGGCAGATGATACGGCCCATAATTGTTGGAGCAGTTCGAGACCACAACTGGAAACTGGTAGGTTTCAAACCATGCATTGGCCAGATGGTCTGCTGAGGCTTTCGAAGCCGAATAGGGCGAGGACGGATCATAGGGCGTGGTTTCTTCAAACAGTCCGTCAGCGCCAAGGCTGCCGTATACTTCATCGGTAGAAACATTGAGAAACCGGAAGCCATCTTTTGCGCCTGCATCTAGGCCAAGCCAATAAGCCCGTGCGGCCTCAAGGAGATGAAATGTACCAAGAATGTTGGTTTGGATAAAGTCACTTGCACCGGTGATTGACCGGTCTACATGGCTTTCTGCTGCCAAATGCATAACAGCGTCGGGCTGGTATGTTTCAAACACACGGTCCAGAGCGGCGTGGTCGCAAATGTCCACTTTTTCAAAGTGGTAGTTGGGACTGTCTTCAATTTCTTTCAGGTTGGAAAGATTGCCAGCATAGGTCAATTTGTCCACGTTGATCGCACTATGGCCGAGGTCTTTGACCAGATAACGACATACTGCCGAGCCGATAAAGCCCGCGCCGCCTGTGACAATAATTTTCATGTGCGTAATCCTTTATGCGCCTTCAAAGCGAAACGGTGAGACAAAATCCCTGAGCCGGGGCAATTGACGGTCTTTGTCAGAAAGTGTGGCGGTTGTAAGATCAATCTTCCAGTCAATGCCCAAATCGGGATCATCAAAGGCAATGCCAGCGTCGCAGTCAGGCGCGTAATAGTCGGTCACTTTATAGCAAAATTCGCTCTTGGGTTCGAGCGTGCAAAAGCCGTGCGCCATTCCGGGGGGCACCCAAAGCTGTTGCCAGTTATCGGCGGAAAGCTCAACACTGATGTGTTTGGCATATGTTGGCGATCCCACGCGCAGGTCAACCACCACATCTAAAACGCGGCCATGCGGCACTCTCACTAGCTTGCCTTGTGCGTGCGGAGGGGTTTGAAAATGTAAGCCCCGTATTACGCCAACATCGCGCGACAAAGAATGATTGTCTTGTACGAACTTTACCCCCGGCACATGTTCGGCAAAGACCCGCGCATTGAAGGTCTCAGAAAAAAATCCGCGCGCATCCCCGTGACGTGTTGGCGAGAATAGAAAAACACCCGGCAAGGCTTGCTCGATAGCTTCCATGAAAAGACCTAAATAAGACTGGTTTCAAAACTCAAGCCTTTATATTAAAAGAGTATCTTAATTGAAAGGCCGATTTGGCGTGTGGCTAACATATGTGCGCGTTTCCGGCAGGCTTTTCAGCTGGCTTTTCATAAAGCGGGGGAGTGCTTCGTTTAGCATGAAACAAATAGAGACAGACGAGGTGCGTCATTTGGTGCCGGCTCGGAGCTTCGCAGAAAAATGCCTAGATGCGGCCGAGGCTTTGTATGCGCGCGGGTATGCTTTGGAGGATGCCCGGCTGTTGGCTGTATATTCGCACACCAAGCGCAACCCCTATTTGTCTATGCTTTATGCATCAGCGTTAGAGCATGGTTTTGCTCCGGTCTTTTTCGGTGATACCAGTCAGTTAAGCACGATCCCTGCAGGCCTTTCGGTGCTGGTACATTTTCACTGGATACACCGTATATTTGATAAGTGCGTGGATGCTCAGTCGGCAAATAAAGCGGTTGACCAGTTTCTAGCGGAGGGAGCGAGACAAAAAGACTTAGGTCGCGCGTTGGTTTGGACCCTTCATAATGTGACCGCGCACCAAAGCAAATTCCCGCAGGAAGAACTTCGGCTTAGGGCGGATTTTGCGGCACTTGTTGACCATATTCATATCATGAACCCCGACACAGCCGCGCTGTGTGCGCCGCACTATGCACTTGACACGACAAAACTGTTTCATGTGCCGCATCCGTCATACCACGGGGTTTACGCTGATTATGTCAGTGCTGCCCAAGCCCGGCTTACACTTGGACTACAGCCCAATGACAAGCTGTTCCTACTGTTTGGTGCGCTTGGAGCGTATAAAGGGGTTCGCTCCTTTTTAGCACAGCTTGATGCTTTACAAAAACAGATGGACGGTCAGGCAAAGTTTATCATTGCTGGCAGCAAAGCGGACCGGTCTTTTATGGAAGACCTATATGCTTTAACGGCAGGGCGCATAGATGTGCAGTTGCATGAGGGCCATATTGGCGACCACACTGTGCAAACCTATTTTCGTGCGGCCGATGTTGCTGTTTGTGCGCACCTGTCTGGCTTGAACTCAGGTGTTGCGGCTACGGCCCTAACCTTTGGCTGCCCGACCGTGATTGCCACAAGAATGGCAGGCTGTATTGAAGGCGCGGATAGCTGCCTGTTTACTTTTGACGCTGAAAAGCCCGAGACAATCATAGGCGCATGTGTTGCTGCGCTTAAGGCCTCGGGGCAGGCTCATGGCAGGCAAAAGCTTGAAAAGTGGGCGCTTGAAATGGCCCCAGCCAAGTTGTCGACACGGTTTTTCACATCGTTGGTGGATCGCCTTTGACCTCGCTTTCTGGATACCGTGCGCTAACGCGCCGTGATTTTCGCCTCTCAAGCTTGGGGCTGTTTGGGCTGTTTCGCCCGCAGATGATATTGCTGACACGGCGTCCGGTTCGGCGGTTATTTTTTCTGGGCGCTAAACAAAATCTGGGCGCTAAACAAAATAACGGTTTAGACATGGAGATTACCACCGACGCGGCGGAAAGCTTGCGCGGCGCGCTTCTTGCTCGTGTGCGGTTTTTCACCCTATTGGGGCGCGAGATAGACATACCCGCCGACATGGCCGAGCAGGAATTTTTTGCTGATACCACTACGGATACCACTGCTGGTATGGGGGCGCAGCGGCTATGGCTCAACCGGCCAGAGGGCGCTGTTTTTGCTCTGGTTTCGCTGGCGCGCACTGTTTCTGGGCGAACGGTGGCGGTGGCGGCCAAAATAGCCCTTAGTAAAATGTTAGAAGCCCCCATGGATGCCGTGAGCCTGTCTCGGTGTCGTGACCGTGCGCGCCTAGAAACAGCACTGGATACTGCGCGCGCGTGTGCTGACCGGCAGGCTGGGCGCACGCTGCTTGCACGGTTGATCTACTTGTGGCAGCTGGACAGGCACAGGCAGGATTTAGCTGTTCTGGAAGATGCACAAGGGCTTTTGTGCGCGGGGCTTGACCTCGGATCAGAGAGCGCCGCTAGCGTTATAAATTCAGCCAATCAAGGCTGTTGCTTTGTTTATAGCGCCCCTCTAAGCGGCCCGTTGATTGACGGGATGCCCTTGTTGAAATGGTTGCGCCATGAAGCACGGCTGTTGGTGCGCTCTGTGCGCGCGCAAGGCGCTGGCATGATCAAGCTGTCACAATGTGCGCTGCGGCAGCCTGAATTACGCCTCTCGGCAAGCATCGCAGCGAAGATGGGCGGCTTTGCTGCGGATAGCGACCTTCTGATAGCCAGCTCTAGCCCGGTGGGTTTAAGCTGGTTGTCAGCAGAGGAAATTCAAAAGATTACAAGCCGATTTGGTTGACCATGCGCTCAGTGTGCGCAATAGTTACAGCTTATTAACTCTATGAAGTTTATGATATTTCGGGGCCTATTATGAAAAAAACTATCTATCCGGTGATCCTGTCTGGCGGGTCGGGTTCGCGCCTGTGGCCGATGTCACGCTCGAAATATCCAAAACAGTTTTTGCCGATGCTTGGCAGTAAAAGCTTGTTTACGCAAACGCTAGAGCGGGTTGGGCCTGCGTACGGTTTTGGTGCGCCGCTTGTGGTTGCCAACGAACACCACCGGTTTATGGTGAACGAGCAAGCCGCAAAAGCTGCTATTGATTTGGCCGCTGTAATCCTAGAGCCCGTTGGCCGCAATACGGCCCCGGCAGTGGCTATTGCTGCCTTGCGCGCGGCAGAGATTGACCCGGATGCTTTGCTGCTGTTTTTACCATCAGATCATGTAATCCTTGATACGCCGGGCTTTCACAAGGCGGTTAGCGATGCAGCGTGTGCTGCCAAGCAGGACTATCTGGTGTGTTTTGGTATGGCGCCAACACGGCCAGAGACAGGCTATGGGTATATCTTGGAAGGCGCAGAAATATCAGGGGCTAAGGGCGCGAAAAGGGTCAAAGCTTTTAAGGAAAAACCTGACGAGGCAACGGCTGCCGGTTATCTCAAGGACGGTGGCTATCACTGGAACAGCGGTATGTTTATGTTTGCGGCCAGCACGATCCTCGCCGAGTTTGAAACCCACCAATCTGCTATGTTGACGGCCTGCAAGAAAGCATTGGCGTCTGCTGCTCCTGACCTGAATTTTCTGCGCATGACCGAGGCAGATTTTGGGGCAGTTCCTGCCGATAGTATTGATTATGCTATCATGGAAAAAACCAGTAAAGCCGCGGTATTGCCGTCTGAATTTGGCTGGTCGGATGTGGGTAGCTTTTCGGCGCTTGCGGATGTTCAAAAGGCTGATGGTTCCGGCAACGTAATGGTTGGCGATGTAATGTCGGTGGATACGAAAAACTGTTTTGTCCACGGTGACGGCCGTTTGATCAGCACCGTGGGCGTTGAGGATTTGATCATTGTTGCGACCGATGATGCGGTGTTGGTGGCTAACAAGGATCAAGATCAAGACGTTAAAAAGATCGTTGACCGTCTGAAAGCAGAAGGCCGCGCGGAGGCAGACTTTCATTCTACCGTTTACCGCCCGTGGGGGAATTACCGCACACTGGCGATCGGGGACCGCTATCAAGTGAAGGAAATTGAGGTTTATCCCGGCAAACGCCTGAGCCTACAAAAACATCACCACCGGGCCGAGCACTGGGTGATTGTGGAAGGGTCTGCTGTTGTAACGCGTGACACCGAGACCAAGCTTTTGAGCGAAAACGAGAGCATTTATCTGCCGCTCGGCGCGGTACACCGGCTGGAAAACCCGGGAAAAATTGCGCTGCGATTAATCGAGGTGCAGTCGGGCAGCTATTTGGGGGAAGACGATATCGTGCGCTTTGAAGACGATTTCAACCGCGAAAACGAGACGTAAACCGGGTGAACTGCTGGTTGATCCCCTTTTAGGGTATCAATCAAGAACTCAGACTGTTGGTAAAAACATCCAGATTATAGGCAAACCCCAGATTGCCAGCGGATAAACTTTGGTTTTCGGCCAAGAAATTTAGGGCTTGCCTACCAGTTTTGGGTTAACTCTTTAATCCGGCTTTTGGTGCTTGGGTCTTGGGCGGCCATGGAAATATTGGCCATCAACCAGCCGACTTTGCTGCCGCAATCAAAACGTTCACCGTCAAAATTTAGGGCATGAAACGGCTGGCTTCCGATTAATTTGGCCATCGCATCGGTGAGTTGGATTTCCCCGCCGGCTCCGATTTGTTTGGCTGAAAGATGCTCCATCACCTCGCTCTGCAAGATATATCTGCCAACAACAGCCTCAGTAGACGGCGCTGTCTCAGGGGCGGGCTTTTCAACCAAGCCTTTGATTTCAATCAGTTTTCCGCTGCGTTTTCCGGGTGTGATCACACCGTAGCTGCTGGTTTTCTCGCGCGCA
Organism: Kordiimonadales bacterium; assembly: GCA_015485385.1. GTDB lineage: Bacteria > Pseudomonadota > Alphaproteobacteria > Sphingomonadales > Kordiimonadaceae > Kordiimonas. The sequence goes on along the minus strand of WFTS01000082.1, from coordinate 1,125 downwards.
ACATCCATGGTTGCAACCATGTTGCCGCCGACCTTTTCATAGGCCTCGACCATCTGCTTCAGGGTACCGGGTTTGCCAAGGATCAAATCGTCGGGAAGGGCAACCGCGAAGGGGCTACCATTGACAAAATGCCGCGCGCACCAGATGGCGTGACCAAGGCCTTTGGGCTGCATTTGGCGAACATATTGGATGCTGCCTTCGGGTAAGAGCATGGATTTAGAAATCGCGAGCGCTTCGGATTTTCCCTTTTCATCCAATATCTTCTCAAGTTCGAACGCATGATCGAAATGGTCTTCCATCACCTGTTTGTTGCGGCCGGTGACCAGCATGATCTGGTCTATTCCAGCTTCAAGCGCTTCTTCGACAGCATATTGGATCAAGGGTTTATCAAGAACGGGCAGCATCTCTTTGGGGATGGCTTTGGTGGCGGGTAAAAACCGCGTTCCAAGCCCGGCCACTGGAAAAACAATCTTTTTGATCGGCTCAATCATGGTTTTTTCTCTATGCTTTTCTCAGGGGTTTTCTTTGCGGGTTTCATAAGGATTTTAGTCTGAGCATATTTTGGTGATTTTTCAGTGAATGTCACGGTTTTTGTCACACTGGTACGCTATTAATACTGCTGTTTATCAATGGCTTAACCAGATAATTCGCCCAGATAAGTGCGGGTTAAGACCTTGCCTTCTTCTACGGCAGGCTGATCAAAGGCATCAACTCCCATCAAATGCGCGGTAATAACCGTCTCTAACATGAAAGAGACAAATAGCGCGCCGAGATTGGCCTCTGATAGGGCGTCAATGGTAATATCCCGAACCATTCTGCCCCGTGCTCGAAGCGTATCTTGGGTGGCGCGTGACTGGCATGTTACCATGTCACCTATGGTGCGTCCCGCCATATAGTCTAAGCCATAAGTCCTTGCTTCTGCTGGATTAATGCGCGGTCCTTTGCCGTAGCTAGGCACAGTTATGATGGTGCAAAACTTGTCGTTGGGGCCATCAAGAAATAGCTGCATCTGGCTATGTTGGTCCACAGGGCCAACGGCTCGAATAGGCGTGGTACCAAGCCCGTTTTTGCCCAAACTTTCGGCCCAAAGCTGCCCATGCCACCGCGTAAATGCACGCAGGCTTT
>WFTS01000081.1 GCA_015485385.1 Kordiimonadales bacterium | reverse complement strand
GCCTTAGGCCGCTGCTGTTGTGGTTTTCTTTTTAGCCGCTGCTTTTTTGGCCGGAGCCTTTTTAGCAGGAGCCTTTTTCGCTGGAGCTTTCGTGGCAGCCGCTTTTTTGGCAGGCGCAGCGTCAGCTTCAGTTTCAGCTTTTTTCGCAGGGGCCTTCTTTTTGGCCGCGCTGGCGATATCTGTCACGCGCAATACAGTGATTTCCTGACGGTGACCCCGTTTGCGGCGGTAATTATGACGGCGCTTCTTTTTAAAGACAGTGATTTTTTTGTCTTTTTTCTGCTCAAGCACATCAAAGGTTACATTGGCACCCTTAACCAGTGGCTCGCCAACTTTTACGCCTTTGTCGTCACCAACCATCAATACGTCTTCGATGGTGATGGATTTGCCAACGTCGCCGTCAAGTTTTTCAACCTTTACAACATCGCCAACAGTAACGCGGTACTGTTTACCGCCGGTTTTAATAACTGCGAACATAGATATGTTCCTTCTTATGTTTTTTGCCGCAGCAAACCGGGTGACCCTTACCCTTTAGTGCGCTTATGCGCAGGGTCACACTTTGGGCGGTTTCCGCAGGCTTTTTTCAAAGCAAAACAGGCAAATAGAATCGCTTCCCTTTGCCAGATGGCGGGAATATACGGATATCGCGCTATAAGTCAACGCCAAACCGCCCACCACACAGGGTTTTAACAGATACGCGCGCGGGCTGCTGTGTATTCGGCGGCAAGCTGGTCGATAAAGTCTGCCGCAGATAAAACTTTTTTCACTGCGCCGATGCCTTGACCGCAGCCCCAGATGTCTTTCCACGCCTTCGATTTCTCGCTGCCGCCAGAGCCAAAGCTCATGGCGGATGGATCGCTTTCGGGCAGGTTGTCAGGGTCCATGCCTGCCGCTTTTATCGAGGGTTTCAGATAGTTGCCGTGCACACCTGTGAATAAATTGGTGTAAACAATATCGTCTGCACCGTGTTCCACGATACAGTTTTTATAGCGTTCATCGGCGTTTGCCTCTGTTGTCGCAATGAAAGCAGACCCGATATAGCCTAAATCCGCGCCCATCGCTTGCGCGGCCAGCACAGCATCACCTGTAGCGATAGAACCAGACAGCGCAACCGGACCATCAAACCATTCGCGAATTTCCTGCACTAGGGCGAAGGGCGACAAGGTGCCTGCGTGACCGCCTGCGCCAGCCGCAACAGCTATTAAACCATCCGCACCTTTCTGGATGGCTTTTTTGGCGAAGAAACCATTGATAATATCGTGCATTACAATGCCGCCATAAGAATGGATCGCATCGTTAACTTCGGCGCGAGCCCCCAAGGATGTGATGACGATCGGCACCTTGTATTTCACACACATTTCCACGTCGTGCATCAGTCGGTCATTGGATTTATGAACAATTTGATTGACGGCAAAAGGCGCGGCCGGATTGTCGGGGTTTTCTTTGTTGTAAGCATCCAATTCAGATGTGATGCGCTTGAGCCATTCCTCCAGCACTGGACCGGGGCGCGCATTCAGCGCCGGGAATGAACCAACTATGCCAGCTTTACACTGGGCGATCACCAGATCAGGGTTGGAAATGATGAATAACGGCGATCCAATAACTGGAATGCGCAAATTTTGCAGCTGTTTGGGAAGGGCCATGGGTTTGAATTCCTAAACTGTTCAAGTCAGAAGGGCTTATATTCGCGGGGAGACACACGCCCAAATTTTGGCTGTCACACCCGATTTGAAAATGAGAATAGAATTTTGTGCCCGTTAGTCCAACAGTAAGTGGTTATTTTTCCGTAGGCGCGCCTATTTAACAGCTCGTTTTAGCAGCCTAGATTAAGCAGCATTAGCCATATCTGCTCGGACTATTTCTTGGCTTAGGCGTTCATAGCCGAAGTAGCGGATGCTGGGCCTGCGGTCGATGCCTGCACCAATTACATGCATGTGAGCATCAGTTGCGCCTTGCACATCAAGAATGACCTTAATTGCTCCGCGCTCTTTGGTGGTGGTTTCAACGGTAGCAGGTAAAAGCTGGTTCTGGATCATGCAGTTTAGCATGTCACTTAGGTCGCCTTCGCACTTATCTGTTACAAAAGTATAGCGCACAAAATCACCGCTTTGCATTACCATCTGGCCAGTCCAATCTCATTGAAAAAAACAACACTGCACCCTGTGCGCAGCGTGGCGAGTATAGCGGCATATTTGGTTATTTGTGTCCCTAATGATTGACATATGGGGGTAATATTGGGACGATATGGTTTTAATTAACAAAATTATGGGACGAAATGGACATGCTGGATGAACTTGACTTACGCTTGCTGGCACACTTACAGCATGACTGTGTGCCGTCATTGGCAGTGTTGGCAGATTTGCTTGGCTCATCAAAATCTGTGATCGGGCGGCGGATGCAGAGGCTGTTGGATGAGGGTATCATCAAAGGCCGGGTCGCTGTTTTGGATCAGGACAAGATAGGCCTTGGCATCACAGTTTTTGCCCATGTTAAAATGGAGGCCCATGACCCCGTATCCCTTGAAGGGTTTGCGGAGAAAATGTTTGCCTTCCCTCAAGTGCTTGAGTGCCACACCATGATGGGTGATTTTGATTTCCTGTTGAAAATCGTCGTGCCGTCGATTGCGGACTATAAAGAATTTTTCTGGGAAAGTCTCTCTGGGGCTGAGGGCGTGCGCGGGGTTAGCTCAAATATTTGTCTCGTTAGCAGCTATGCTACTACGGAATTACCGCTGTCGTATCTCACGCCGGAGAAGGCCG
>WFTS01000080.1 GCA_015485385.1 Kordiimonadales bacterium | reverse complement strand
ATCGTTTGGTTTAAAAGCCGGCTGTTCAAACCCGTCATAGTGATCTTGCCTCACAGCACCAGCCTTTTTACGCGCGGCCGCAACACGGCCTCCACGCGCGCCGTTCAGCCGGTTTTGCGCCACCTTTCGCGAAACAGTTTCATAAACATATTGAAGCTTCTTTTGTCGCCACACACCGCCCGAGGTGGTGAAAAACTCAGCCAAGACCGGCTTGAGACGCTTCCATTTTGTCGGGCTTAGGCCTGCGATGCGTGCCAAAGTTCGGTCGTCGGCTTTTAAGGCGCAGCCGCGTGTACGCCATGCACACATCAGCAATAATATATAAGCGCCGTGTTCCTCGGTGGTTAAATGGCGGGTATCTGCCAAATAAGCATCGGTAAAAAACGGCAGGGCAGGAAATTCAGCCATACAAGTCTCCGGCATAATGAGGGGTAAACACAGGGCTTTTACTTTTCAGGCCTATTATTTACGATAAACGTAATATTAGGCAAGCGGTTTTTAATAAAAAACTTGTTGCAAATTTTACGCAAATCGTAATACTAGGATTATGCCGCATCAAATGTGGATAAAAGCGACCCTCAAGGCAAAAGGGTACAAGCTCAAAGACATGGCCGAAGCGTTAGACATTACCGCTTCCAGGGTCACCGATGTGCTGCGCGGTGTGCGCGAGGTACAGTCCGATGAACTGGCCCCTCTGGCCAAACTTTTGGGGCTGAATTTAAAATCCATATTGGCCAGCCTTGATGCTGGCGCTCTCACCAAAATTGAAGACAGCGATACCCGGCTGAAAATACAAGGGCGCCTAATGGGCGACGGAACACTGTTGCCGCTTGCTGCAAGTGACCAACTGACCCACGTTGCCATGCCGCCAGACGCTAAAACCAGCGAGGGCTTATACTGCTTTATCATGGGCGATAACAGTATGGCGCAGGAAATTAAGGCAGGCGACATTGTAATCGCGGCTGATCCGCGTATTCATTTTTACCCCATGGTGCCGGGCGCATTGTTTTTGGTGCGCTGCAAGGGCGCTGACATCAAAGGCGACTTGCCGCAAGATGGGGGCCGCAGCAAATTTGCCTTGCGCCAATTTATGACATCCACACCCAGCGGGATTGATCACGCAGCCAGCGGCGCTGGGGGCAGCTATCAGGGCGCGGATCATGCAAACCCCGCCAAGCCAAGCCATGAGGGCGCGCAAAAGCCGAACCAAGGCACAGACCAAGTTGACGCAGACCAATATGGGGCAAACCAACACGGGACAAACCAAAGCGCCGAACAAACGGCACAGTCTCAAAGGGCAGCTACCAGTGAAAACTGGCTGGTCGCGCTGCCGAACCATCCCGACCCAAAGCTTGCCAGCTGGCGCTTTGATATGCTGCCCGCTGACCTAACGGGGCAGGCCACCACGCTAGACGAACAAAGCAAGGCAGCGCCCAATGAGAGCAGTTTCACTATAGATATGGACAGGGAAATTCTGGCTGGTGAAACCGTACACACTGACCGCATTCTGGCCGCTGTTCTGTGGGTTCACCGCCGCTACAAACCGGCAGAAAACGCCTAACCGGCCCATAGATTAGGCCTTTGTGTCCGCCAAGCGTCTTAGTGTTCGCGCTGACATGCGCCATCTCTACCGATTCGGATGCGAAACTATTTGCGGCAACCGCCTTTGTTGTGGGCGTTTCATGCTCTGTCGGGGCTTTGTGAACATCCACCGCAAGGGGCTTCTGCCCTGCCCCTGACAAAGCCGGGATGCCGATTTTCTGCCCATGATCTGCCTCCGCCGCACCCGAGCCGATCGCCGCACTGTTTGATAAGGTGGGCGCTCCATTTTCTTCTGGGCCAGAAACCCCGCGCCCTAACGCGCCAGATGCCCCGCTTTTCGAAAGCGCGAGCGTAGCGCTGCTTGATAAGGCGGGTGCTCCGTTTTCTTCTGGGCCAGAAAGCCCGCGCCCTAACGCGCCGGATGCCCCGCTTTTTGGCTCTGCATCTGCGCTATGTTCCGTTTGGTCTGGC
>WFTS01000079.1 GCA_015485385.1 Kordiimonadales bacterium | reverse complement strand
CCCAAAATAAGGAGCCTTTGATGGCGATATTTGATCGATTTTTTGCTGGTAGAAAAGCAGCCTTGGCGAACAAGCCGCGCGGCAAAATATTGCCTGAGCATAAAGCCGCGAACAAGCCGATATTTTCGCGTGTTGGTCCGGGGCAAGCGGTGGCAACCCCGCGCAGGTTTGATAAATTGGCACGCGAAGGCTATCAGCAGAATGTGATCGCCTACCGGTCTATTAATTTGGTGGCCAAGGCGCTCTCTAGCATTCCGTTTCGGGTGTTCAAGGACGGAACCCGGCTGGAGGATCACGCGCTTGAGCGGCTCTTGTCGCGCCCAAACCCGCGCCTGAAAGGTGAGAATTTCCTTTATAATCTGGTGGGCTACCATCTTATTGCGGGTAATGCTTATGCCTTTGCGGCAGGCCCTGAAGGCGGCGCGCCCAAGGAATTATGGCTGATGCGCCCTGATACCATGAGCGTGATCGAGGGCGCAGACGGCTTGCCTGCAGGTTATGAGCAGCAAGTGGCAGGCAAAAAGCAGCGCTACGGCGTGGACACGATTTTGCACTGGAAAAGCTTTAATCCCTTGTCAGACTGGTACGGCTTGGCCCCCTTAGAGGCTGCCGCGATGGCGGTGGACGCCCATAATGAAAGCAGCCGCTGGAACTTGGCGCTGATACAAAATGGCGGCACGCCTTCGGGTGTTCTTTACCAAGAAGACGCCGAGCATCCCTTGACCGAGGCGCAGTACAGAGGCCTGAAAGAACAGGTTGAAAACCAATATACAGGCGCCTTGAATGCTGGCAGGCCTTTGCTGCTTGAGGGCGGCTTAAAGTGGCAGGATATGGGCTTGTCGCCTAAGGATATGGATTGGGCCTCTTCCAAAAATATGAATGCGCGCGAAATCGCACAGGCCTTTGGTGTGCCGCCGCAAATGCTGGGGATCCCGGATGCACAGACCTATTCGAATTATTCAGAAGCAAGGCAAAGCCTGTGGGAAGATACCATTATCCCCATGGCTAAGGATATTGCAGCCGAGCTGACAAACTGGCTCGCGCCCAAATTTGAGACCGGCGGCACCGACGGCGACCGTACTGTTTGTGGCGCTCGTAGCGGCGGCTTGAGGCTTGCCCCTGATCTCGACAATATCCCCGCCCTAGAAGCCAAACGCGCAGCCAAATTTAACCGCATCGGGAGCGCCGGTTTCCTAAGCGACGCCGAGAAGCGCAAGATGCTGGGTATTGACGCGGCAGACGGCTAATAGCCCACCTTTGGCGTGTAGGCAGAAACCTTTGGTTTTTTTGCTGGAAACGCTGGTTCTTTTTCTGCACAGGCCTTTGTTGGTTACGAATTTTTTAACCAAATTCCGCTATTATGAGTCGTGACATCAAAAAGGGAAGACCAATGAAAGAGCCTGCCTGCCCCAACTGTGCAAAAGCGATCCAAAGCCGCCATACCTATATGACGACTTTCCCGCTTACGCTGATTTGCGCGGGCTGCGGATCATGGTTGAAACTGGATGCAAAGCGTCCGAACGGCCTTGCTTTGGCGATCATGGGTTTGGTGACAATATCGCTGGCATATTTTTCGCTCTATTTTCTGATTTTGCTGCCATTGTTTTTGGTGCTGTCGGTGGGTCCGATGCTGCATTTCACCGTAGAATTGATTAAAAAGCGCAAAGCTGAACTTTGGACGATTAATCGCCGAACGGGTGGTTTGCGGCCATATGGCCCTGCCGAACAAGAAGCGCAGCGTGATTTGAACTTATCAGATAAATTAACAGGCGTGCGGCCTTTTGATGCTTTGTCAAAAATGCAGACACGGTACGGGGCAAAACATCAGACGGTTCCGGCTGGTCGTGAGACTGCGTATGATAATTCGGCTGATATTACCCGTGATATTACCAGTGATAATGCTCGTGATAATACCCAAGATATCGTTAGGGGCCATACCTTTAGCAAAGTTGGTGTTACGCAGCGCCCCAAGTATGATTTTAAGGGATTGCCAACAGGTTTACCCCAATAGGATCCGCCTAAATTAGGGCAGTGATATTCCCTAGCGTCCTCTCTCCTCCTCCGGATGAGACGCACTTATGAAACCCGCGAATGCTTCGGCGCTCGCGGGTTTTTTATGTCTCAATTTCTGCATCCCCCTTGGGGGCTTTATGCCAAAAGACCAAAGGAAATTTTATGACCGACCTGCAAGCCCCTTCGCGCAGTAACGATACCCTGTGTTTGCCACTTGAGATTAAAGCCTCAGACACGACAGGCAGCGTGGGCAGCACTGAAAACGGTGAGGATTGGGGCACATTTGAAGGCTATGGTTCGGTGTTTGGAAACCAAGATCGGGACGGTGATATTGTCGCACGCGGCGCGTTTGCAGATAGCCTCAAATCTGGCTTGCCAGCTTTGTTGTGGCAGCATGACCAAAAGGCCCCTATCGGGCGCTTTGACGTGGTGCGCGAAGACAAACGCGGGCTGTATGTGAAAGGCCGCCTGTCCATGAGCGGGCGCGGCCGCGAAGCTTATGATTTGCTGAAAATGGGGGCGCTGAACGGCTTGTCGATCGGCTTTGTAACCCGCGAGGCAACCCGCGACAAATTAACCGGCGCCCGCACAATTTTAAAAGCCGACCTGATGGAAGTATCCATGGTGACCTTCCCCGCCAACGAACTGGCGCGGGTGCAATCGGTGAAAGCGCAATCAGATAGCCAAAAAGCCCAAAATGATATGCTAAAGGAAAGTCCCATGATCAACGACACCCGCACGTTCGAGCGCCTGCTGCGCGACAACGGCTTCTCCCGCACCCGCGCCAAAGCGATTACCGCCAAGGGGTTTCGGGCCGGTGACTTGCAACCGGATGAAAGCGCCGAGATCGCGGAAATGATTACTGAGCTGAAGGCGCGGCGGTTAAGCTTGGAAGAGAAAGCCGCCGCCAGCGCTGCAATTAACTTGCTGCCACGGTTTGGGCCTTGGAAAATAGCTACCCCTTCAATTACGCTCTCCAAACCAACCAATTTTAGTTTGATTGTTTCCAGAAGGTCCAGTTCAATCATGAAAAATCCCAGAGGACCAATTTTTCTAGAGGTGAGCTATGTTTCTCCAACGGGAAAAAAGGTTGGGAAATGGCAGTCTAGCGCCAACGGAACGCCCAATCGTTTTTTAGCAGCGGCAGGCGTGCAGACACTGAAAGTGAGAGGGAGAGCCAGCGGCTTTGGGGATGCAGCCAAAGTAACTTTTCAATTTAAGTAATTCTTTTGTGGATCGGGTCGCCAATTTATATATTAAAAGTCACTGTTGCTTCATCAGGTTCGTCCAGTAAATGGTATGTTCTGTAAAGCCGGGTAAATTATTGAGGTCCAATTCGGGATTACAGTGATGCAGTGGATTGGAACCGCTGAGAATTCTCACTAGGTTCAGACCACTGTAAACAGAGGTTTTTTGGACGCCAAAACTAATATCCGCTTCGGTATCAGTTAGGCTTCTTTCGAAATTAGGATCATCGCCCTTTAGGTTTTCTGCGGAGGGGTATTTAGCGGCATTTTCGATAAAATATTTTGCCTTCTTTGCATCGGCAACAAAGCTGTTTATTTCGATCCCCTTGACGCGAATTGAATGTTGTAGATCATCGCGGTTTAGTAGTTTTTCGCCGATCAAGCGTCTTGCGTTAGGCATAAGATAGATTTCGACAGAGAAACCTTCTTGCCAGTTGGGGTCTTGGTTGTTGCCAAAGGTGCTGATGCAAACAGATTTAATGTCGCTGCGTGTTAACTGCTGTAGTGGATCACTGGTGGTTAGGCTGAGGATCGGCGTATCGTCGCTGAATTTAGGGATCCAGCTGCCGCCGCCTTCGTATTTTTTCGCCAGTTTTAAGTTGGTGTGAACCCCGCTCCAGAAACCTGAAAGCTCAGGCTTTAAGTCCGCCGTGTCAAGGGATGGTTCATCCGCATAGCTCGTCTGCGCAATTGGGGCCAACATAAAATATGCACCAGTTGTAAGCAACCCACCGACAGCCACGCCTGTTATGAATTTAATCATGACAACTCCTTTTCGACATAGTTGCACAGTGCTTTGATCTAGCTGAATAGTAAATGGATTTTATAAGTGGATTGTTGAATAGTCGCGTATTCGGCGATAGGGTGTGGGCGAAAAATAACCACCTATGGGGGATTATTATGAAGAACAGGATTTTAGCAGGCGTGATTGCGGCAGCGCTACTGGCACCGGCGGCGATGGCCGACGATGTGGTAAATGTTGAATATGGCGGCAATAGCGAGCGCATGACGGTAGGCGACGTGAAATCAACGTCTGTGTGCACACTCAAGCAGCAGGTCGCGGCCAAATTTGGCCTTAAAATGACAAAATTTGATCTGCGCCGAAAGGGCGGCACCATGTTGCAGGAAAGCAAAACCCTTTATGGGTCCGGCGTGCGCAATCACACTAAACTGACAGTGAAAGAGGTTTCTTATTCCTCTCAGTGTTAAAGTAACCCTGCCTGATTAGTCAGGGTTGAAATTAAAGGGCTGCCAGCGCGATGCTGGCGGCCTTTTTATTGGCCAACCGGTCTGCGAGACGCAGACGCAGGCAATCGCGGCCACACCCAAGCGCTCCCCGAAATAATTCGGCGGGGCTTTTTTTATGAACAACGACAAGGAATTAGGCATGGAAATGACCGACCTTAAGGCCGCGATCGACGAGTATTCAGACGCTGCGGAACATGAAATTTTGGCCCTTAAAGGCCGCCTCGATACGGTGGAAACCAAAATGGTACGCCCTGGTGCATCAGACGATGTCTCATACGGCGCGGATGAGCAAGAGCATAAAAATGCCTTTTTTGCGGGCTTCATGCAGAAAGGCGATGACACAGGTATCAAAGCGTTTGAAGCCAAAGCACTTTCAACGGCAACCGGTGGTGACGGCGGCTTTGCAGTGCCACAAGTGATTGACGCCGAGATTGAAAAGCAGCTAGCGAACCTGTCGCCTATGCGGTCAATCGTGAAGGTGAAAACCATTGAAACCAGCGACTATAAGCGCTTGGTTAATATTGGTGGTACTGGCTCTGGCTGGGTTGGCGAAGCCGATGCTCGCACAGATACCGCAACACCAAGCTTGCGCGAGATCACCATCACGCCGGGCGAAATTTATGCCAATGCGGCGGCTACGCAGCGGGCACTGGATGACATGCAATTTGATGCTGAAGCATGGCTTCAGGAAGAAGTGGCTGAAGAATTTGCTATCCAGGAAGGTGCGGCGATTGTTAACGGCGACGGCGTGAATAAGCCAACCGGCTTTTTGGATGCCTCTGTCGTGGCAAGTATCGCTGCACTGAAAACAGGCGTTGACGGTGCGTTTGCAGCCTCTGATCCCGCTGATATTCTGGTGGATCTGGTGCATGCACTGAAAGCGCGTTACCGCCAAGGCGCCAGCTTTGTCTTGAACAGTAAAACATTGGCTGCTGTGCGGAAGTTTAAGGATGTGGACGGCAACTTTATCTGGCGCGCAGGTCTTGCTGAAGGTCAGCCGGATATGCTTTTGGGATATCCTGTGGTTGAATCTGAAGACATGCCTGACTTTGATATTGCGGGCAATTTCGCTATTGCGTTTGGTAATTTTGAACGGGCGTACACCCTTGTGGAGCGTGCTGGCGTGCGGGTATTGCGCGACCCATATAGTAACAAGCCAAACGTTAGCTTTTACGCAACCAAACGCATTGGTGGCGCTTTGGTTAATGAAGACGCGATCAAGCTGATCCAGTTCGCGGTCTAAACTATATTTAGCAACCATAGAAAAGGCGGGGCTTTGGGTCTCGCCTTTTTTAATGCCGTTATTTTGCAGTCCTCTTTCAAGGAAATTTGATCATGCTGGCGAACCGGGTTCGGGAATTTTCAACAACAATTGGCACGGGCGATGTCGCTCTTGCTGGGGCTATGGCCGGGCATATTGCTTTTGGTGACGCCTTTAGTGCTGGTGACAGTGTGATTTATGTGATCGAAGACGGTGACAATTACGAGATCGGTACGGGGACTTACCAGGCCGACAATAGTTTGGCGCGTACAAATATATCTGAAACGCTTGTGAACGGTGTTCTTAGCAAGGGCAGTGCGGCTCCGCTTACGCTGACAGGGGC
>WFTS01000078.1 GCA_015485385.1 Kordiimonadales bacterium | reverse complement strand
TGTATAAGAGACAGGGGTTATATTCTGCAAGCGGCACTTGCTTTTGGGCAGCGGCATGAATCACAATATCAACGCCGCGAAAGGCCATAACCAATCGCTCTAAGTCCCGAATATCGCCAACAAAAAAGCGAACTTTTTTACGGTCTTCCTCGCTTAGAGAATTTTGAAGTTCAAAATGCATATATTCGCCGCGAGCAAAAACAATAACTTTGCGCGGGTTATGCGAGGCGAGGATGCGCTTCAATAACGTTTTCCCAAACGATCCTGTGCCGCCCGTGATCAATATGGATTTATCATCCAAATTTAAATCACGACCGTAAAATGTTGTTAACGTCATCAAACTTCTCACTTTAGATTTCGACTAAACATTTGTTTTCACAAAGACATTACCACTGTGTTAGTCACTGACAAAGCGTTTATTCACGCTGAATATACACCGCCAAAAAGCGAAAACACTCTAACAATAACATGCTTAATATTTAGTTCACACGCAGCAGGTCTCTGCGCCGTAGGGACCATACATCCTGCTCCAGCCTAAAAACTGCAATATCCGCAATATGATTTCCCGGTTGAACCAAATGCTGCTGCATCGACATACGCTTAAACCCAAGCTTTTCGTGGTAGGCAAGGCTGGCTGGATTATCCATCAGCGCTTCTCCGATGATGGTTTTCAAACAGAGCGTCTGGAAAAACAGATCTAAAGCCCCAACGCCCAAAGCAAGGCCAATACCCTTGCCGTGCGCTTCTTTGCTTACATAAAAAGACCATTCCGCAGACTGTTCGGTTGTATTAATATTACGCAGCCCCACGCCGCCGACGATCTCAGCTTGAAATAAAACAGCATAAAACAAGATCGAAGGATCACTTTTCAAGCGCTCTACCCAGCGCAGATGCTCACTGTCTTCAATGATATGACTGCTATAGCTGCTTTCACGGATGATCTGCTGATTACGAATGGCCAAAAGCTTAAACTGCTGGTCAGCAGTGAGATGGTCCACTGGCTCAAAGGACATTGCACTCATTGTCTCTTTTAACGTCACCCAATTGTCCCTGGTGTGCGCTCAGCAGCGGCTTTATACAGAATTTCGGCGCGGTCCCAATCTTCTGGGGTATCAATATCTTGAACCCGGCTTGTAGGAATAAGAACCGGCATAACACCCTGCTCTAGCAAGCTTTTCTTAGATGCCATGACAGCAGCCGGACGGGTCCACATAAATTGTGCAGCATCCATATAGGCTTCGGGCAAGTCTTGCGAGCGCGTTAAAAGATGTTCTGGGTTCATCATTTCCAACCTGCCGTCTGCTTCCATTTCCAATGCACGCTGAATGGGGTAGGTAAATTTCGCCACAGACATGGCGGTTCCAAGCTTGGACTTTGCCAAAACATCATAGCCATGTCGAAGCACGTCCCCTGTGACAAACGGTGCAGTCGCATAGATACAGCACAGATAATCAAGCGGTCGCTCATGTTGGGCGTACCACTGTATTGTATTTTGCAAAACTGAAATGATGGGCGCAAAGTCGTCCGCGATAGCCTTGGGCCGCATAAACGGAATGGTGGCGCCCCAATCCATAGCTGTCTGTGCAATATCGTCATCATCGGTTGAAACGATAATTTCATCGAACAAACCGCAGTTTTTTGCGGCCTCAATGGAATAAGCAATGATAGGCTTTCCCAGAAAATCCCGAATATTTTTATTTGGAATTCTCTTGCTGCCGCCACGGGCCGGTATGATTGCAACTTTCATATTGAAATCCTGTGGCATCGCGCCGCTTTATTCAACCCAAATCCACGGATACGGCAGGGTGATGTTAGGAATATACACATTTAAGACACTTACAATCGTATTTTAGAGCTCTGTCAAAATGAATATGCAATCCACGAGCCAAAACATAAACTGCTGCACTATTTGCAATATCACACGGAAGAACTAAGGTAATAATGCTTACGCTGATCGCCTGCCTGTCGGTAAAATATAGCATTAAAAGGGGAAATTGTGGAACCACTAACGCTTGATATGGATGGCTTGCTTGCCTATCAGATGAACCGACCTCCTTATCTAATGATGGACAAGGCAGAGGTAGTTATCCCCGGGAAAAGCGCTTGCGGTTATAAAGACTTACCGCCAGAAACATGGTTCTTCCAGTGTCATTTCCCCGGTGATCCAAACATGCCCGGCATGCTGCAAGTTGAAGCGCTGGTACAAATGGCAGCTCTCACTGTTTTAACTCTGGACGGCAATAAGGGCAAAATCGTTTATCTTACAAAAGTCAAGAACGTAACCTTTCGGCGCAAAATCTTGCCGGGCGACCGCTACGAGATGAAAACTGAGCTACTAAGCTGGCGACGGGGCATCGGCAAATGCGTTGGCACAGGCTCCGTAGACGGCGAGACTGCTTGCCGTGCTGAATTTGGCATCGTTATGCCAGAGGTGATTGCGGGGCTAAACCCAACCGCACGACAGCAAGGCTGATACAATACGGCGATTGGTACGACTATTGGCTTGCACGCTGACACACTTCTTGCATAACTATGTCACATAATTTTTTAACGCTTTCAGGGCGTTACACCTACGGGAGAGAGCCACAATGCTCAGAGGGAAAAATGCCATCATCACCGGCTGCAACCGAGGCATTGGCCTAGCCATGCTTAGGGTTTTTGCGGAAAACGGTGCAAATATCTGGGCGTGCGCACGATCAGAAACTCCTGAGTTCACAAACCTTTGCACTGAAATAGCCGCAGAGACAGGGGTTCGCATTACGCCCGTTTATTTCGACCTCAGTGATCCAGAGCAAATAAAATCTGGTGCAAAAACAATAACATCTGAGAAAAAACCGATAGATATATTGGTTAATAACGCCGGGGCTATCACAACAGCACCATTCCTGATGACCAGCTTAGAAAAAATGCATGACATGTTCAATGTGAACTATTTTGCCTATATGCAATTTAGCCAGCTTATCGCCCGGCAAATGCTTCGCAAGAAATCAGGCTCGATTATCAACCTATCCTCTAGTGCTGCCATCGAAGGCAACGAAGGCCGCGCCGCCTACGCTGGTGCCAAGGCCGCAGTTATCACATCCACAAAAGTAATGGCGCGCGAATTAGGGGCGGCGGGGATCCGGGTAAACGCCATCGCGCCGGGCTTAACACAGACAGACATGATGACATCAAGCACGCCCGAAGACGCGCTAAAGGTCACGACAGAGCGCATTTCCATGCGGCGTGTTGGTGAACCCCACGAAATTGCAGGGGCGGCATTATTTCTAGCCAGCGATCTAGCCAGTTACATCACTGGACAAACCTTGTCTGTTGACGGAGGCATGTAATGAAGAACCGCGCACAAGACATTAATAACATTGAACAAATGACTGCTCGTATGCGCCGTCATATCCTTGATATGGCGCTAGAGGCCGGGGCGCATAGTTCGCACTTTGGGGGTGGGCTTTCGGTGGTGGATATTACCGCAACCCTGTTTGGCAGTGTGATGAATATCCGCAGCAATGAACCTGAATGGGCGGACCGCGATAGGTTTATCCTATCCAAAGGCCACGGCTGCTTGGGTTATTATACTGCGCTCCATGAAGCCGGTTTTATTACCCGCGACGAGCTGATGACCTTTGAGAAAACAGACAGCTTTCTTTACGGCCACCCGGTTATGAACCGCGACAAAGGCATTGAATTTTCCAGCGGTAGCTTGGGGATGGGCCTGTCCCTTGGTATTGGCGTTGCCGTTGCCGCCAAGCGGCGCGCTAAGGACCACCGCTGCTTTGTGATTATGGGCGACGGCGAAAGTAACGAAGGCTCGAACTGGGAAGCAATGATGGCTGCGCCCCATCACAAGCTGGATAACTTGGTGCTGATCCTTGACCGTAACCGCCACCAGCAAACCGGCACCAACACTGAAATTATGGATGTAGGTGATGCACCGGCGAAACTGCGCGCCTTTGGCTGGCACGTTGAAGACATTGACGGCCATGATGTTGGGGCTTTGTATGACGTACTTTCCGCCCGGCGGAGCGACGGCGTTCCGCTAGCGGTAGTTGCTAATACGGTAAAAGGAAAAGGCTTTTCCTTCTCAGAGGATGATAACAGCTGGCACCATAAGGTCTTAACCAAGAAGCAATATGAAGCCGCGATTGAAGAATTATCCGGTGAATTATTACCTAGTTCGGGGAGCGCGGCATGATTTTAGACAAACGCAAAGCCAAAGGCCTGTCTCGTATCGGCTCGCGCGCGGCTTACGGCATGACGCTCTTTGATCTAGCCCCTGACTATGACGACTTGATAGTTGTCACTGCCGACACATCAACCTCCGCCGGGCTAGATAGGTTTCGCAAAACCTATCCGGAAAAATATTTAGATGTGGGCATCGCTGAACAAAATGCCATGGGGATTGCCGCAGGCTTAGCCAGTGAAGGCATGACTGTGGCCCTGTCCACCTTTGCACCTTTCCAAACAATGCGCTGCTGCGAGCAAATCAAGGTCAACTTGGGCTATATGGGGCATAAAGTGCTGTTCACTGGGCTTGCTAGCGGTGTGGTGCTTGGCACACTTGGCTATACCCACTGCTGTATCGAAGATTTGGCGATTATGCGTGCGATCCCCAATATCACCGTGATTTCGCCCGCCGACTGCGGCGAAACGGCCAAAGCGGTCGAGGCAGCGCTGAACCACCACCAATCCGTTTATCTACGGCTAACAGGCGGCAGCCCTAACCCGCCGGTTTATACGGAAGATTATGATTTTGAGATCGGCAAAGCCGTCCACCTACGCGAAGGCACTGACGTTGGTATTATCGCCACCGGCACCATGGTGCACCCTGCCCTAAAAGCCGCAGAAATACTGGCGGAAGACGGCATCGAGGCCACTGTGATCAACATGCACACCATCAAGCCTATCGACGAGCAAGCGATCAAAGACCTATGCACTAGCACCAAAATGCTGGCCACGGTCGAAGAACACACCCTCATGGGCGGGCTTGGCAGCGCGGTTGCCGAGGTGAAAGCGCCGCTTCAACACGCACCGCCGCAGATTATGATGGGCATCACTGATAGCTATGCCAAAGCC
The DNA here is from genome assembly GCA_015485385.1 of Kordiimonadales bacterium. Classification (GTDB taxonomy): domain Bacteria; phylum Pseudomonadota; class Alphaproteobacteria; order Sphingomonadales; family Kordiimonadaceae; genus Kordiimonas. The sequence goes on along the minus strand of WFTS01000078.1, from coordinate 22,231 downwards.
GGAGATTATACCGATATACTGGCGCACTACGGCCTAACGGCGGAGGGCATTGCCGGTAAGATTAAAAGAAGCTACCAAAAACTTTAGGATTTATCCTCTTGGACCATCGTCCGGGATTTCGCCGGCAGTAAATTTAGGGGGGCTTGCTAGTGTGAAGCTTCTGTCTTTGGCCAATTCTGCCATCAAAATGCGCTGTAGGTCCTGAAAGCCCGTAAGGCTGGCTGAAACGCCGCCCGTTTGAACCTCAACCATCGCGCCGTCTGCACGCAGCAGAGCCTCTAATTTGGCATCTTTGTAACTGATATCATATTTCAGGTAGCGCACGGCACCCACCACCGGCAGATCTATTGCTTTGCCTTGCACAATCACTGGCGTGCGAAATAATTTATTATAAATATGCGGCGGGCCAACTAGGGCCTCTACATGGTGGATGAAGGTCATCATAAACGGTAAGCCGATCACCAGCCCCTTGGCCCCGCGCTCCGCCAGCCGCGCCCACGGGGATGTCATACCAAAAGCATAGGCCGATGTATGGGCGCAAATCTCGTCAGCGTGCCTGCCAACGGCCAAAATGCTGGCGATAGGATTAAGGCTGCGCTTGCAGCCCTCTTGCCTCATCAAATGCATTGGATAAAACCCCAATGCCCTGTCAGGCGGTGATGTTTCAACGATGAAGGGCTTGCCCTTACGAGCGTAATTATAGAAAAACCCCGGCGCAGCTATGGTGCCATCTGGCCCTACCGCCTCCAAAAGCGCCGTGTGAAACGCCTCTAGCGCCTGACCAATGGTAACCGGCGTATCTTCCCCCAGCATAGCTGCAATTTCACCCATGCCACTATGGACAAACACCGTGTCGCCCTGCTCAATCCCTAGAGACGTCAGAAGCGATTTAATTTTTGCCGTGAGTGCGATGGTCAAGGTAGGCCTCATTTTTCTGAGTAAAATACGTTTAAGTGAACAGCTTGTTAAGGATATTGTGCCTTTATAAGATTGATTTCAAACGATTTTCTGTGCCTGCATAGATTTAACGCTAGGCATAAACATGTTGAAAGGGCCGCAGAGCATGCAGATAACCCATTTTTGCAACAGTTGCATAAGCATAACAGCAGGCCAAACAAGCCTGTTGTGTGACCCATGGATTGGCCCCGCTGACACCAATGCTTGGCTGTCCTTCCCCTTCAACACAGAAGGCCCTGCTATTCTGGAAAAGCTACAGCCCACTTGTGTTTATATCAGCCACCTGCACCCCGATCATCATGATGAAAAAACGCTTGAGCATTTGCCGCGCGATACCATGATAGTGATCAAAATGTTCAAGGATCACCGGCTTTTCCATAAACTACAGGCGCAAGGCTTTGAAAACATCATCGAACTCGAAGCCTGGACATGCCTGACAATCGAGGATGATTTAGAGGTCGTCATTATACCCTCTACCAGCATGGTTAAAGAAGGCATTAATTCTGCTATTAGCTATGACATTGATACGTCAATCTTGATCCGAGACATAAAAACCGGGCAAATTTTCTTCAACAATGTAGACAATCCCACCAGCCTAGAGGCCCTGAAAGACGTCTGCAGTTTTTCAAAGGACACATGGGGGAAATCCCCAGACATTGGCTGCCTACCTATCGGAGCCGCCAGCGAATACCCCCACTGCTTTATCAACATCGACCGCACTGTTGCAGCACAGCGCATCATTAAGGCCAGCCTAGACGGCCTGCAAGACCGCATCGACACGCTAGGGATTTCAAGCTTTTTTGCGGCAGGCGGCACCTATGTAATCCGCGGTAAATTTTCACAACTGAACAAATTTATCGCCCAACCCAGCCCTGAGCAGATTGAAGCCCAATTGGCGCCTTGGATTAAAAATGGCAATCGCTATTTTAAACTAGAAGGCGGCCACGGTGCACAATATAATCCTAAGTATCAGCAATGGCTGCCTGTAGAAACGGGCTTGGAAAAGACGGCGGACAAAATCCAATATGCCGAGGAAGCTGGCGCCCTTGATGTTGATTATTCAACAGAGTGCCGCAGCGGAAAAGTGGATTTTAAAACAACCTTATCGAAGGTGGAAAAAGCCCTCGTAGGCGCACGAAAAAACTATGATACAATAATGGACCGTATCGGGGTCACACCTGATTGGTCTGCAAAAATTTACCTGTATCAAGATATTCAAATTGATAAAGGCGGTCATATAATTGCTGGTCAAAAGCCCGGCCATATAATTGATTTTCCGTGCCAAAAAGAACCCTCAAAGCAAATGCTAGCCTTTCATATGGATATCGATTTATTTCTCGATTTGATAGAGGGGCGCGGTAATTGGAACGGGGCCCTGTCCGGCACTTATATTCTATATGAACGCACCCCGGATTTTTTCCTGCCCGACATTCCGTTCAGCATGAATTTTCTGGTAGACCGCAGCGCCGAGATGCATCAATCGGCCTCGTAACACCGTAAACGGTACAAAACTTGCTACTCTTATTTGTTCAGGGAGCGATTATAAACGTGGTCCTTTTGGTAATGGCTATAATTCGCTATAATAACGGGGCAATTGTCAGACTAACGCTTAATGAGGGAAGCAAACGATGACGATTATTCAAACTGCACAGCGCCCGCAATTTCGGGATTTAGATCAACTGCCGCTTATTAATCGGTCTTTAATCGATTATAACGCCTACCACCAATATATTGGCCATGCGGGTGTAAAATATTCGATGGCCGTTCAGGCAACGCGCGGTTGCCCCTATAAATGTTTTTACTGCGATATCTACAAAACCGCGAAAAATCACTTCCGCCGGTCTGATGAGCATCTCTTTCACGAAATTCAGACGCTCTATGATATGGGCGTGCGCCGCGTAGAATTTATTGATGATATTTTCAATGTGAATAGCAAAGGCTTCATACGATTTTTTGAAATGGTCTTGAAGCGTAACCTGAAAATGCAGTTTTTCTTCCCCACCGGACTGAAGGGAGACTTGCTGACCAAAGATATGATTGATCTGATGGTTGAAGGTGGCTCGGTTGGTATCAACCTTAGCCTAGAGCACGCTTCACCGCGCATGCAAGGCGTGATGCGCAAAAACTTGAATGTGGACAAGTTGAAAGAAAATCTCACTTATATCAGCGAGAAATACCCCTCTGTTATCCTCACGCTGAACGCCATGCACGGCTTCCCCACCGAAACCGAAGACGAGGCGATGGAAACGCTGAATTTCATCAAAAGCATCAAGTGGCTGGATTTCCCCTATCTGCATAATGTGCGGATTTTCCCCGGCACTGAGCTGGAAGAATTTGCGCTTGAGGTTGGCATCCCTCGTGAGCTGATTGAGGGGTCGCAGGATATGTCTTACCATGAATTTGCGCCGACTTTGCCCTTCCCAGCTGAATTTACGCGCGCGGTTCGCGCTAGTTTCCTGCATGATTATGTCCTGAACAAAGACCGGCTTCTCAGTATAATTCCCCATCAATTAGAACAATTTAGCGAAGATGAACTGAACCAAAAATACAATAGCTATTTCCCATCACCCAAGATTAAAACCTTAGACGATGTGTTGAAACTAGCCCGCCTGACACGCGCAGATTTGCGGCCCCTCAAGCCCTTTGACGAAGAAAGCGTGCGCATTCCAGATTTAAACACAAAATTAAAAGAAGTTTTCCCCACAAGGCCCAAGCGGGACAAAAAAGCACTCAAGGTATTGATGCTCGACCTTTCGACCTATTTCTCTGATGATGTAGATGCGCGGGAATATAATGTGCTGGAACCGCCCCTTGGCTTGATGGCGCTGGCAACCTATGCTGACCGAGAGCTCGGAGGCAGCGTGGATACCAAATTATGCAAATCTCGCATAGATTTTGATAGCTATGATGATCTGCTTAAACTGGTCCTAGATTACGGTCCTGATATCATTGGAATACGGGCGATGACCTTTTACAAAGGCTTCTTTCACGATTGCCTTAGCCACTTGCGCAAAAACGGGATTAAAACCCCAATAATTGCTGGTGGGCCGTATGCGACCGCCTCTTTCAAAGAAATATTAGAGGATCCAAATATTGATTTGGTCGCAATAGCCGAAGGGGAAGATACTCTGGTCGATTTATTGAAGCGCACGCTTAAAAATAACGGGAAATTCCCAGACAAAACTGAATTACGCGGTGTTGGCGGCATAGCCTTTTGTGACGAAATGGCAAAACCCGATAAAATTGCTGTTTGATATTTTAGAAAAGGCAGGCCGGAACCCTGCAGAGTTGACGCACATTCTATAGCAGCCCATAAGGGTATAAGGCTTTAATTTCAGGACCTTAGAAATGGCACGTGACGATAAAAGCGAAAAACAAGAAGACATTGCGGCTTTAGTTCAAGGCAAGCCTATTGCCGGGTCTCGCTCAACGCATCGGTATCCCTTTCCAAAAGATTTGGATATGGACTTAGAGCGCGCCGTTTCCTTAATAGATCGCTTTTGGAAGCATAACCGCTCTGCCGTTAATCCAGAGACAGACGAATTTGCATTCGCTTTGGCGGAAGAACTCGGGGCCGAGATTCTAGAGGCCAAAAGTGGGGAAACCTGCCTAACTTGGACTGTTCCCGACAATTGGTACGTTCGCAAAGGCCAGCTGAAAACCCTAAGCGGCGATATTCTGGTAGATTTTGCCGACAACCCCCTACATTTATGGACCCATAGCTGTAGTTTTTCTGGCACGATCAGCCGCAGTGAGCTGATCCGGGACCATATTAATACTGACCCCGACCGCCCGGATGAGTTTTTGTATCATTACGCTAATGGTTACCGGTCACAGGTGCGCGATTGGGGCTTTTGTGTGCCTTACCGTACTCTGGAAACTATGACTGACCCTAGCTACCATGTGGAAATTGATGCTGATCTGGATAAAAACGGCACGCTGAAAGTTGTGGATGCCTTCATTGAAGGCGAACTGACAGAAACGATCTTTATCATGGCGCATACTTGCCACCCCGGCCAAGTCTCCGACGGTATCGGCTGTATTGCAGCGGGCGCGGAACTATACCACAAGCTAAAGGCCGGTCCAAAGCCGCGCTATAGCTACCGCTTTTTGTTTTCGCCCGAATATTTTGGTGGGGCGGTTTATCTGGAAAAAGCAGACCCAAAGAAAATTGAAGCACTCCATATGGGTGTCTATTTAGATATGGTTACAACCCATTCACCGCTTGGCTTTCAGCGCTCCCTGCAGGGGAATAGCCGCTTTGATGCCATCACGCGCAATGTGATGAAAAGCCATACCCCGACCCTTGTTGAACGGCCCTACCGCAAGCTTTGGGGCAATGACGAAACATTTTATAATGGCACCGGATACCAAATCCCAACCCTTGGCATTGGGCGGTTAATGCACCGGGAATATCATTATGACAGTGATAATATGGAAAACCTAAGCCAGTATCACCTTAAAGAAACCCTTTGGGTTCTTCAGCGGATCATAGAAATTTTGGAAACAGACTATATCCCGGTGCCAAACTTCAAAGGCCCTGTGTATCTTTCAAAATATAATATGTCGGCCGCTCTTGGCAATGATGTGCCGGGATGGCGCGAAAATGTTGAACGTATTCAATTCCTTATGGATGGTGAACACAGCATAATGGACATGGCTGATGTACTGGATCTGGATTATTATTTAATTCGTGATTTTGTAGATCAGTTTGTGGAAAAAGGACTTGCGGAAAGAATAAAACGGCCCGTTAAAAAGGCTGATACCGGACGTATCACAGCAGACGGACTGCGCGTAGATTTAGGATAAAATTCAGCTATTTTATAAGGTTATGATATTAATCATATGTAAAACATTAAAAATGTAGCTGGTTAGATATTAGACAAGGACCAATAGAGTATGAGCAATTTAGAAAAATACAGTCAGGCATTCATTGATGCTTTTGAAATTGAAGACACCGGCACAGTCAGTAAGCTTGAGTATAATTCCATCGATGAATGGGATTCTATCGGCCATATGGGGCTTATTGCAGAACTGGAAGATGCCTTTGATATTGCAATGGAAACCGATGATATCATCGAATTCTCCAGCTTTGAAAAAGGCAAAGAGCTGATGGCAAAATACGGCGTAACGGTTTAAAAAATAAAACGGTGCGCAGCCCTAAATAAGGCGGATATCCTGCCCCTGATGGCTGGATATCAGTGCAACAGAAATAGCGCCCACTATATGAAAAGCTAAGGCACACAAAGACTTAGCAAGATGAAATGGACAGATAATGGCCCTACTCGATAAGCCCAAAGTTGTTGAAAAATTCAGAGCATTCCATACCTATGTTCGTAAGAATAACGGCCAAATTGGCACCAAACAGCGCGGTATTGATCTCAACCTCAATAACGCCTGTAACCTTAGGTGCGAACACTGTTTCACCAACTCCCCCAAGGGCGATCATGTCAAGGATGTGCTAGACCCAGAGGTCATCCGCCGGGTTGCCAACGAGGCGCATGAGCTGGGCATTTTCGAGTGGGACCTTCAAGGCGGCGAACTATTGTTGCGCCCCGATATCCTCTTTGAAACGCTAGAGGCAATGGATACCTCGCGCTTTTACGTCTATCTGACCACCAACGGTTGGTATATGGATGCCGAAATGGCAGAACGCCTTGCAAACGCAGGCGTGAACAGGGTTTCCGTCAGTGTGGACAGTATGGAAGAAGAGGTTCACGATAAATTTCGCGGCAAAAAAGGATCATGGAAGCGTGCGATTGAGGCGCTTGAACATGTTCAAAACGCTGGTATGTCGCCCTATTTGAATATCACAGTCGGCCACTATAATGCCTTCTCGGAAGATATTAAAAACCTTGTCGAATATTCCAAGGACAAGAAATATACCACGCTTTTAAACGTCGCGACACCGGGCGGTATGTGGCAAAAAGCGCGTGAAATTATGGTTGATGAAAAAGACAAAGCACACCTGATTGAAATGCGTAAAAAATACAAAAATATCCTGCGAAACCTTTGGAATCCCTTCGATAAAAGCCGCGAGGGCATCCTTGGCTGCAACACGGTAAACCGCATGTATATCACCCCGATAGGCGATGTTTTGGTGTGCCCTTATGTACATATTAAAATCGGCAATGTGATCGAGCAGTCCCTTCGCGAAATCTCGGAACATGGCTTTAAATTCAAGCCCTTCCGAGATCACAGCAAGCTTTGCCTGGCTGGCGAAGACACTGATTTTGTCCAAAATTATCTTGAGCGCGACGGCACAACAATTTTTAACCCGCTTCTGGCGGAAGACGTTTTTGCACCTGACCAAGTTGATAGCACGCCAGTTAGATTGCCAGCCGTTGCCCCTTAGGTTGATGATTTTAGCGCTCTTACTTCGGTGATTTTTCGCAGAAATCAAGGGGTTTGACGCCAATAAACACTGCTATTTTTCACAAAGTGACGTGTATGAGACATGACGGTATTTGACCAAATACAGGCGTATGGCGATAATATAGCCATAATAGAGGATGATAATAAAGCTCATACTTATAATGACTTATTGTCTGATGCGAACCTAATTTCTGAACAAATCCCACCCGCCAACATTGTTCTATGTCTTTGCCAAAACTCATACGCAGCTATCGCTGGCTATGTCGGCTTTATCAAAACCGGCTGCATTCCCTTGTTATTGGCTCACACGGTAGCGCCAAGCGGCCTAGAAAATATTTTAGCGGCTTACAGGCCCGAGTTTATCTATGCCCCCTTAGAAGCCGCAAACACGCATAGCCTTGGCAGACCCCTACAAACGCTAGAGAATTATGGCCTTTTCAAAACAACATTTAAGAACAAAGCCATTATTCATAAAGACTTAGCCCTTCTGTTAACAACTTCAGGGTCCACCGGAAGCCCAACTGTTGTGCGACTATCCGGCAAAAACATCGCCGCGAATGCAGGGCAAATCGCTGAATATTTGCAAATAAAACCAGAAGACCGTGCCATCACAACCATGCCAATGAGCTATAGCTACGGCCTTTCTATTATCAATAGTCACCTGCTTAAAGGCGCGAGCATTGTCGTAACCGAGGCCCCGCTTGTTAGCGCTAAATTCTGGGACATAATGTGTGACATGCGTGTGACAACATTTGGCGGGGTTCCCTTCATTTATGAGATGCTGAAAAAACTACGGTTCCATAAAATGGATTTGCCGCATCTTCGCTATATCACCCAAGCGGGCGGCAAGTTATCTGCCCTGCTACTAAAATATTTTATTGAGACATGCCAGTCACTTAACGTGTGTTTCTATACTATGTACGGCCAAACAGAAGCCACTGCGCGCATCAGTTATATGCCCCCTGAAATGCTGGAAAAAAAGCCAGACAGTATCGGAATTAGCATCCCAAACGGGGAAATTTGGATAGAAAATGAAGCCGGCGATCATGTGACAAACCCTAATGAGGCCGGAGAACTGGTTTTTAAGGGCCCTAATGTGTCGCTAGGAACCGCAGAAAACCGGGGAAATTTGACTAACGGCGACGAAAACAAAGGCCTTCTTTACACCGGCGACATTGTCACATGTGACACAGACGGCTATTTTCGGATTGTGGGCCGCAAAAAACGATTTTTGAAATTATTTGGCAACCGCATCAACCTCGATGAAATCGAATCCCTTCTAGGACAAGACGGATTTTCTGTCGCTGTTTCGGGCTCAGATGCAAAAATGCATATTTATGTCGAAAATTCTAAAAATCAGATCGGTAGTCAAAATTTGGACCCCATCAAAAATCTGATTAAAACCAAAACCACTATTTCGCCACGGGGCTATAAAATAATCCCAATAGAGAAAATTCCGCGCACCGATAGCGGCAAAATCAATTATCATTTGCTAAATAGCAATTTTTCGACAGGATAGCCTAATGAGCTCTGCGAACAGTTTGCTATCAACACCGCCGTACGGCCTTAACAAACGCGATAAGGCCGCTTTGTATCGTCTAGCGCTGTCACGGTTAACGCAAAAGCATTACCAAAACTGCACAGAGTACCGCGATATTGTGGATGGGCTTGGCTTTGACCCAACAGTAAAGGCTCCCGCTGAGGCCCTGCCCTTCTTGCCTGTGCGCCTGTTTAAGGACTTTTCCCTCAAAAGCGTGCCAGATAAAGACATTTTAAAAACCATGACATCCTCTGGCACCACAGGACAACAGGTTTCAAAAATTTACCTAGATAAAACAACGGCTTCACTGCAAACCAAGGTTCTATCAAAAATCGTTGCCAACTTGATCGGCCCCAAAAGGCTGCCCATGTTGGTAATTGATAGTCGCGCAACCATCAAAAACCGCAGCCATTTCTCTGCGCGCGGTGCTGGTATTATCGGATTTTCAATGTTTGGTCGCGATGTAACCTTCGCGCTTGACGCCAATATGGCGCTGGATATCAATGCTGTGGAAAACTTCTGCGCCAAACATAAAGGCCAAGACGTCTTTATCTTTGGATTTACATCCATAATTTACCAGCATTTTATCACACCACTGCAAGAAAGCGGCAAACGGCTTAGCCTTGATAAAGCAACACTTCTGCATGGTGGCGGCTGGAAAAAGCTGGAAGATATTGCCGTTGACAACGCGCACTATAAACGGCTGCTTGAGGATGTTGCTGCCATTGACAAGGTTCACAATTATTACGGCATGGTTGAGCAAACGGGCTCTATTTTTCCGGAATGTGAGTTTGGGCACCTTCATGCGTCTATTTTCTCTGATGTTATTATCCGCGACACGGCCCTCAAGACTGCCCCCCACGGTACAAAAGGGCTGGTGCAGCTTGTATCCCTCTTGCCTGAAAGCTATCCCGGGCACAGCCTGTTAAGTGAAGACATGGGGGTCATCCTCGGCGAAGATGACTGTCAATGTGGGCGAGCAGGGAAATATTTCCAAATTTTTGGCCGCGCAAAACAAGCCGAGGTCAGAGGGTGCAGTGATACGTATGTCGCAAAATAATGGCATCAACATACTTGCGGGACAAATCCCCGAAACAGCAAAGGCAAATCGTCCTTTTTCTGAGGAAGTCTGCGACTTTTTCAGTGCGCTTTCAGCAGCCCTCCTGCGGGATCCAGCGATAAAAAGCGAGGCTGACCCGGATGTCATTAGCTTTGCTTTTTGGTGCCGGAAATCTCAAATAGAGGCCATGCACGCCATATTTAAGGATGAATATATCCGCCTTGGGCGCGGCATCGCCTTTCATATCAGCCCCGGCAATGTCCCGGTAAATGCCTTCTATAGCTTTGCATTCGGTTTGCTGTCGGGTAACGCTAACATCGTGCGCCTTGCCAGCAAACAAAGCGGGGCGGTTGATAGCATTTTAACCGTCATCAACCAATTGTTCGCTGAACCGCAATTCTCAAGTCTAGCGGCCACCAACGCTTTTATACGCTACGACCGGGATAATCTTGACGCAACAAAGCAACTGTCTGCCCGCTGCGATGCCCGCATAATCTGGGGCGGCGACGCAGCGATTAATGATATTCGCAAATCCCCCATAAGCCCGCGCACCCACGAAATTGCCTTTGCTGACCGCTATTCCTTTGCGGTTCTGGATGCAAAAACAATTGCAGCCCTTAGCGCGCCTGCCATAGAACGCGCGGCTGTTAATTTCTATAATGATACGCTTTTAATGGACCAAAATGCCTGTAGCAGCCCCCACCTGATAGCATGGCTAAACGGCGAAGACACTGCCGCCAAAACCCGCTTTTGGCAGGCATTTACGGTTTACCGAAACAAAAAGGCTGATCTTGAACCTGTTGAGGCTGTTGATCGCCATACACGGCTGTTATCAGGCTTTATCACCGGGCCTGAACAGCAGTTACAGACACAGGCTGATGATAGCCTCCTGCGCGTGAAATTGCTAAAGCTGCCCGCCGATATGGATAGGCTGCGCGGCGTTCACGGGCTATTTTATGAATATGATATTAAAGACTTGGACGACTTGGCCCATATCGTGAATAACAAATATCAAACCCTAACCTATCTAGGGCCTGATAAAATTGACTTAGCCGATTTTGTAATCAAAAATCGCCTTGATGGAATTGACCGCATCGTCCCCGTTGGTGATGCCCTTGCTATTAACGCGATCTGGGATGGACATGCTGTGCTGAAGGAATTAACGCGGATACTTGATGTTAGATAATCCCGCGACAATAGTAGTTCGAGTAGATGCTAATCGCCAAATGGGGATTGGTCATGCCATGCGCTGTCTTGCGGTTAGTGAACAGCTTATTAACCGGGGATACCGCGTTATTTTTGCTATGCATGAAGTCCCGTCGGGACTGCTGGCGCGCCTTGACAGAAGCGGGATTGAGGTTTTGCGTTTAAGCGAGGCTGAAAACACACCGCAAGGCTTTGACACTATTAGGGCGCGTGAAAAGGCTCAGTATGTTCTCCTTGATGGCTATCATTTACAAAATACTTATGAGAAAACCTTAACCGGCAGCGATATTCGCAGCCTGCGCTTTGATGATTATATGCCCGGTTCCTGCTGCAATGCGGATGTGGTGGTGAATGCCTCCCCCCATGCGGATGCTGGGGTTTATAGAAAATGGGCTCCTAAGGCGACCCTTCTTCTAGGAGCGAGACATATTGCTTTTCGTTCTGATATGATCAACGCGCACAAAGCCCAAGCCTCAGCAAAAGCAGCGCTAGCGGCAGATGGACCAGCCCAAAATACGAACACCGTGGGCGACAGTATCCTTATTAATTTTGGCGGCAGTGACCATTTGGATATGACCTTGCGTGTTGCCTCTCAGGTAGCAAGTCTGTTGCCAGACGCTCAAATAGAAGCCGTGACAGGGGCCGCCTACCCTAATCCTGAACGCCTACAAAACTTGGGTATAAAGAACCTGATCCATCATCATAATACCGACAATTTAGCTGACATTATGCAACGCGCGCGCATTGCTATCAGTGCGGGTGGGCTTACAGTTACCGAACTTGCCCTGTTTCAAATCCCAACCATATTGGCAATAACAGCACAAAATCAGCTTAAAGGCGCGCATGTAAGCTGGTGCCACACTATATTGCCAAGCGGGACCAACGGGGCGATTGATACGGATGGTATGCTTGCCCAGATTGTCTTTGAAACCAAAAGGTTATGGCATTTACCGGAAGAACGCACGGCAATTACGCAGCGAATTCCTGCTGAATTGGATGTCTTAGGGGCAGAGCGTATCGCCAACGCTCTTATGGGGCAAACTGCGGATAAGCAAGGATAGACTATGGGTAAAACCTCAATCAGATACCCCTCAATTGCTGGGCGCGTCATTTCCCCGGATGTGGCGCCTTATATTATTGCTGAACTATCGGCAAACCATATGGGCGACCTAAACCGCGCGCTCTTGATGGTCAAAGCGGCCGCAGACGCCGGGGCTGACGCAGTTAAACTGCAAACCTATGATCCAGACAAAATCACGATGGACTGTGACGGTGACGACTTTCAGCTTAAAGGCGGCTTATGGGACGGACAAAGCTATCACGCACTATATACGGACGCCATGACCCCCAAAGAATGGCACAAACCCCTGTTTGATTATGCTGCTGACTTGGGCGTCACCATGTTTTCCAGCCCGTTTGATCTGGATGCGGTTGATTTTCTGGAAACACTGAATGTGCCAGCCTATAAAATCGCATCCTTTGAGATTGTTGATCTAGCCTTGATCAAAAAGGCAGCGGCAACCGGGAAACCTTTGATTATGTCAACGGGCCTGGCTGTGCCGGAAGAAATAGAAGATGCGCTTGAGGCTGCTCGCAGTGCTGGCGCGGTTGATATAATGCTGTTGCACTGTATCAGCGCCTACCCAACACCGCCTGCGGCCATGAACCTGATCACGATCAAAGATATGGAAAAACGGTACGGCGTTCCGATTGGACTATCGGATCATACACTTACCGAAGCGGTGCCAGTGGCTGCGACAGCGCTGGGCGCACAGGTGATTGAAAAGCACTTTACCCTTAGCCGCAGTGACGGCGGGGCAGATGCGGCTTTTTCCCTTGAACCTGACGAATTTAAGCGCATGGCAGACGCTGTTCGCATTGCGCATGCGGCGATTGGTGAAGCGCGTTACGGTCCAGTGGATGCCGAACAAGGATCAATGCAATCAAGGCGTTCCCTTTATATTGCCAAGACATTAAGCGCGGGCCACACGTTAAAGGCAGGCGATATTGCTTGCGTGCGCCCCGGTTTCGGCCTGAAGCCCAAGCATTTAGAGGCTTTAATCGGCCAAACATTGCAGCAAGATGTTACAAAAGGTCAGGCCACCAACTGGGCCATGGTGCAACCCAAATAGTCTCTTGGTTCAATGAATATCTTCCGGTGAGTGTGCCAGAGAATGTGCCAGAGAATGTGCCAGAGAATGTGCCTGTGAATGTACTTGTGAATGTACTTGTGAATGTACCAGTATAGATGTCAGTGAAGACGCAAATATTGCGGCGTGAAAACACGCTTTAAAGCGTAAGTCGCTCAGATATCCGGTTTGTGACGCGGGTCATAATATCATTCCAATCAACGGTGTCCCTCGCGAGGACCAACTCCCCGTCCCGGGCGAAAGGAATAGTGTCTCCTCCCCCAAAAACCGACCACTGCTTTGATGCTGCCATCAGAACTGTCGGAGCGCCAACCGCCATAGAAAACTGACCCGGTGCAGAACAAGACGATACGACCAAATCACAGGAATCCATAATTGCCAAATTGGCTTCAATATCCATTTTTAGATTGATATCTTCAAAATTATGCACGGTGATCCCGTGGAGTTTTTTGATAGTTTCAATTTCTTGCGCGGTTTCACCATACTGAATATTGATAAAATCCACCTTATCAGCAATGGCTTTAAGGGGCCCCATATCCTCGACAGTGCCGTATATATAAGTGCGCTCTGCTGTCATCAGCCCGCTTCTCCAAGCAAGCGCGACCTTTGGTTTGTCGCTGATGGCCTTAAAGCGGGCTTTTATATCACTGACACGTTCAGGATCGGCCTTTAGAAACCCATCTGGATGCGGTTTCAAATCGCTTGTCTCTTGCCAATCAAACTTAGGCAATGAACAAACTGGAATAGCATAATCTATCGGCATTTTGCCTTCTTTATGAAGGTTTTCAGCAACAGCGAAATTCCGGTAGCGATAGCCTGACACGGTTTTGTCTATATAGCGTTCAACATGGGCATCAGGGAAACGGCGCTTGTAGATATCAACAAGGCGGTAATCGCAGCCAATCACCAGTTTTTCAGCGCGTTCATAGACAAATGGCAGAAAATTCCCGAACATGATTTCATCACCGATGCCTTGTTCGGCTGTCACCATCAAGGTTTTTCCCTCTAAAGCCTGCCCCTCCCAAATGGGTATTTTATGGGTATAAATCTGGGTTTGGTTCGAGCGCCTGCGTGTATCGAGCCTATATTCATAATGCTCCCAAGCCTCTTTCATTCTGCCTTGGTAAAATAACAGCTGTGCAGCACCAAGCCTGGGTTCGGGAGATTTTGGATTGGCTTCAATCGCACGCAGATCAAGCTCTAGCGCCTTGTCCCAGTCCCCTTTCATCAACATGGTCTGGCCATAGTTACTGAGAATTTTAAAATCCGTTGGGGCAAGCCGCAGCGCTTCCTCAAAGAAAACCTCCGAGGCCTCAACACCGTCACGAGACCGCACCTGCGTGGCCAAAACATTCCACAAATTGCTGTCTTCAGGGAAAAGCGGCAGGACGCTTTGCAGCATGTCGATGCTTTCATCCAGCTTTTCAGCCCCCGTGTAAGCCGTTGCCAAATTAACATAATGGTTTGGATTGTCCGGCTGGACCTCAATAAGTGTCAGACACAGCTTGATCGCAACGCTGTACATCGCCATTTCCAAGGCCAAATTCAGCATCACTCCCATAATTTCAGGCGTAGCCCCATGGATCGAAAGTGTGCGCTCCAACACCATCACAGCTTTGTCGCGCACTCCAAGTTGGGCAAGGCAATGGGACAAGATGGTCAAAATCGAAATATCGTCCGGCATGGCATCCCAAGCCTTCAAAAGATACGGCAGCGCCGTTTCCCATTCCTCTTTTTGTGCATAATCCTGACCAAGCTTGAGCGTGCGCCGCAGTTCCCCCACGGTCATGCCTGTATCAACCAAGCCCAGCTTTTCCATCTTGGTTTTTTGCCGGTTCCGAACCTTTTTAGGCCTAGTTTTGTGTTTTTTTGCAGCCACAAAGGCCTCCTTATGATCCTCAGGTCGCCGTTTCGGGCGCATATTTTAACTGATTATGAATGTCTTTGATCAAGTTGCAAGCCGAATGCCAAACAAAATAGTAGCCCTATCCGCCTTATACTCCTTATGATATAACGAGTTAACAGGATAGAAACCTATTTGCGTGCATAATAGCGCGCAAAGTGAATGCTGAATATGGGGAGGACCACATGGCATTAAAGCTTTCATTGAAGCCAAACGAGAAGTTGGTGATAAATGGCGCAGTAATTGCAAATGCTGATAGGCGGGCGACTTTGATCGTTCATAATAAGGCATCGATACTGCGCGAAAAAGATATTTTGCAGGAAGAAAATGTCAATTCACCAGCGAAGCGGATCTATTTTCCGATTATGCTGATGTATATGGACCAAGGTCAAACGGACAAATATTATGAAGAGTTTGTTGTACGGATGACAGAATTTATGAATGCGATCAGTACTCCTGAGGCGATTGAAAGCTGCGTTAAAATCAGCCGCTACGTCATGGAAAAAAACTATTATAAAGCATTGATAACGTGCAAAAAACTAATTGTATTTGAACAAGACAGGCTTGGGGCTGGCGAATAAAGAAATAGAACAAACCCAAGGCCAAAACACTATAAGAATTTGGACTAACTACACCGGAAACAAGAATGTCGTATCAAGCGTACCAAAAAGCCCAGCGGTCATCTGAAACGCCCAGTCAAATAGAATATCGGCTGTTTGTTCAGGTAACCAATGCTTTATTGGCGGCCAAAGACAAAGGGTTAAAAGGGGCCGACCTAATGGCTGTTCTGGATTGGAACCGCCGCATGTGGTCTGTTCTATCATCCGATTGCGGCACCGAAGGCAACAGCCTGCCCTCAACCTTGCGTGCCGGCATTGTTTCCCTGTCTATTTGGGTATCCAAACATTCTTCTGCGGTGATGCGCGGCACTGAAGATATTGACGACCTGATCAATATTAACCGCACAATCATGGAAGGCCTTGCTGATCAAGCCCGGTTGCAACAAGAAGCACATGCGCAAACAGCACAGTCTACACAAGATGGTGAAACGGCTCCTGCGGCCCTAAGCAGCGTTAACTCGATCCTTTAAACAGCCTAGTCCTTTAAACAGCCGTTCTTTTAAACAGACCTGCGCTTAAACCGTCCTGTTCTTAAACCGCGCTGACCTTAAACGGCCCTACCCTTAAACGGTGAAGAGCCTTTCATTATAATGATGGAAGCGCTGATTAGATTTTGCTCTGACATGACAAGCGCCCAGTCACGGCAAATGCTCTGGTGCGGCAAACGCTATGGCACGGCACGTTTGATCAACACCAGCTTCAAATAGCAACGCTATTGTCGCGACCATCAAGTTGCACCAACTGCATCCTTGCTGCCATTAGGCACATGTTGCCGATTAAATTCTGCCCTACCCTCGCACACCCCATGCCTGACTTAGTATTTCCTCATATATTTCAGGCACTTATCACTGGCACGCCGCTTGCGCTATTCAGGCCGTGAGCAGAATGGCTCAAGAAATCTCAAAAGGAGACAAAGAATGGCTTTTTCCGTAAATACAAATGCAGCGGCGCTGTCAGCACTACAAAACTTGAATAAAACTGGCGGCTCGCTGTCGCGGGTACAGACTGCGATTAACACAGGATTGAAAGTGGCATCTGCGAAAGATAACGCGGCAACGTATGCAATAGCGCAGACCTTACGGGCTGACGTAGCGGGTTTGCGCGCGGCCAAAGGATCAATCGACAGAGCACAATCAACCATTGATGTGGCAATCGCCGCTGGTGAGGCTGTTTCTGATCTTCTAATCGAATTGAAAGAGAAGGCAGTAGCGGCAAAAGATAGCGGTCTTGATACGGCGAGCAGGAATTCACTGAATAGTGATTTCCTACAACTTCGTGATCAGATCTCATCAATTGTCAGCAATGCAGAGTTTAACGGTACGAACAACGTGAAAAATGGCGGTGACGCCATCGTTGCGATTACCAATGACAATGCAAGCAGCACAATCACCATTGCAGCACAAGACCTATCCCTTACGGGCACGGTCGTGACGATTACAGCCTCTACATCCATCAGCACGTCGGCGCTTGCGTCTGCAGCGGTTGGATTAATAGAATCGTCAATTGCAAATGTGAACACAGCACTTTCGCAGTTAGGGTCTGGTGCAAACCGGCTTGCACTGCAACGTAACTTTGTGAACAAATTGTCTGATTCGATTGAAATCGGGATCGGTAACCTTGTTGACGCTGACCTTGCTAAAGAGTCTGCAAACTTGCAGGCCTTACAGGTTAAACAACAGCTCGGACTACAGGCCCTGTCAATCGCCAATCAGGCACCGCAAGCGGTTATCAGTCTGTTTCAGTAAAGCACCCAATGCCGGGCACTTAGGTGCTCGGCATTTTTTACCTCCCCGCCAACACGGCTAGGCATATTTTGCCCCATCAGGACTGCACATTTTGCCGCAGCGGATAAAATTATGGCCCTTGTATTTACTAAGCCTTGCCAACTGTTTTCAATTTATCTTGTATTTATACATATATTTCATATAGTTAACAACATATAAGCACGCAGACGCTTAAAACTGGCATAGACATTGCCTCAGTAAGGCCAGGAGGCAAAAGGCCTCTCCGAGCAAAAGGCTCACACAACTCTCAGAATGGAGATACATCATGGCGTTTTCCGTAAACACCAATGCAGGTGCGTTTGCAGCCCTGCAAAACCTCAACAAAACCACAGCATCTTTGAATCAAACACAGACCCAGATTAACACGGGCCTGAAGGTTGCTTCTGCGAAAGATAACGGCGCTGTTTTTGCTATCGCGCAAAAGCTGCGGTCTGATGTGGCTGGCCTCAATGCTGTTAAAGGGTCGATTGACCGTGCAACATCTGGCCTAGATGTAGCTATCGCCGCTGGTGAAGCTGTTTCTGATCTTCTCATCGAACTAAAAGAAAAAGCTGTTGCAGCGAAAGACAGTGGTCTTGATACTGCAAGCCGGACATCTCTTAACGATGATTTCAAACAACTTCGTGATCAGATCACTTCTATCGTCAGTAATGCTGAATTTAACGGCACCAACGCTGTTAAAAACGGTGGTGATGCGATTGTCGCTATCACGAACGATACAGGCGGCAATACAATTACCATTGGGGCACAGGATCTGTCACTGACAGGCACTAATGTTTCCCTTACCGCTGCACAGACAATTGGCACAGCAACGCTTGCGTCTGTTGCCGTAACAAACCTAGAATCCTCTATCGCGAACGTGAATACTTCACTGTCTGCTTTGGGTTCTGGTTCTAATCGACTGTCACTTCAGCGTGACTTCGTTAATAAACTGTCTGATTCTATCGAGGTTGGTATTGGCAACCTTGTTGACGCCGACTTGGCTAAAACCAGTGCGAACTTGCAGTCCTTGCAGGTTAAGCAGCAGCTTGGTTTACAGGCTTTGTCGATCGCCAATCAGGCACCTGGAACAGTATTGTCACTATTCCGGTAAGTGGTTCCTTGGAATCGCTAACTCTAAGGGCCCTTCGGGGCCCTTTTTCTTTACCGTAATTCCATTTTTATCGTAAAATTGAGATATCTATCCTCACCTCTTGGGTTGGCCTTATCCTCTTGGCTCTCTTAACAGGCGCTAAATACTATAAAGTTCGACCACGCCCTATTGCGGCAGATTTTGCCCACTTATTGGTAGAACTATGGCAGCTTTTGCCCAAGCAGGCATTTATTGCCGAGCAAAGAAAAAACCAAAAACAACCGCCCTTTGTGTTTTTTCCAGCATTTTCATATGCTTAACAAATCCATAAAATATGCCACCCTTGGCACTATACTTGCACGATAACTACTGGGACAAAAAGTCCTAAAGGCAAAATGCCTTATAAAAACTCCAAAAAGGAGAAGCAAAATGGCTTTCTCGGTAAACACCAATGCAGGTGCGTTCCTCGCGCTGCAAAACCTTAATAAAACTAGTTCGGGCCTCAGTGAGGTTCAAGGTCGTATTAATACCGGCCTAAAAGTAGCGTCTGCCAAAGACAATGCTGCTACATTCGCTATCGCACAAAAACTGCGCGGCGATGTTGCTGGTCTAAACGCTGTAAAAGGCTCTTTGGATCGTGCTAGTTCTACTCTGGATGTTGCGATCGCCGCTGGCGAAGCAGTATCTGACCTTCTCATCGAATTGAAAGAAAAAGCGGTTGCTGCCAAGGACACTGGCCTTGATACAGCCAGCCGTACATCTCTCAATGATGATTTCAAACAGTTGCGTGATCAAATTACATCGATCGTAAGCAATGCTGAATTTAACGGCACAAATAACGTTAAAAACGGCGGATCTGCGATTGTTGCCATCACCAATGATACGGGCGGTAATACAATTACTGTAGCTGCACAGGATCTGTCTTTGACCGGTTCTAAAGTTACACTTACAGCTGCCCAGACAATCGGCACAGCAACACTTGCATCTGTTGCCGTAACAAACCTCGAATCGTCTATTGCGAACGTAAACACGGCCCTGTCGGCTTTGGGTTCTGGCTCAAACCGTCTGGATCTACAACGCTCGTTCGTTAATAAACTCTCTGATTCTATCGAGGTTGGTATTGGTAACCTTGTGGATGCTGATCTGGCTAAAGAATCTGCAAACTTGCAGGCTTTACAGGTGAAGCAACAGCTTGGCTTACAAGCGCTGTCGATCGCTAATCAAGCGCCGTCTACAGTTCTTGGCCTCTTTAGGTAAATAAAATTGGGTGGGTCTAGGGCACCCTGACCCACCCTTTTATTTCCAGAGGCATGACGCCCAACACAGAAGAGAGCGACCTGAAAGACCGCTCGGAGTGGAACAATGACAGACATAGGTGACGTTAAAAACGGTACTCAGGCAGTTTCCCTGAAAACCGCTGAAGCATCAGCTCCAAAAGGGCTGAGCAGCGTTGACCGTTTTGCAGGAGCCAAAGCCCCGCCGTTAGGCGAAAATGGCCCTGCCCCAAATGAAACGACCAAAAGCACCCTTACTTTGGAAAAAGGCCAAGATCCGCTTGAACAAGCGGCGAAGGCGATCCAAGAATTTGTTGGCAATACGGGTCCTGAGACCAAATTGCGTATCGACAAAGACGAAGATACTGGGCGCTTTGTTTATAAAAGCATTGATGCTGAATCTGGTGAAGTGATTAAACAATTCCCGCCTGAGACCATCCTTCAGATGATCTCGAATTTCCGGGACCCAGAAGGCCTTGTGCTGGACGACAACGCTTAGGCGGTTGGCAAGTTTCACTGCCTGAACTATTAGGCAGACGATATTCTATACCCTGTTTCTGCACCTAATAGGTAGGTCGCGGAACGGGATTTTTGTGCGTGGGGAACTGCTGCTTTGCCAGCTCTCTTTGTTGTTGGACAAATGACTTGTTTGCCCTAGTTCAATTTCTTAGAAAAGTCAGATATAGCCGTAGAACGCCGACACATCAGCACGGCACCGCCCAAAACAGCTTTCGAAACTTCAGGAGTAGCCCAAAGATGAAATTTACAAGTACCGATCAATATGTCGCCACAGACGACCTAAAGGTTGCTGTGAATGCTGCTGCACAACTGCGGCGGCCTTTACTGATTAAAGGCGAACCCGGTACAGGTAAAACCGTTTTAGCCGCGCAGGTGGCACAGTCTTTCGGGATGGACCTGATCGAATGGCACATAAAATCAACGACTAAGGCACAGCAAGGCCTGTATGAATATGATGCAGTGTCACGTCTACGCGACAGCCAACTTGGCGACGAAAAAGTCCATGACATCAAAAATTACATTAAAAAAGGCAAACTGTGGGAAGCCTTCGAGCGTGAAAACACTCCCGTTCTGCTGATTGATGAAATTGACAAGGCTGATATTGAATTTCCAAACGACTTGCTTCTCGAATTGGACCGCATGGAATTTCATGTTTATGAGACCGGCGAGACCATCAAGGCCAAAAATCGCCCGATTATCATCATCACATCAAACAATGAAAAAGAACTCCCCGACGCCTTTTTGCGGCGCTGTTTTTTCCACTTCATTAAATTTCCTGATCCAGAAACCATGCGCGACATTATCAATGTTCATTATCCAGATATCCAAAATGACCTTGTAAAAGAAGCGCTTAGCGTATTTTTTGATATTCGCGACGTTCCGGGCTTAAAGAAAAAACCGTCCACGAGCGAGCTTCTGGATTGGCTCAAGCTTTTGATGGCCGAGGAACTGCCGCTTGAGGTTTTAAAATCAAAAGACCCCACCAAGCTGATTCCGCCGCTACACGGAGCTTTGTTGAAAAACGAACAAGATGTGCATCTTTTTGAGCGCCTTGCCTTTATGAACCGTCGGCAGGCAAGATAGCGTAGCAACAAAGCATGTTTATCAACTTTTTTTATGAGCTCAAGGACAACGGCGTCCCCGTTAGCATCAAGGAATATCTTACCTTGCTTGAAGCCTTAAAGGCTGGCTGCGCGGACTATAGCGTTGATGATTTTTATTATTTGGCGCGCTCAGTTTTTGTTAAAGACGAAAAAAATCTTGATAAATTTGATCGGGTATTTGGCAAAAGCTTCGAGGGCATAGAATTTATTCGCGACGATGAAACAACTGAAATCCCTGAAGAATGGCTCAGAAAAATGGCAGAGCTATATCTGACCAAAGAAGAAATGGACAAAATAGAGTCTCTCGGTGATTGGGATAAAATCATGGAGACGCTCAAAAAGCGGCTTGAAGAACAAGAGAAGCGCCATCAGGGCGGCAATAAATGGATTGGAACAGCGGGTCGTAGTCCATTTGGTGCCTACGGCTATAATCCTGAAGGCGTCCGTATTGGTCAAAAAGAAGGCCGTCATGGAAAGGCGATCAAAGTTTGGGACAAACGCGAGTTTAAAAATCTGGACGACAGCGTTGAACTGGGCACACGCAATATAAAAATCGCGCTTAGAAAACTGCGGCAATTTGCGCGTCAAGGTGAGGCCACCGAACTGGATATGGAGAATACCATCCGCTCTACCGCGCATAATGGTTATCTGGACATTAAAATGGTGCC
>WFTS01000077.1 GCA_015485385.1 Kordiimonadales bacterium | reverse complement strand
CCTAAAAGAACTGGCGCAATCAGACGATCACAGAGAAAAAGACAAAGCCCAATTAGCCATCGGTGACCATTTATTTGAAGTTTTAGACAAGGGTCAAAAACCGTTTGCCTTTGTGCTCGTTGATAACTGGTTTCGCATTGCTTTTTCAAGGCGTTCTTCAAAATCCATGCCGCTGGCCTATATTCAGGTATCCAGTGAACTGCTTACTTTTACCCCCATTGAAGAAATCACTCGTGATCTAGAATTTGTCATAAAGTCACTAGCCGTCGATGTATCAACGGCAAAAGTAAGTCGTGCTGATCTGTTTGTGGATTTCACCACGCAACGAAATCTCGATGATATTGATATTACGCATTGGGTGACACGTACTACCCTGTTTGATAAACACTATATCCGTCCTCATTTTTCTGGCTGGTCGATAGGTTATAAAGGCGATATATCCGCTCGGCTGTATGACAAAACCCTCGAAATAAAAAAATCAGGCAAAGACTACCTTATTCCAATTTGGTCGGAAGCTGGCTGGAATGGCGAGCAGAATGTCTGGCGTTTAGAATTTCAATTTAAACGTGAAATCCTCGATGTGCTTCAATCTGTTTCACTGGAAAACCTGCTTGTGAATCAAGGCCCGTTATGGCGTTTTGCCTGTCTGGACTGGTTGCGGCTTTCACTACCCAATGAGAACGATTCAAACACCTCGCGCTGGCCTTTGCATCCCTTGTGGTCATCATTATCGAAAATAGCATGGAATGAAACCCCTGATAAATCTCTCAAACGTATCAGAAAACAACGCATCCCCTGTGATGAATCACTTTACATCAATGGGATCGCAGGGCTTACCTCCTTTATGGCGCTGCACAACATTACTGATCTGCATGAAGGTGTTAAACAATATATCCGCCAAGCAAAAACCTTTCACGATGCCCGAGGGCGTTTTTCCAATGAATCCTTTATCAGCTATATAAACCGAAAAGTCCGTGAAAAAGGCCGGCATTATAATTCGATTAAAAATACCCTGAAAAAAGATCGCGCCACACAGAAAAAAGATGCGAAAACGTATCGCACTAATAAGGATGGTGAATAAAGAGTCTGACACCCTGCCCTTGCCCCAACAACGCTGTCTCGACAAACATCAGGCGGCGGCTTATCTCGGTATCGGTGTCACGCTGTTTACCCAGATCGGCCCCAAGCCCATCAAGCTCGGCAGACGGCGCGTTTATGACCGTCTTGACCTTGATACATGGTTAGAGGATTATAAGCAACGAGGGCGGGCTAGTCAGGAGGTAACTATATGGCCCGAGACAAAGGACTCTATCGTCGCAAAGACTCACCCTACTGGTGGATCAACATTGTCCTGCCAAACGGCAAGCGAGTACAAAAAAGCACTCGACTTGTAAGTTTAAGCGATGCAGAAGAGTTTTTAACCAACCTCAAAGCAGATGCCTACAAGGCCAACCGATACGGCATATCCGCCCATCACCGTTGGCAGGAGGCAGTTGTTCGCTACTTAACAGAAAATGCGGATAAGCGAAGTCTGGATAAGGACAAAATCTATCTAAAACAGTTAGACCCTTATCTATGTGATAAAACGCTGGAAGAGATCAATATGGAACTCCTCTGGCCGTTTATTCATACCCGCAAGGATGTGGATGGTGTCGCGAATGCCACGGTCAATCGTAATCTTGAGATTGTTCGGCGCATTTTGCATTTAGCGCGTGATGAATGGTGCTGGATTCAGCGGTTTCCGAGAATTCGGATGCTCAAAGAACCCAGACGGCGCATTCGCTTTCTCACGCGTATTGAAGCAAACAAACTGCTTGAGGAACTACCAGTACATTTGCGTCCGGTGATGCAATTTGCGCTGGCAACCGGCTGCAGACGTAATGAGATTCTGCAAATGGAATGGCGACGAGTTGATTTTGATCGGCGTGTCGCTTGGCTGGATCACGGTACAACCAAAAACACGGAAGGCCGAGGCTTGCCCCTTAATCGGGATGCGATCCTTGCGCTAAGAAGCGTTCAGGGGTTAGACCGGCGATGGTGCTTCACCTATAAAGGAAAAACAATGAAGCAAATTGGTAGTGCATGGAAGCGCGCATTGGCTAAAGCGGAGATAGAGAACTTTCGTTTTCATGATCTTCGCCATACTTGGGCTTCTTGGCATGTTATGAGCGGCACAAGTTTGCAGGAACTAATGGAGTTGGGTGGCTGGAAATCGTATGAAATGGTTCTGCGATATGCCCACTTAGCCCCCGAGCAATTGGCCAGTGCAGCAGCGCGTATCGAGCAACGTATTGAACCTGTAGTGCAGTCTGCTACGTTTTCACTACGTTAGAAAGCAAAAAGGCCTACGTAAAAACGTAAGCCTTTGAACTATATGGCGCGCCTGGAAGGATTCGAACCTCCGACCGCTCGGTTCGTAGCCGAGTACTCTATCCAGCTGAGCTACAGGCGCATAAACTG
>WFTS01000076.1 GCA_015485385.1 Kordiimonadales bacterium | reverse complement strand
GAGACAGGTGGCCACCACTTGTTTTATCTCGGATGTGCTGCTGATCTCGGCGGGGGTTTTGGGCGTGGGTGCCATCATTAACGCCAATGAAGCGCTGAAATTTTGGTTGGGTTGGGGCGGGGCAGCGTTCCTGCTGTGGTTCGCCTACAAAAGCGCACGTTTGGCGATGAACCCCGAACCTATTAGCCAGCACGCGATTGATGCTTCTGCAGGGGAGGCTGCGGGCAAAGACGCGCGCACGGCGGTGATGCACGCGCTGGCCTTCACCTTCCTCAATCCGTGGGTATATATGGATACTATGGGTATTATTGGCACCTACAGCGTGAAATATACATTGGGCGATCAACGCCTGATATTTCTTGTGGGGGCATCAAGTGCATCCGCTGTTTGGTTCTACGGCCTTGGGTACGGTGCTAAAAAGGCGGCCCCTTTGTTCCAGAAAACCATGACTTGGCGCATACTGGATACGGTGATTGCTATGATTATGCTGTCAGTGGCCGGATTATTGGTAGTGCACCAGCTTTCAGCTTAACCACTTTCGGCTACACGAAAATTTTAACAGCTCTGCATTGTAAAACACCATGTGATAGCCCATATTTTGATAAGGTCACGACTATGGGAGTTTAGCTGAATGACGATGCAATTATGCGGCGCAAGCGTTTCGCCTTTTTTTGAACGCATCCTTATTACGCTAGACATGAAAGGGGCTTTAGAGCAGATCAATCTCGCACCCGTGCCGGATGGATTTAAATCTGAAGCGCACTTTGAATATCACCCAATGGGGAAAATTCCATTTTTGATCAAAGAGGACGGCTCAAGCCTGACGGAAAGTCAGGTTATTGCTGAATATCTTGATCGGAAGCTGGGCGGCCCATCTGTAATGCCCACAGATATCGAAGCCCATGCGCAGGCCCAAGCGATCACTCGCGTGATGGATTTATACTATTTTGCTGCGATCCATCCAATTGGCGGAGCGGCTTTTGGGGGCGAAATCAGTGATGAAGCCCTTGAAAAAGCACGCGATGAGGATATCCCAGCAGCCTTCACTTATTTGGAGAAATACCTCGGTCGCGGCAAATGCGCGGTGGGCGACGATTGGACTATCGCTGATGCGGCCCTGATCTCGCAGCTTTATTGGTATAATGCACTGGCTCCGCGCTTTGGCTTGAAGGATTTTAGCGATCATCCAAAATTGGAAGCATATTGGGAAAATATCAAGGATACCGAGCTGGTATTGCGTAGCTTTGAGCGTGTGAAAAAATCCTATGATGAAATTACAGGCAGTGACGCTGAAACCCAAGGCGATACGGAATGAATGAGGTCAGGTCAAAGCCTAGCGGTCCTAACCTTGGGGCGCCTAATTATAGTGGCCACTGTTTGTGCGGCGCCGTGAAGGTAGAGGTTATCGACGAACCGAAATGGGTGAGCCACTGCCATTGCCCGTCTTGCCAAAAAGCTACCAGCGCCGCTTTTGCAACCTATGTGGGCTTTGCAGCGGCGGCCGTACATTTTACAGGTATCGAGCCTAAAGTTTTCAAATCCAGTCCCGGCGTGACACGGCGGTTTTGCGGCGAATGCGGTAGCCCGGTATCGTTCGAAGGCGAAGCTTGGCCCAGGGAAATACACTTGCATGCTTCGTTCCTAGATCAAGCCAAAGATATTATGCCCGAAGGCCACACGTTCGTGAAAAACCAACTGCCGTGGGTAAAGCTAGACGACGCCCTGCCAAGGTCAGAAACCTTTCCAAGGGATAAAGGGTAGGACACTGCACCTTTTTCGTCACTCGCTTACTTGATAGGCGAGTCTATTTTTTGCGGCGGCTTTGTGGGTTCAGTGCTACTGGCGCTTGGCGTGGATACGCCGATCAAGTCGTCGTATGACGAATTGGGGGCTGGCCTAGACCATTTTAAGGTTAGCGTATGATGATTTGGGTAGCTATGGCGAGCAGGGCGGCATAAAGCGATTAGGGCGAAGCAGCGAGCAGGGCGGCGTATGGTCCGACCGCATACCTTGTAGCTTGTCCTGCGCGGCGTTCTGCGCTATTGGATGCGCAACAATATTTCCGTGAAATTAAGGACCCTTCTCAATGGCTTCATACCAATATGTTTATCAGATGCAAAAGCTCACCAAGAAATATCCGGGTGGCAAAGAAGTCCTGAAGGGCATCAGCCTTAATTTTCTGCCAAACGCCAAAATCGCGATTATCGGCCAGAACGGCGCGGGTAAATCAACCTTGATGAAAATCATTGCGGGTTACGACACCGAATTTGGCGGCGAAGCATGGGCTGCTGACGGCATCAAGGTGGGCTATCTGTCGCAGGAGCCAGAACTTGATAACTCGAAGGACGTGCTTGGGAACGCAATGGATGGTCTGGCTGAGCGTCAAGCACTTGTGGATGCCTTTAACGCAAGCGCGATGGCCTACGGCGAAGACCCTGAGAATATGGATCTGCTCGCGGAAATGGGCGAACTACAGGAAAAAGTAGATGCTGCTGACGCGTGGGACCTACAGTCAGAAGCCGAAGTGGCGATGGACGCGCTTTGCTGCCCACCTAATGATTGGGCGATTGATAATCTATCAGGCGGTGAAAAACGCCGTATCGCACTGTGTAAGCTTCTTTTGGAAAAACCAGATATTCTGCTCTTGGATGAGCCTACCAACCATCTGGACGCTGAAACCGTCGCTTGGCTGGAAAACCATCTACAAAACTATACTGGCTGCGTGATCCTTGTTACCCACGACCGCTATTTCCTTGATAATGTTGTGGGCTGGGTGCTGGAGCTGGATCGCGGCCAAGGTATTCCGTTTGAAGGTAATTATAGCGCGTGGCTTGAGATGAAAACCAAGCGTATGGCACAAGATGAGCGCGCCGATCAGGCCCGCCAAAAAGCCATGAACGACGAACTGGATTGGATACGTCAAAGCCCCAAGGCGCGGCAGGCGAAATCCAAAGCACGTATCAAAGCGTACGACGAAATGCTCAAGCATCAAGAAGACAGGCTTTCTGGCCCGGCGCAGATTAAAATTCAACCGCCTGCACGTCTTGGCGGCAAGGTGATAGAAGCTGAGGGCTTAACAAAAGCTTTCGGTGACAAATTGTTGTTTGAAAACTTGAGCTTCAGCCTGCCGCCCGGCGGCATTGTTGGTATTATCGGCGCAAACGGTGCGGGTAAAACCACACTCTTTAAACTGATTACCGGTTCAGAGAAGCCTGATAGTGGCACAATCACTATCGGCGACACGGTACATCTTGGGTATGTTGACCAGTCGCGTGATGCGCTTGACGCTAATAAAAATGTCTGGGAGGAAATCTCTGGCGGGCACGATATTTTCACCTTTGGCAAAAAAGAGCTTAGCACGCGCGCTTATGTGGGGGCTTTCAACTTCAAGGGTGGCGATCAGCAGAAAAAAGTAGGCCTGCTTTCAGGCGGTGAACGCAACCGCGTGCATTTGGCAAAAATGCTGAAAGAGGGCGGCAACGTACTTTTGCTTGATGAGCCAACCAACGATCTGGATACAGAAACGCTGTCAGCACTTGAAGAAGCCCTTGAAAATTTCGCCGGTTGCGCGGTGGTGATCAGCCACGACCGCTTTTTCCTCGACCGTATCGCCACGCACATATTGGCGTTTGAAGGCGATAGCCATGTGGAATGGTTTGAAGGTAACTTCGAAGCGTATGAAGAAGATAAAAAGCGCCGCCTTGGTGCTGACGCTACTCAGCCGCACCGGATCAAATACCGTAAGTTTGCGCGCTAGGTCGGCCTCACAGGGTGAGTATCATTTCAAAGGGGCCTTCGGGTCCCTTTTTATTTTGCGGTTTAGAGCTATAGTTATTTCTAACAGGAAATAAGGGGATAGAAATTGAAACAGCAAATTGCCGCATCATTGATTGCAACCGGTTTAACAGCGTCTGCAGCAGCCTCGCCAGTGACGCATGATCCAGATATCGTTGATCCCCAGTTTCCGCCTGCTACGGTCGAACTAACGATTGATAGCGGAGGTAGCCAGATGGCTGGCCATATGTATTTGGCGAACGGTCCTGGCCCGCACCCGGTGGTGGTGATGTTCCACGGCTTTCCAGGAAATGAGAAAAACCTCGATGTTGCGCAGGCGCTTAGGCGGGCTGGTTTTAACACGCTGTTTTTTAATCACCGGGGGGCATGGGGCAGCCAAGGCGCTTACGGTGCACGCAGTAATACCCAAGATGCCGCCGCTGCGATCGCGTATGTGCGCGAAAACGCGGCTGTACAGCGCAGTAACCCTGATAAAGTAAGCGTATTTGGCCATAGTCTTGGCGGATTTACGGCCCTGTATGCGGGGGCTGTTGATACCAGTATTCTCTGCACGGTTGCCGTGACGCCTGCCAACCTGACATTGGCGGTACAGTCAGGCCTTGCCAAGGGAATGGATATTGAAGATCTACAGTATCAACACCCAATACCGGGTTTGAACA
Organism: Kordiimonadales bacterium; assembly: GCA_015485385.1. Classification (GTDB taxonomy): domain Bacteria; phylum Pseudomonadota; class Alphaproteobacteria; order Sphingomonadales; family Kordiimonadaceae; genus Kordiimonas. Next base: position 24,253 of record WFTS01000076.1, on the reverse strand, counting down.
ACTATTCGCGCGCCAGCCTTTACCGGGAAGTCGCGGCAGATTTTAACTTTTTTGATCTGCAAAATGTGATGGCGGGTTATAAGGACCGGCCGTTGATGATTGTCTCAGGTACGAAAGACAAGGCCGTTCCGCTTGATCTTCAATTGCCGTTAGCTGATGCCGCAAAAGCCGCAGGTGCAAAGCCTTTCGTTCATCTGGTTCTGGACGCGGATCATAGTTTTTCGTGGAACCGAATAGCCTTTAGCGAAAATGTGGTCTCTTGGATGAGCAGTAATTGCAAATAAAAGCCCCATCCCCACGGATAAGGCGGGGCTTTTGTTTGGTGATCTATAGCAGGTGACTGTTGTGAATGGCTGGCTAGTTCCCAACAGGCTCATCATCGACGGCATCTTCGTCTTCATCTTCCAAATCGTCAAAAATATCGCCGTCTTCTTCTGGTGGATTGCCGTCATAAAGTTCAAATCGCCGCGATTGCCGGTAGCTTGAGCGCATCAGTTCATAGCCTTCAGGATCGTCATAAAGGCTGTTGAGCACTTTGTGGTTCAGCGCCCGTAGGTCTAAGGCTTCAACGCCTGTTCGGGTTAGATTGAGCCCTCTGACATTGGTTCTGGAAATACCAAGTGTTACCGGGTCAGCAATCACGAAGGCCGCAAATCCTATCGCATCGCTGGTACTTGCGGGGCCTACAAATGGAATGATAAAATACGGACCGTTCCCAAGGCCCCACGACGCGAATGTCTGGCCTAGATCTTCACTGTGAAACGGAATATCCATTTGTTTGGAGACATCAAATAATCCCCCCACACCAAAAGCCGTATTCACAACAAAGCGGCTAAGTGTCGTGCCCGCCCGCTTGAATTTTAATTGAAGAATGTCATTCACAAATGTCCATGGTTCGCGTAAATTCCGCATCGCATTGCTAACGCCTTTGCGGGGAATTTTGGGGACAACAGCGCGGTATGCCCCAGCCACAGGCTTATAGAGTGTTTTATCAACCCCTTTATTAAAGGCGTATATTGACCGGTTCATGTTTTCCCATGGGTCAGCTATTTCATAAGCCGCATTTGGACTTGTACTGGCGCAAGCACTGGTGAGCAGCATAAAAGTCGAGGCGACAAGCGCCTTCATGAAGGGTGAAATCGTCATTCTATTATAAAGCTTCCCGGTAAGCCTGAGCGTTGATAGTCATAAGATCATGTGCACCTTTTGTGCAACTTGTGGGACAATGTGGCGATACAATGTGACAATATCAAGATCGCTTTTGTTTTTGACAGGAAATACGACATCACAATTTCAGGAGCGTAAAAAATTTACCCGGGTTGGTAATAAAGCTTTACTTATATAAAGATTTATTTATATATTGATTTCCCAACTTAGAAAGCATGTTTGATGGATCAATTACTCTCAGCGCTTCGGGCCGCAGCAGAAACCACGCGGCTGCGCATATTGGCTTTGCTGTCCAAGGGCGAATTGACCGTTGGTGAATTGGTCTCGATTTTAGATCAGAGCCAGCCGCGCGTTTCGCGCCATTTAAAACTGATGTGTGACGCTGGTTTGCTGGCCCGCTTTCAAGAGGGAACACAAGTTTTTTACCGTTTAGAGGACGAAGGCGTTGGGGCAAATTTAAACGCATCTTTGGTGCCGTTGCTTCCAGAACAAGACATGAATTTTTTACATGATTTGCGTGCGCTCGCTGGCATTCGCCAAGACAGGTTTGAAAAAGCCCAAGGATATTTCCGTGAAAACGCGCAAAGCTGGGATGAAATTCGTTCGCTCCATGTTTCTGAGGAACAGGTGGAAACAGCTCTATTAGAGATGCAGGGCCGTCAGAAGTTTAACCGGATGCTTGATATTGGCACGGGTACAGGCCGCATGTTGGATTTGTTTGCACCTTATGCGTCTCAGGCTGTTGGCATTGATATTTCACGGGAAATGCTGTCTGTGGCGCGGGGAAATCTGGCCAAAAAAGACCTGACCAATTGCCAAGTGCGCATGGGCGACATGTATAAACTTGGTGTGGAGCCTGAAAGCCAAGATTTGATCTTGTTTCACCAAGTGATGCATTTCGCGGATGACCCATCAAAAGCGGTCGCTGAGGCGGCAAAAGCTTTGTCTGTTGGTGGCGCTTTATTGATTGTTGATTTTGCTCCGCACGCTGAAGAATTTATGCGCAGCGAACACGCGCATCGCCGTCTTGGCTTTGCCGAGGATGAAATCATTCACCTAGGGGCTTCCCACGGTCTCGATTGCAGCGCGGTCAAACATCTAGATGGCGGCAAGCTCAGGGTCACCATCTGGCAGTTTAAAAAAACAGCTTAACCTTTTTTCAAGTCAAGATGCCTTAGTATATGGGCGAACGTTAGGGAGTAGGGCAATGGCCCCTTTTGGTGATGTGATTGGTCGGGAAAGTTCCTTATTTGCGGAACCCGTTAAAGATGTGAAAGTCTCTTTCGAATTTTTCCCGCCTAAGACTGAAAAAATGGAAGAGACCCTTTGGTCCTCTATTAAAACACTAGAGGATTTGAACCCTGATTTTGTATCGGTCACTTACGGTGCCGGGGGGTCTACCCGTGAACGTACGCATAAAACTGTGAAGCGTATTTTGGATGAAACCAGCATGAAGCCCGCTGCGCACTTAACCTGTGTGGGGGCCAGTAAAGCTGAAATCAATGAAGTTATTCAGGATTATTGGGATGCGGGCGTGCGCAGCCTTGTGGCTCTGCGAGGCGACCCGCCTGAAGGTGCAAACCGCTATGAAGCACATCCCGACGGTTACCAAAACGCAGCAGAACTGGTGGCCGGTGTTAGCGCAATTGGAAATTTTGATATTTCTGTAGCGGCATACCCGGAAATCCACCCTGACAGTCCCAATTTGGCCGCAGACCTTGAGAATTTAAAGCGCAAGATAGATGCGGGCGCGACCCGAGCCATCACTCAGTGCTTTTTCGAGGCTGACACCTATTTTCGTTTTCTCGATCACTGTGACAGTTACGGCATTAATGTGCCGATTCTGCCGGGCATTCTGCCTGTTACAAATTTGAAGACTTTGCAGCGTTTCACCTCTGCATGCGGCATGACTTTGCCCGCATGGCTAGGCGAGATGTTCGAAGGGTTGGATGCACGCCCCGAAACCCGCAAATTAGTTGCGGCATCTGTCGCCAGTGAGATGTGTCGCCGTCTGTATGCCGGGGGCGTAAAAGATTTTCACTTTTATACGCTAAACAGGGCCGATCTTACATACGCCATTTGCCATATGTTGGGCACCCGCCCCACGGGCACGGGAAAATAATCATGTCTGAAATAAAAGTTAGCGAAAAAGAACAGCAACTTAGTGACTTGTGTGACAAGCGTATCCTGATCATGGACGGTGCCATGGGCACTATGATCCAATTGGAAAAATTGGTTGAGGCTGATTACCGAGGCACTCGCTTTAAGGATTGGCACAAAGACGTGCGCGGCAATAATGATCTCTTGGTTTTGACCAATCCGGCTGTGATTGAAAAAGTGCATAATGCCTTTCTTGCGGCGGGCGCGGATATAATTGAAACCGACACATTTAACAGTACACGCATTTCCATGGCCGATTACGATATGGAAGATTATGCGCGGGAAATGAATGTCGAGGGCGCCAAGTTGGCGCGCCGTGTCGCTGATCAGTGGACAGCAAAGACGCCCGATAAACCACGTTTTGTTGCGGGCTCAATTGGACCAATGAACCAATCGCTTTCTGTCTCACCCGATGTTGATAATCCAGGGTATCGTTCGGTTACGTTTGATCAGGTGGCAGCCTCTTATAAGGAACAGGTTGAAGGCCTGATCGAAGGTGGCGTGGACATTATCCTGATCGAAACCGTATTTGATACTTTGAATGCCAAGGCGGCGATTTTTGCAACCGAAGATGTGTTTGAGGAACAAGGCATTCGCTTGCCCGTCTTTATGTCATGCACGGTCACGGATATGTCGGGCCGGAACCTTTCTGGACAAACTATCGAAGCCTTTTGGCATAGTATCCGACACGTGAAACCGTTTGCAGTGGGCTTGAATTGCGCCTTTGGTGCCGAGCATTTACGACCACATGCGGTTACGATCGCATCGATTGCCGATACACGCATCTGCGTTTACCCCAACGCTGGATTGCCCAACGAAATGGGCGAATATGACGAAACGCCAGACGTGACCTCAGGCCTTTTGAAAGGGTGGGCCGAAGAAGGACTGTTAAACATTGTCGGTGGGTGCTGCGGCACCAGACCTGAACATATCGCGGCCATAGCAAAGGCAGTGGCCGACATAAGCCCGCGCAAAATTCCCACTGCGGAAACCGTGATGCGCCTGTCGGGCATTGACCCTGTGCAAATCGCTACATTAACCCCTAGTGAACCTGTTGAGCCTGTATCATGACCAAACCTATTGCACAGTTTATCAATGTGGGCGAGCGCACCAATGTGGCTGGTTCAGCAAAGTTTAAAAAGCTGATTTTTGAAGAAAACTATGGCGAGGCTCTTAGTGTGGCTCGTGATCAAGTCGAGGGCGGCGCGCAGATCATTGACATCAATATGGATGATGCGATGCTTGACGCTGAGGATGCGATGGTGCGCTTCTTGAAGCTGATCGCGTCTGAACCTGATATATCGCGTGTGCCGGTGATGATTGACAGCTCTAAATGGTCTGTGATCGAAGCCGGGCTGAAATGTGTGCAGGGCAAGGCTGTGGTCAATTCAATCAGCCTTAAAGAAGGTGAAGAACCCTTTGTTAAATATGCCAAGCGTATCATGCGTTACGGCGCTGCTGTGGTGGTGATGGCGTTTGATGAAGATGGTCAAGCCGATACGGTGGACCGCAAGTTTAATATCTGCAAACGGTCGTATGATATTCTTGTAAACGAGGTTGGGTTCCCTCCTGAAGACATTATCTTTGATCCTAATATTTTTGCGGTGGCGACCGGGATTGAGGAACATAATAATTACGGTGTTGATTTTATCGAAGCCACACGGTTGATCAAAACCCATTTACCGCACGCCAAGGTTTCTGGCGGGGTGTCGAATGTCTCGTTTTCCTTTCGGGGAAACAATGCTCTGCGCGAAGCGATGCATAGTGTTTTTCTTTACCATGCCATTAAGGCGGGCATGGATATGGGCATCGTTAACGCCGGGCAGCTTACAGTATATTCTGATATTCCGGATGATCTCAAAGAGCGTGTCGAGGATGTAATCCTTAATCGCCGCCCAGATGCGACGGACCGTTTACTTGATATTGCCGATGATTATAGGGGGCTGATCAAAGAGCGCAAAGAAGACTTATCCTGGCGCGAACTGCCGGTTGCCAAGCGCATGGAACATGCCTTGGTAAAGGGAATTAGTGACTATATCGAAGAAGACGCGGAAGCCGCACGTCAAGAATTAGACCGCCCTATTCAGGTTATTGAAGGACCGTTGATGGACGGCATGAATGTCGTGGGCGACCTGTTCGGCGCTGGCGAAATGTTTCTGCCGCAAGTGGTGAAATCGGCTCGTGTGATGAAGCAGGCGGTGAAATATCTACAGCCCTATATCGAAGCCGCTAAAGAAAAAGGCTCCTCCGCGAAAGGCAAAATTGTCATGGCTACTGTGAAGGGCGATGTACATGATATTGGCAAAAACATTGTTGGTGTGGTGCTGCAGTGCAATAATTTTGAAGTGATAGATTTAGGAGTGATGGTGCCGTGGGCAGATATTCTCAAGGCTGCTAATGATCACGATGCTGACATGATAGGTCTTTCGGGGCTGATTACACCGTCTCTGGACGAAATGGTGATGGTTGCGGGCGAAATGGAACGTCAAGGCATGGATATGCCCTTGTTGATTGGCGGGGCAACCACAAGCAAAGTACACACTGCCGTTAAAATAGCACCAAGCTATTCGGGGCCGACAACCTATGTCCTTGATGCGTCGCGCGCTGTTGGGGTGGCCAGCAAGTTGGTCTCGGACGAGTTGAAAGATGAATTTGTCTCAAAAACCAAGGCCGAATATATTGATATTGTTACCAAACGGGCGGCAAAACCAAAAACAGACAGGCTTGAGACACTAGCGGCAGCACGCGACAACCGTGCGGTGGTGTCGTTTGATCATTACACACCAACTGAGCCTAGCTTCATCGGCACGAAGACATTCGGTGATTATTCTCTTGTGAAAATAGCCGAGAGGATTGACTGGACACCGTTTTTCCGCACATGGGAACTCGCCGGTACTTATCCCGGCATCCTAGACGACAAAGTCGTTGGTGAGAGCGCGCGCAGTTTGTTTGCTGATGCTCAAGCTATGCTACAGAAAATTATCAATGAGAAATGGCTAACTGCAAAAGCTGTGATTGGTTTTTGGCCCGCAGCGTCAGAGGGCGACGATATAAAGCTATATACGGACGAAAGCCGTAGCGAGACCCTATCGACAGTTCACTGCCTGCGCCAACAAGTGAAAAAACGTGCAGGGCGCGCCAATGATAGCCTTGCAGATTTTGTTGCCCCAAAGGGAAGTGTGAATGACTGGATAGGCGGTTTTGCACTGACCACAGGTCACGGTATAGACACTCATGTTGCACGCTTTAAGGCAAACCATGATGACTATAATGAAATTATGGTCAAAGCCCTAGCTGATCGTTTGGCAGAAGCTTTTGCAGAGCATATGCATGAGCGTGTGCGCAAGGAATTCTGGGGCTATGCACCTGATGAAGATCTGTCGAATGAGGATATGATCAAAGAACGCTACACAGGTATCCGCCCTGCGCCCGGTTATCCTGCGTGTCCGGACCACTCTGAGAAGCCTGAATTATTTCGCTTGCTTGGTGCTCAGCAGGCGGCAGGCATTGAATTGACGGACAGTTTTGCCATGCTACCCACTGCGGCGGTTTCGGGCTATTATTTTGCCCACCCAATGGCGCATTATTACGGTGTTGGGAAAATTGGGAAAGATCAAGTGGAGGATTATGCCAAGCGGCGCGGCGTGAGCTTAGAGCAAGCCGAACAGTGGCTACGCCCAAATTTAGGGTATTGATTTAATTAATAATGTCGTTGACTTGGCTCTGATGAGCAGCATGCTGGTACATATATAATCGCCGGAGCATCAGGGGAACATTTTGAATCTTGCAGAGAAATATAAGCTGGATCAGCCGGTTATCATATTGGGTGTACACCGTAGCGGCACCAGTTTGCTGACACGTATGCTAGAGGCCGTGGGGCTTTTTGTTGGAAATGATTTGCAAGGCGACCATGAAAGCAAGGTCGTGATCGCGGTCAGCAATCATTATATAAATAAAACCGGTGGTAGTTGGGATGCCCCACATTATCCAAACGCATCTGACTTGAAAACCAACTATATTGCACGGGCATTTGACGCTAGTTTTGATGGCATTAAAGACGCTTTTGGGCCTATGCAGGGTTTCTGGGGGCTAAAAGACCCGCGCATGGTGATTACGCTGCCAATGTGGCTTCAAATTTTCCCTGAAGCGAAAATTATTTATATCAAGCGCAGTCCGGCGGATATTGCACGCTCTTTGTCGGTTCGCCACCAGCAATTGATACAAAAAGGCATTTTCCCTCCCGATGGGGATTTTTCTAAAGGGCGGATCAAATTTACCCAGCGGTGCAAGACATTTGAGGGCGCCCTTGAGTTTGCCCTTGAGCAAATAGACGCGGTAGACACTATGATCTCTCAGGGGGTGATTTCTCGCCATATTGAGTTTGCATATGACGAATTGGTGCACGACCCTTTGTTTCAACTAGCCCGTATTAGCCGTTGGTTAGGCCGGGATTTTGGGCGCGCTGATTTATTGAAAGCAGCAGCTCTACCGCACCAAGATCAAGCGGCTCCTGCTGAGATTTTAGTTGATGCTTATTTTACCAGTTTTGCCTCCGGGGCATGATCAAATGGATACGGGCGCGATTAAGGGCGCATCTGCGGATAAAGGGTAAATATTCGGTCATTTAGCGCTGTGCGGTTCGCCCACAGGTGGCGATACCAATCAAGGCGCTTATGGGCGTGTTGTATCAACATTCGGTTCTCAATAACATAGTTTTTGGCATTACGCCCAAGGCGGTCTCGTTGCTCTTTATCGGTAATAAGCTGGGTTAGCATCTTTTCCCATTCACGGGGGCCGCGCGCGATAAGGCCCGTGCGGTTATGCTCGATACTATCAGCATACACTGTGGGGCTGGAAATTACGGCAAGCCCACCTGCACCGGCTTCAACAAATTTAATATCACTTTTATAGCGGTTAAATTTGGTATCATCGAGCGGTTGAAGGCAGATATGGCAGCTATGCAAGGTGCGTAAATAATCATCGTAAGAGGCTGTTGGTTTGAATATTTTATTGTCTGTTTCTAACGCGCCAAAAAATTCTTTATCGTGCAAGACAACCGCTCGTGCGCTTGGGTTGGCTTTCAAAACTTTATTGTAGGTTTTGATAAGCGGCTCCCACGCCGTTTTTCGATTTAGGGCCCCAAAGAACAGCCGTATATTTTCGTTCGGTTTTGTAACGGGGTCTGGGGTTTTGAAAAGCTGATTTTCAAACAATCCGACCTCAGGGTTATGCTCTAAAAAGGCCTCTGCCAGCGAGGCTGTGCTTGCTTGTACAGCGTGGCACATTTTAAAGCGTTCCCAATCAAGCGAATTGGCACGCTTGGCAGCGTTAAATGGGTTTTCAGGGTAATCATCATATTCAACAACCATTAACCAGCCAGCTTTGATGGCTGATTTAAGGGTTTGCGGCCAGCCTTCTTTTGAAAGGAAGGCGCGCTGGATGATTAATATTTTAGGCTGATCGTCTGGTACACCGGGAATAAGTTTTGTTTGCCGAATGTGTAATTTTACGTTGGCCCCTAACATACGCAGAGCATCTATAGGTTGGCCAACGCGGACATCCATAAAATTAACGGCATATGCACAGAAGCTGATATTCACCGTGTCGTCAAAATTGCTGCTATACATATGTGCCCCAGATTTTTGATGTCTGATATCAGATGAGAGGCTTATATCCTGCCCAGCTAAATTCATAAAGTATTTGCCGTAAAATGCGCAATTTGTATGGGTACGTCAATGGTTAGCTTTTGCGTGAAACCATAGCTCATAACGGGCAATGACATTTGGGTTTCGCCTTGTTGGTCTTTTATGAGTGCCGGAATTTTAATCAGGGCTTGGACACTAATTTTTAAGGATTTGATTTCATCGTAGGGTTGCGCGCCGTTATAGATTGAGGGCACTGTTATTTTTTATGTAAGGTGAGTGAGCTATTACACAATTTTCATATAATACCATGCGCGAATTTATGGCCTGTGTGGGTAAATTTCAATCATTGGGAGATATGGTTGATGCCCTTCAAATTCCGTGCAGAACCCTTGGCGTGCATCACTTGATATGTGTTTCTGCGTTTGGGTTTTCGGCCTTGCAAGACCGTAAGGTTATGTTTGCATATTTGGATAATGACTGGATCAGGCATTATAATAAAAACAAATATTACATTGATGATGCTTTGCCTATCGGTGCTTTGGCATTGAAAGATTGGGGCGAACCTTTTTGGTGGTCTGATTTTTTGTGCCGTAAAGATTTAACCAAATTACAAGTGAAAATTTTCAGAGAGGCCTTTGATTTTGGCCTCAAAGAAGGGTTGGTGGTCCCCATTCCAGTTTCTGCGGATGATGAAAACCAGATAACGGAATATGCATACGTTAGTATGGGTGGGGATATTGTTAAATCAGACGAACTAGAAAATGCTCTGCGTTTAATGGTGACCGCAGCACACGGCACCGCCCGTAGAATTTATTTGCGAAAGGCGCGTGAGTCTAAAACTGGGTTGGTAGAGGATGTGACCGGCATTTCTCGGAACATTGATTTCTCTGGCCTGACTGCGAGACAAAAAGAAGTGCTAATCTGGATATGTGAAGGTGAAAAGCCCGTAGAAGTGGCCGATAGGCTAGGGGTTACCGCGGGCGTTATTAATGACCATATTAAAACTGTGAAGCGTAAATATTATTTTTCTAGCACAGGGGAATTGGTGAAGGCCCTACACCGCCACCGGGTGTTTTTATAAAACTATAGCGTGTGCTTCCCCACTTGTAAGGGGGGAGACGGCTCTTTAGAGGGCCACTATTCTTTGGTTGATGATCAAATAACCAAGGGATGTGTGTCATGATTCATATTATTAACAGTCACAACCAGTATCTTTATGGTGATATTCTCGATCAAATGTTTGACCTCCGGCATAAAATTTTTGTCGAGGAAAAGGGTTGGAAAAAGCTCGAACGGGACAGCAAGCTAGATATTGATCAGTTTGATACCGACGATACGGTTTATTTTCTAAAACTAGACAAGGATGAAAGAATTCTAGGCGGAATGCGTCTGGTGCCCACAAGTTGCCCTACTCAATTGGGTACTATTTTTAAACAGTGGTGCCATTTCCAAGATCCTCCAGAAGCTGCTAACATATGGGAGTGGTCGCGCTATTTCATCGTTGATAAAAAGTACCGCAGCAAGGCTGGGTATCCAGTTTTTTATGAGCTGTTTTTCTCAATCTTAGAGTATGCGGTCCATAAACATATTATTGCCCTTACGGGGTTTCTTGAAGCCATAACCTTACCGCGCTTAAATGCTTTGCCGTGGGAGATTGAATATTTAGGCAATATCGTCACTTATGGGGGCCGCAACGGCGAGCCCAAAGGAAAAGGCGCTGCTGTAAAAGTATCAGTTGATAAGCGTATGCTCCGCATTACGAAGCGGATGAAAAAGATGACAAAGCCCTATTTTGCCTTGCCACTTGGGGAAGAATCGCCTGCACCGCACCGGGTTTTTAATTCTAACGTGTGTTTTCAATTCCTAGATTTTATGGAGCAGCATCCTGAACATATTGACGTTATGATTGGGATAGCAACTATATTCCATGACCAACGACAGGGCAGCCGTGAATTCACGCGTGAAGAGGCCCAAAATTGGCTTTCAAATGAGGTTGCCGCCGAATCTTACCGGGGGTTTAAGGACCAAGCATTTGGTGGACAGTTTGTACTTCCAACCTCACTGAAAGAGCAGTGATCGGTAACATTGAATGACGGCCACAATGATGCTCGCCGCTTGGCATATCCTTAACACTTACGTCCAATATGCTTCCGACATGTGTCCGTAAATGCAGGCAGCATAAACACATCAGTTAAGAATGTTTGGTAATATCGTGAAATATAAGGAGAAAAGTGGTGCCGGCACCAAGATTCGAACTCGGGGCCTGATGATTACAAATCAACTGCTCTACCAACTGAGCTATACCGGCACATCCATCTTTGATGGGGTGTTCCGCCTAGGAACCGGTGTGGATATAAGTCGATCTGACGGGGCGTGCAAGGGAAAAGTTAATTTTTTTGAATTTCTTGTGCCCCGGCTAGAGATTGCGCGCTTTTCTAACCGCTTTGTTAGGCTTGCTTCGCGGGAAAATTTAGAGGTTGTAGGCGTTGAAATCACCGATTTTTCCTATTTTGTCTGGTCCTTCAAAAAGCGTATTGCTCCGGTTGCGGCTTGTTTTCCTTGGGCAAAACAAGCGGTTAGAAGATATCCGCCTGTAGGGGCCTCCCAATCTAGCATCTCGCCAGCAACAAAAGTGCCGGGAAGTGTTTTGACCATTAAATCCCTGTTCAGGCTATGAAAGGCTATGCCGCCTGCGGTTGATATAGCCTCTGTGATAGGGCGTGTGCGCGAAAGCGTAAGCGGTAACGACTTGATGGCCGAAGCCAAGCGTGCAGGGTCAGCAAAATCCGAGGGTGTCAACAGCTCTCGCAGCAAGCCAGCCTTGGCACCTGAAATATTAACGGTGCGCTTTAAGTGGGTCGCCACTGAGCGTTTCCCGCGCGGCTTTGACAAGGATTTCATCAGCTGTTTTTCTGAACGGTCAGGGCTGAGATCAAGTCTGAGCACGGCTTTCCCTGATGCCTCTATCGCATCGCGCAGCGGAGCTGATAGGCTGTAAATGGCACTGCCCTCGACCCCATATTCACTGATAACAAAGTCCCCTTTCAAGCGCTGCTGCCCAAATGAAAGCACTGCCCCTTTCATTGGTTCGCCAGCGAAACGACCTTTGAAATGGGTGCTCCAATCACATTCGAACCCGCAGTTTGCGGGGCGAAATGGTATAATTTCGATGCCTTGGTCGCGGAAATGTGGCTGCCAACAGCCGTCGGACCCTAATTTTGGCCAGCTGGTGCCGCCTAGCGCAAACACCGTTGCTGTGGCTGAAATAAGAGCCTCGCCGTGGGGTGTGACAAACTTGTGACGCCCATCCGCGTTCCAGCCGACCCATTTATGGCGTGGCCTTAATGTTCCGCCACTGGCAGAAATCCTTTTAAGCCAAGCTCTTAACAGCGGTGATCCTTTGAAGCTTTTTGGAAAAACACGACCCGATGAGCCTACAAATGTGTGTGCGCCCAATTTGTCGGCCCATGTGCGCACATCTTTTGGTGAAAAATGCTTCAGCGCGGCTGTGATTTCGCTTGAGCGTTCGCCGTAGCGTTCGCTAAAGGCTGGCATTGGCTCGCTGTGGGTTAAGTTTAAACCAGATTTACCTGCCATCAGAAACTTGCGTGCGGGTGTTGGCATAGCATCAAACAAAACTGGTTTGTAGCCCGCCGCACATAAAACTTCGGCCGCCATCAAACCAGCAGGACCAGCACCAATAATGGCGACCTCAATTGGCTCAATTGTCTCAGATATCGGCTTGGTCATGGGGCTCAATGAAAAAGTGGGCGGGGAATAGCCTGCAGCCTACTGGTGAAAACACCGAACCACAAGGATTTGGTCAGATTAACAAGGCGCAGTCTTTAGGAGTATTTCAAATTTAGTGATGCGTTTGCCTGCTAGTCGGGGTGTCATCTGATAATTCAGCGACCATAGCAGCAATGCGTGCCCATTTTAGAGATCCGGAGATATCATTAAGCTCAAGGCATTCGTCGGCCTTTAGTGTGGCTTGGTTTTCAGCGTCCCTGCCAAGGCTTTCAATCATTTCTGATGCGCTGCGGCAGATATCTGCGTGAGATGTTCCCATTTTATCTCTCCCCCCAAGGAAAATACTATGCTTAAAGCATGTGTTCATAATTTTGCAGCTTAGGGACGATGTCAATGGTAGAATTTGATCATATTGGAAGTTAAGCGTTTTTTGTACCGAAACCGCGTGCCGCCGGCGCATCTGCGCTGTCCCATAATGGGAATAGGCGAATCAAAGGCAGATGCGCAGAGATATGGCCGTCAGGGATTGCTGGTCTCGGTGCGGTAATTTTCAGCAAGTGCCTCAGGTGTGCGGGCCTTATAGATGCGCGCTATCACGGGCTGCCAAGCCTGATTGTCCCGGTCAAAAGCGGCTTTTGTTAGACCGTTTACATAGGCTTGCATGTCGCGCTCAGAGGGAGTGTCTGGACCAAAGGCCCCATATTCGTCCACTATGAGCGCATTGTTAGCATTTCTGTAGGTCATAACCGGTTTAGAGTAGGCAACTGCATCTAGAAGGCTACCGCTTGAGATATAGCGGTAACTTTCCGTAAAGGGCAACATCACCATATCCACCTGTTTCAGGTCATGATAATATTGAGCTTCTGAGACATACTGCTTGTCTGGCGCGCGCGTTAAAGCCGAATACTCATCCAAAGCACAGTTTTTCTTTGATGAGCCAATCGCCCAAAATTCCACATGACGATTGGTGCAATTTTGGGCCAGCCTTAGAAAAGTGTCAAAGCCTTTTTCGCTGGTGCATGCGCCAAGAAAAGCAATACGGATTTTATCTTCGTGATTATGGGCTTGGCCTTCACCTAGATCATTATTCTCTCCGTCATCCGTGCTATTTTCCGCATTCGGAGAATATGTGATTGGGTGCTCTAGCGTGATCAGACTGCCTTTTACCTTCGGGAAAGCTTCGGAAACAGATTGTTTAATCCCTTTCTCTAGGGCGATCCATTTTTGCCCCTCGGGCAGACCTCGGCGAAATTCAGACTGAAAATCAAAATACCGAAACACAGGGTTGCGCGTTCGCCACGAAAAAGACGTACCAAGTTGTCCGTGCAATATATAATAAAGCTGCGGCAGGTTTTGCTTCCAGCCCTGCCGGAATGTGCGCAGTAATGCCGCCTCTACACCGCCGATAATGACATGGCGCACCAACTGGCCGTTCACGATGTTTTTGGCGGCGGCAAGGCATTTTTGGGCCGCTTTTCTATTCCAAAAGGGGTTGTGGGCTTTTTCATTTTTATAATCAAAGGGCGCAATTTCTTGAAACACGATCGTCTCAGGATTTGGGAAATAGGGTTTTAAATTTTCGATATGCCCGGCACTAGCTGCAAAAATAATTTGATCTTTGGGGTAGGCTTTTTGAATGGTTTTCAAAAAGGCTGCATTGAACGGCAGGTGCATGTTCGGCAGGCTTAGAAAATCGAAAAAATAAATTGAAGACATAAAGCGCTTCCCCTGAAAAGGCTATCTTAGCCTACGAACTGGGGGCGCAATATCAAGGGGTTTTTTGGGTATATTATTTTGGTGTATAGTATACGCCATGCCAGAGGAGAGGGGATGGGCGAATCTCTTTTCCTGCGCTCTGTGGGGGAAATGAAACGTCCTGTACAGCCCTTGAGTGCAATTGATGGTTACAACTGAAAATAAAAAATCCTTCAGTCACATTTAAATTCATCAGGCCGAAAGCCCTGATTTTCAGGCAATTTTCGGCTATAGTCATGGCAAGAAAAAGCATCCTTTTTCAGAGCATTGATGGGTCGGTCGATAAAATCGTTGATTTTGCACCCAAAAATACGTCAGTATTACTGACATTAATTTCCTGTGGCAGATGGGCTTGCTGCAGAAACTGAGGATTGGGTTGGTTATGTCAAAATACGCACCTCTTAGATTTCATGTTCCCCAGCCAACGGGTAGGCCGGGCGATGAACCGGATTTCACAGGCATCGAAATCCCGGCGGCAGGCAGTGTGCGCCGCCCTGCGGTGGATACCAAAGCCGCTGATATGAAAGAGCTGGCCTCGACAATGGTTCGGGTTCTCAACCGCGACGGCAAAGCCGTTGGGCCTTGGGCGGAAGGCATCAGTGATGAAATATTACTGACCGGCCTGAAAAATATGATCCGGGTGCGCACTTACGACGAGCGTATGATGACCTTGCAGCGTCAAGGCAAAACCAGCTTCTATATGAAATGCACTGGCGAGGAAGCGATCGCCGTTGGATTTAAAGCTGCCCTAAGTAAGGGCGATATGAATTTTCCAACGTACCGACAGCAAGGGCTGTTGCTTTCAACGGATTATCCGCTGTTCAAGATGGTGTGCCAGATACTGTCAAATTCAGAAGACCCTCTGAAGGGCCGGCAACTGCCGATTATGTATTCGTCAAAAGAGCACGGATTTTTCACTATTTCAGGGAATTTGGGGACGCAATTTGTACAGGCCGTTGGCTGGGCGATGGCGTCAGCGATTAAGGGTGACACGAAAATTGCTGCAGGCTGGATCGGCGATGGTTCAACCGCAGAAACTGATTTCCATGCGGCGCTTGTCAATGCCTCTGTTTATAAGCCCCCGGTGATCCTGAATGTAGTCAATAATCAATGGGCGATCTCATCGTTTCGGGGCATGGCGGGTGGTGATCATGCGACATTCGCAGAACGCGCCCTTGGCTATGATATTCCAGCCCTGCGTGTTGACGGAAATGATTTTCTGGCTGTGTATGCTGCTTCGTCGTGGGCTGTTGAGCGTGCGCGCCGAGGCATGGGGCCAACCTTCATTGAATGGGTGACTTACCGTGTTGCGCCGCATTCCACATCGGACGACCCCACACAATATAGGCCCAAGGAAGAAAGTGCGGCCTGGCCTTTGGGTGACCCATTGCTGCGGCTGAAAAACCATTTGATCGGTCGAGGCTTATGGAGCGAAGAACGCCATACACAGGCGGAAAGCGAATATAATGACGAAATTCGCGCTGCAACAAAAGAAGCCGAAAAATACGGTGTGATGGGCTCAGGCTCTAGCCCTAAAAATATGTTCGACGATGTTTATAAAGAAATGCCGCCGCACCTGCGCGAACAGCGCCAAAAGCTCGGAGTTTAGTCATGCCGCAGATGTCAATGATCGAAGCCATCCGCGATGCGATGGATGTAAAACTAGGCGAGGATGACAATGTTGTCGTCTTTGGTGAAGATGTGGGTTATTTCGGCGGTGTGTTCCGCTGTACGCACGGCTTGCAGCAGAAATATGGCACCAACCGAGTGTTTGATAGCCCCATCAATGAAAGCGGGATTGTCGGCACGGCCATCGGCATGGGGGCTTACGGCCTTCGGCCCTGTATCGAAATCCAGTTTGCGGATTATATATACCCGGCGTACGACCAGATTGTCTCTGAGGCCGCGCGCCTAAGGCACCGGTCTAACAAAGATTTCACCGCGCCCTTGACCATCCGCACGCCCTGTGGTGGTGGTATCTTTGGCGGCCAAACTCACAGCCAAAGTCCCGAAGCTTTGTTCACTCATGTATCGGGTGTGAAAACAGTCATGCCGTCAAATCCTTATGACGCAAAAGGACTGTTGATTTCGGCGATTGAAGATGATGACCCGGTGATCTTTTTCGAACCCAAACGTCTTTATAATGGCCCGTTTGATGGCCACCACGACAAACCCGCCAGCAATTGGTCAAAGCATCTTCTTGGCGATGTGCCTGCTGGGCATTACACAGTGCCGATAGGAAAAGCCTCGGTTTTCAGTGAAGGCAGCGATGTTACGATCCTGTGTTACGGCACCATGGTATTTGTAGCCGAAGCCGCCAAGAAGGAAACTGGTATCGACGCTGAAATTATTGATCTAAGGTCTTTGATGCCTTTGGATGTCGATACGATCGTTGAAAGCGTTCAGAAAACAGGGCGCTGTATGGTGCTGCATGAAGCAACACTGACATCGGGCTTTGGGGCTGAATTGGCGGCGCAAGTTCAAGAGCGCTGTTTTTACCACCTAGAAGCGCCGGTAGTGCGGGTTGCGGGCTATGATACGCCGTATCCGCACGCGCAAGAATGGGATTATTTCCCGGGTCCAGCCCGAGTAGGCAAAGAGCTTAAAGCTATGATGGAGGCTGTGTGATGGGTATTCATAAAATACAGATGCCCGATGTGGGCGAGGGTATCACTGAAGCTGAAATCGTTGAATGGAACGTGAAGCCCGGCGATGTGGTCAAGGAAGATGATGTGCTCGCGGCCGTGATGACCGATAAAGCCACCGTTGAAATTCCGTGTCCTACCGACGGTACAGTTGTCGAAATTAAAGGCGAAATTGGTGAGATGACCGCCGTTGGTTCGGTGATTATTGCGCTTGAAGTCGAAGGGGACGGCAACGAGGCTGAGATTGCGGCAGCAGAAGCCAAGCATGCGACAGCTGACACTCCGCCAGCTAAGGTTGAAGCTGCCCCGGCGACGAAACTAGACCCGAAGGCAAAAGCAGCTATGGCGCCGCCAAAGGCAGCAGAGGCACTTAAACCTAAGGGCGTTCCTCAAAATGCCCCCATGGGCGTGCCGCGCGCTGTGGGCGAAAAGCCGCTGGCGTCGCCTGCGGTTCGCAAACGTGCGATGGACGCCGGTATCAAGCTTGCGTATGTGCACGGCACGGGCCCCGCTGGCCGGATCAGCCATGATGATCTGGACGCCTATATATCGGGCGCCTCTGTGCCTGTGGGTGTGTCGCGCGTTACGCCCAATTTGCGTGTGGATGAAATTAAAGTTATTGGCCTAAGGCGCAAGATTGCCCAGCGCATGCAGGATGCCAAGCAGCGTATCCCCCATATTACCTATGTGGAGGAAGTGGATGTAACCGAACTTGAAAAGCTGCGGGAGCATTTGAATGCCAATAGAAAAGAACATCAGCCAAAATTGACAATATTGCCTTTCATTATGAAGGCTATGGTGTTGGCGCTGAAGGATCACCCGAAATTGTCGAGCCATTATGATGACAGTGCGGATGTGCTGTATCAGTACGGTGCGGCGCACATTGGCATGGCAGCACAAACCCCCGGAGGCCTTATGGTGCCGGTGATCCGCCACGCAGAAACGCTGGACGTGCATGGGCTTGCGCTTGAGGCCAAGCGTTTGGCAGACGCTGCGCGCAGCGGCGACATCACACGGGATGAGCTGACAGGCTCTACAATCACACTCTCGTCGCTTGGGCGGATGGGCGGTGTGGTCTCCACGCCGGTTATCAACAGCCCCGAAGTAGCGATTGTGGGTGTGAACAAGGTTGCTGTACGCCCGGTGTGGCAGGACGGCGCTTTTATCCCGCGCAAAATCATGAACTTGTCGTCTTCGTTCGATCACCGCATTGTTGACGGCTGGGATGCTGCTGAATTTATCCAGCGCATCCGGAGCTTGTTAGAAAATCCCGCGACCCTGTTTATGGAAGGGTGATGAGACGCCGGTGTGTGCCGGTGCAGACGAGCGACGCCAGCGGCTTAGAGAAAATGATACCGACGATCACGGAGAAATACCTATGAAAACGCTTGAGTGTAATCTGCTAATCCTTGGTGCCGGGCCGGGCGGCTATGTAGCTGCTATCCGTGCGGGGCAATTGGGGCTGGATACGATTATTGTAGACGGCCAAGCCCCGGGTGGTACTTGCTTAAACGTTGGTTGTATCCCTTCTAAAGCGCTTATTCACGCGGCAGATGAGTTTGAAAAAGCCACCCATAATGTTGGCGGGAATATACTGGGTATTAAGGCGGGTAAGCCAAGCCTTGATCTTGGTAAAACGATCAAGTGGAAAGACGGCATCGTTGACCGCCTGAACAAGGGTGTTGCAGGCCTGCTGAAGAAGAATAAGGTCAAGCTTCTGGTGGGTTGGGGCACGATGACTGACGGCAAAACCTGTGTGGTGGAAACCAAAGACGGCCCCGTTAAAGTGACGGCGAAAAATGTTATCCTCGCCACCGGAAGCGAGCCGGTTGAAATCCCTAGCCTGCCGTTTGGCGATAAGGTGATTTGCTCAACCGAGGCGCTTTCGCTTGAGACTGTACCGAAAAAACTGGTGGTGATTGGCGGCGGTTATATCGGGCTGGAACTTGGCACAGCCTACGCCAAAATGGGCGCGGATGTGACCGTGGTTGAGGCACTCGATACGATCCTTTCGCTTTATGATGCAGAGCTTACCAAACCCGTTACTTTAAGCCTGAAGAAACTCGGTGTTACCATCTTGCTGGGCACCAAGGCCAAGGGCCTGTCACAGGCTGGCGAAGGCTTGGTGGTTGAGATGCCAGACGGCAGCGAGCAGACGCTTGCGGCTGATAAAATCCTTGTTACCGTTGGTCGGCGCGCAAAAACTGAAGGCTTTGGCCTTGAAGGGCTTGATCTGACGATGGCGGGCCGTTTTGTTGCGATTGGCGATAGGTGCCAAACGTCTATGACCGGGGTTTACGCCATTGGTGATTTGACCGGCGAACCTATGCTGGCGCACCGAGCAATGGCGCAGGGTGAAATGGTTGCTGAAATTATCGCCGGAGAAAACCGCACATTTGACAAAGTTTGCATCCCGGCGGTGTGTTTTACCGACCCCGAAATTGTGACAGCGGGCCTGTCACCCGATGAAGCGGCAGCACTTGGATATGAGACCAAAATCGGGATTTTTCCGTTCGCCGCCAATGGCCGCGCCATGACTATGGAGGCTGAGCAGGGCTTTGTGCGAGTGGTTGCCCGCGAAGACAATCATCTGGTGCTTGGTATTCAGGCGGTGGGCAAAGGCGTGTCGGAATTGTCGGCCACTTTCGCGCTGGCGCTGGAAATGGGCGCGTGCCTCGAAGATATTGCTGGCACAGTCCACGCTCACCCAACCCAAAGCGAAGGTTTTCAAGAAGCCGCCCTCAAGGCATTAGGTCACGCTCTGCATATATAGGCTTGCAAAATTCTTTATGTTGGCTCAGCGTATGTTTCTGTTTAATGGGAGCATATGATGGGGCAACAAACTGATATGAAATCTCAAGCAAGCCTGAACAGCCTATCGCGGCGTAAACTACTGCTTGGCGGTGTTGGTACAGCGGCAGTGATGTTGGGGGTGGATATTCCGTTCCTCAGTAATCTGCCCAAGGGCTTGCAACTGGCAGCCTTCGCTGGTGATGCAGAAACTTTGATGGATGACGAGACACTGATTGCGGCCCGCCCCGGCATGACCGTGCTTAATCGCCGCCCGATCAATATGGAAGCCACCGCGCATTTACTGGATGATGTGGTGACACCTGCGGCCAAGTTGTTTGTTAGAAACAATGGCACTCTGCCAGATTACGACGACCACCCAGCCGAGGGTTGGACGCTTACCATTGACGGTGAGGTTGATACGCCGCTTAGGCTAACCACCGCTGACCTGCGACGAGATTTTGAAGTGGTGAAAAAGAGGTTGTGGATTGAATGCGGCGGCAATGGCCGTAAATATTATGAGCCGGGGGCCTCTGGAAACCAGTGGTCTTTGGGTGCTGTTGGCTGCCCGGAATGGACCGGCGTGCGGCTGAAAGATGTGCTGAATAAAGCTGGTGTGAAGCCGAGTGCGGTCTATACGGCGCACCACAGTGTTGATGGTCACTTATCAGGCGACCCTGCCAAGGTGCCTATCTCACGCGGGGTGCCTATCGACAAAGCCATGACAGAGGATTGTCTAATAGCATTCGAGATGAACGGCGAAGCATTGCCAGTACTGAACGGATATCCGCTTAGGCTTATCATCCCGGGCTGGCCGGGCAGTTGCTCGCAAAAATGGCTCAAGCGTATTCAAATTCGAGACAAGGTGCATGACGGCACTAAAATGACCGGAAATGCCTACCGAATGCCTGCTTATCCTGTTAGCCCCGGCACCGAAGTGCCAAAGGAAGACATGGTCATAATTCACGAGATGCCCGTGAAGTCGCTGGTAACTTTTCCGGTAACAGGATCACGCACGGCTGTAGGTAAGGCGTTTGAAGTGCGCGGCCACGCATGGTCGGGGCAGGGCGATGTAACGCGGATGCAAGTGTCAGTCGATTTTGGTGCCTCGTGGCGGGATGCAGAGCTTGATCCACCACAAAATAAGTTTGCATGGCAGCAATGGCGTGCCGATATCACCCTTGAAAAAGCTGGATATTACGAGGTTTGGGCGCGGGCAACCGATCATACAGGCATTGCGCAGCCCTCTGTCGTACCCGGCTGGAACCCTAAAGGGTACCTGAACAATATGCAGCACCGTATTGCTGTGTTTGCAATATAGGGGAGGGGGCCGGAAATGCGATATAGTATAGTCGCTCTGATGTTTTTGAGCCTTAGCGCTTGCGGTGAAGCACCTGTCGGAAAATCTGAGACAATTATCCCGCCGACCGCACTTGAGCTCAGGCGTGCCGAACGTATAAAAGCCATGGCAACGAACTATAATCAAGGTATCAGCTTTAAGGACCAATATAATGCGATGGACCCCCGCCTCAAGCGCTCAAGCATCGAGCGTGGGTCTCGTTTTGATGCCAGCGATGACTATTGGGGCCTGCCGCGCACGCCAGGGTATGAGGAAGTCGCCAACAATTGTGCAGCATGCCATAGTCTCGCAATTGTGATGCAACAACATGTCACGCCAAAACGCTGGGATTATCTTTTAAAATGGATGGTTGAAAAACAGGGTATGCCGCCGCTTGAGCCTAAAGAGCACGCTTTGATCCGAACTTATTTGCTCAAAAACTTCTCTAGTGTGCAATAGACATGTGACCAAGCGCCTCCTGTTCGCAAAAAGCGAACGCAAAGTCGCAAAACTTGGGTATTTATCACAGCATTGGTCAACAATAGATATGGGCTAGCGAACTTGACCTATATTTACGGAGACCAACAATGATATCACCAAAACACATATTTCTTTCGACAGCGCTTGCTTTGGCTTCGCTCTCTACTGCTACATTTGCCGAGGACATTGCTGCCCCGTCTGGCACCTATGCGATGGATCCAACCCACGCCAGTTTGACATGGAAAGTGAACCACTTTGGACTGTCGAATTATACGGCACGGTTTACTAAATTTGATGTAAAACTGTCCCTTGATGTTGCGAATGTTGCGAACTCCAGCGTGTCTGCAACGATTGATCCCTTGTCCGTTAAAACGGATTACCCGGGGGATGTGGATTTTGATGGCGAGATCAGTAAAAGCGATAATTTTCTGAAAGCAGGCACATTCCCTAAGATTGAGTTTGTTTCTAAAACGGTTGAAAAAACGGGTGCGACAACGGCTTTGATCCATGGTGATGTTACACTATTGGGTGTCACGAAGCCCCTAACATTAAAGGCGACACTGAACGGTAGTATGCCCAGTCACCCATATGCCAAAGTCCCTGCCGTTGGGTTTCACGCGGAAGGTACGATCAATCGTACAGAATTTGGCATGAACTATCTTGTTCCCTATGTTGGTGAAGATATTGCTTTTGTGATTGAAGCTGAATTTATTAAAGCTGACTAATCGCTCTTTGAAGGAGAAACGCCGTGCAGCAAACAAACAATAAATATTATTCCAAAATTGCGATTTTGCTGCACTGGCTGATTGCCATCTTGATTATTGCCATGATGGCCGCGGGCATTTGGATGGCCGATGCGATCGATGTGAAGGAAACCCGGGCGGCGGCATTTGATATGTTTCAATTGCATAAGTCTGTGGGTTTGACGATTTTAGCGCTTAGTTTGTTGCGGCTTTTCTGGCGGTTTACACACAAAAGTCCCGATCTGCCGCTAGATATGCCTAAATGGGAACGCGGTGCCGCGCACATTACGCACTGGCTATTTTACGGGCTGATGATCGGCTTGCCTATTACAGGCTGGTTGATGGTTTCCGCAAGTCCGTTGGGGCTTCCCACGCTATTTTTTGGTGGTCCGGAAGTCCCACATTTTCCAGCATTTTCCGCACTTGATTATGCGGGGAAAGAACTGTGGGAAGGCCGGTTCGAGGAAATCCATGAGATAATCGCTTTTGGGGGCATCGCCTTGATCGTGATGCATATTGGAGCAGCGCTGAAGCATCATTATGTTACCAAAGATGATATTCTGGTGCGTATGTTGCCCGTGATGAAAGTAAGGCCTTCTGACGAGGCAAAGGAAAAATAATGTTGCGTGTATTTTCTATTTTAATGGCCGTATTTTTTGTGTGGGGTGTTCCTTCTTATGCGTTAGATTGGCAAACCGATGTGAAGAAAAGCGAAATAGTTTTCAGCGGTAGTTATGCCAATGCGCCCTTTAAGGGTCACTTTAAGACATGGACAGCTTCAATTCAGCTTGATCCAGAAAACTTAAGCGCGGCTAAAGTATATGTCGAAATTGATACAGGCTCTGCCGATATGGACAATGCCTTACACGCAGCCACACTGAAAAGCGAAGATTGGTTTGATGTTAAAAACTATCCTCAAGCGGTGTTTGAGGCTTCTAAAATCACGCGCGTTCATGCGGGCTTATACCGGGCTGAAGGGCATTTGGCGATAAAGGGTAAAAGTTTGCCGCTTGCTTTTGATTTCCAATTGGATATTGCCGGAGATGCGGCAAAAGTTAACGCGCAATTTGATCTGGACCGTGTAGCTTACGCGCTTGGTGTGCGCTCAGACCCTACAGCAGATTGGGTATCCCGAACCATAAGGCTTGATATAGCCTTGGAAGCTACCAAAACACCATAATATGCCGTGAAATTCATCGTCTGCCCTTTGGATATTGGCTTAAGCCTTGCGAAAATCGCCGTGATGCCTTTACATATAGCCTTCATATATTTTCGGGGGGCGTATGCCAGAAATATCACCGCTAGGCTGGTTTCATACCGTGATCGGCATCACTGCACTTGTTACCGGCGTATATTCGTTGGTGAAATATAAGATTATCCAGTTAGAGCACCGCACGAGCCAGATATATTTGGTTTGCACTTTCATTGCAGCGGTGACGGCCTTAATGATATTCGCTCGCGGCGCCTTTGGTCCAGCACATGCGCTCGCGATTTTGACACTGTTTGCCCTTGTGGTTGGCATGGTTGCTGCGAAAACCAGTATTTTTGGTAAGCTGTCACCTTATGTGCAAGCGATGGCCTTTTCCGGAACTTTTTTGTTTCATATGATCCCTGCGATTACGGATGGCCTTATGCGATTGCCTGTCGGCGATCCGGTGGTGACAGATTTCAAAGACCCGTTCCTACACAGCTTTTACCTAGCGTTTCTGATCACATATGTGGTTGGCTTCCTGTGGCAGGTTTTGTGGCTTAGGAAGCAGGCGGCTTAAGCACTTTGTC
>WFTS01000075.1 GCA_015485385.1 Kordiimonadales bacterium | reverse complement strand
AACATTAGCAGCGGTTTCCGCTGCGCTTTTGGCTTGCTCTGCAACGGTTCAGGCTGACGAAGACAAAAAATTTAACGGGGCATATATTGGTGGCAGCATTGGCTATCTTGACATCGCTGATTTTGAAGGCGGCGTTGCCTATGAAGGCTTCCTTGGATACCGGAAACAATCCGATAACGGCTTGGTATTAGGCATCGAAGGGACATTTGGGAGCGCCGACCTTGAATATCTTGATAATGTGTGGTCGGTCAATGGCTCGCTAGGTTGGGTTGTCGGCGAAGAGGGCCGCGGCCTGATGTTCGTAAGTGGCGGCTATGCCGAGGCAAAAGCTTCTGCCTTTGGCTTTAGCGATACAAATGGGTCATTCCGTGCAGATATAGGCTATGAGCATGCCCTTGGCGAAAGCCTTAGCCTACGCGTCAAAGCAACCACATTCGAGTTTGATGATTACGGCGCGTCTGCGGGTTTTGTCGTGCGGTTCTAATTCACGCTTGAAGCCTGAAAGGCTGTCCCTTAAGGGCCGTCATTTAAATTAGAAAGGCAGAAGGGACTGTGCTGTCCTTTCTGCCTTTTATTTTAACTATATAGCCAATTGGTTGCCAATAGGCAGACGACGAATACGCTTGCCTGTGGCTTGGAAAATCGCATTGGTAATTGCAGGCGCAACTGGCGGCACGCCGGGCTCTCCAACGCCGCCCGGAGGCGCATCATTTTCCATGATGACAACCTCAACATCGGCACTGTCGCTCATACGGCTAACGGGGTAACTATCAAAATTATTTTGCTCAATAGCGCCGCCGGAAGCTGTTATCTCACCGTATTTGGCGATCGAAATACCAAACAGCACCGCGCCTTCCATTTGGGCTTTCACCCTGTCAGGGTTCACATAGGTTCCGCAGTCCACCACGATCCACGCACGCGGGATAGTGAATGTGCCATCATCAGAGACTGCCACCTCAACCGCGCAGGCAACAAAGCTAACAAAACTACGGTGTACACTGATGCCCATACCCCGACCTTTGGGCATTGTTTTGCCGTAACCGGATATATCCACCACCTTGGCCAACACCGCTTTCAGCCGCGCTGTATCTATGGGGTGGCGTTCTAGGCTTTCGCCGTAATTGGCATAGCCGGGGCCCTGCGGATTGGCTGGATCATGACCGACAACATCAGAGGCCGGGCTAATCATCCGGTCCTCACCGATCATTTCCATCCACAAGTCAGCCGTGTTCTTCCCTTCGCCTTGTGCAATTTCGTCAACAAAAGACCCCACGGCAAAGGCTTGATGGATATTGGCAACCGAGCGCATCCATCCGATACGGACATGGGCTTTGGCAGCGCCTGTATCGACCTGAAGATTCGGGGTTGCGAACGGCAAATCAGTAAGGCCAAGGCTTAATTCAAAGCCGCTTGGACCGTCTGCCGCCGGATTAAAAGTGCCGCTGATCGAAGGATATGCGGCTTTATGTTTCCATGCAGTGACCGCGCCGTCCTTAACCCCCGCCTCGACACGCTGGGCAGAAATTGTGTGGAAATACCCATGGTGCATATCGTCTTCACGTGTCCAGATCATTTTCACCGGGCGGCCAGCCTGCTTGGCGAGGATCGCTGCCTCGACAGCGAAATCAGGCTTTGATTTACGCCCAAACGCCCCGCCCAACAGCGTTGCCTCGACATAAATATCTTCCGGCTTCACACCGACAAACGGAGCAACAGCCCCCTGAACCGACTGCGGGTCCTGACAACATACCCACATTTTTAATGTATCACCCTGCCATTCAGCGGTCGCGGCTGGTGGTTCCATCGGAGCGTGATTAAGGTGCGGGACAAAATAATCGGCACCGTAGGTCTTGTCTGCCACCTCTAAGGCTGCGGCGCAATTTCCGCGCTTTAAGTGCGGGGTGCTTTTACCGTCAATATTTTGCCACAGGGTTTTTTCAAACGCTTTGGTATCATAATCCCCGTTAGGGCCACCTTCAAACTGAGCGTTCAGCGCCTCGCGGCCTTTGATCGCGGCCCAAGTATTGGTTGCCAGCACCGCCACACCGCCCAGGGGCTTAAAAATCGCAGGCAGTGTCAAGGCTGGCAGTTCAACCACATCCACAACCCCTGCAACCGCCATTGCAGCCGCTTTATCAAATGCCGTTACCGTCCCGCCGACTGACGGCGGACGCGCGGCAACCGCAAACAACATACCTTCGCGCATGGTATCTTGGCCAAACTGGCTGTTGCCGGTGATAATATCCTGCATATAGATATTTTGCTTGGGCTTGCCGATATAAGTGCGCTTGGCCTTGCTTTTCAGCTTCACGGCGTCTGCCCCGGGCGCTTCTAGTTTGGCAGCCGCCGCGACAAAGGCTGAATAATCCTCAGACGCGCCAGTTAGTTTATTGATAATACGGTGGTTTTTGGCCTCTACGTCACCTACTGCAATGCCCCATTTGTGGGCTGCGGCTTGCTCTAGCATCATGCGTGCAGACGCACCTGCCGCGCGGAATATATCATAATATTTCCGGATAGAGGTTGATCCATCGGTATTTTGGTCACCGAATTTTTTGTCGCCGTAAGCGGGCTCGAACACCAAACGGTCCCAGTCGGCTTCCAGTTCATCAGCGATAATTTGCGGTAGGCCGGTGCGACTGCCTTGCCCCATCTCAACCCGGTGGATATAAATATGCGCCGTGCCGTCCATATCCATAGACAGATAAACCGAACTGGAAAAATTATGGGAGCCCGTTGCTTCGGCAACAACAAAATTGCTGATCATTGGGGCTGCAAGTACAAGGCCTGTTGCTGCGCCCGCGCCTTTTAAAACACTTCGCCTAGAGACATTTTTTATAGGAACATTCATGATGCGCCTCCCGTACCTTTGTTGCCGGCCACGTCCCTTATGGCCGCTTTGATACGCTGATACGTGCCGCAGCGACAGATATTGCCTTCCATCGCTATGTCGATATCCTCGTCACTGGGATTGGGGTTTTCAGCCAGCAAAGACGCCGCCTGCATAATCTGCCCCGACTGGCAATAACCGCACTGCGGTACATTATGCTCTGCCCATGCGTCTTGGAGCGCGTGCAGTGTATCGCCTTTAGCTAAGCCTTCGATGGTTTTCACATCGCGGCCTTCCACATCTTCCATCGCGGTTTGGCATGACCGTACGGCCACACCGTCCACATGCACGGTGCAAGCGCCGCACAAACCCTCGCCGCAGCCGAACTTGGTGCCTGTCATGCCTGCAATATCGCGCACATACCACAAAAGCGGCATATCGCCGTCGCCTTCATATGTCGCCGCGTGTCCGTTGATCTTAAATTTCATGAGTGATCCCCGCAATTTCCCAAATCTTCCAAATCCTGCAGAAACTATACAGCCACACGGATTAAAGTCGAAACAACTTCTGTTTACTGCTTAGAAAAATAGTTTTCCAGCCGTGCACAAAAACCCCGCACACACAAAAGCGCCGCAGGTACGCAAAGCCCGCATATATAAAAATACGTGGCCGTAGGATGTGGGATTGCACCCAGCAGAGGCGCGCGTCTTATGGCTGTGCGCGCTGAAACACCCATTTGCAATCGTCCGACAGTTGGGGCGTAAAGCCGTAACCACCAATGCTGAAATCCTTCAGGGCCTCGGGGTTGGTAATATGGTTATCAATGATATAGCGCGCCATAAAACCGCGCGCCTTTTTGGCAAAAACAGAAATCACCTTGGCGCGGCCCTCTTTTACTTCTTGGAACACAGGGGTTATCACGCGCGCCTTTAGAGCTTTTAGCTTGATGGATTTAAAATATTCGCCAGAGGCTAAATTTATCAGCACCGGATCATCATCCCTAGCGAAATCGGCGTTCAGTTGCTCGGTGATCAGATCACCCCAAAAGGCATATAAGTTGGCGCCGCGCTCGGTTTTAAACTTTACACCCATTTCCAGCCGGTAGGCCTGCATCAGGTCTAGGGGCCGCAATATACCGTATAGCCCAGAAAGAATTCGCACAGTTTCGTTGGCAAAAGCACGCTGTTCCTCATTCAGGGAGGGGGCATCAAGCCCGACATAAACATCGCCTTTAAAAGCATCGATCGCAGGGCGGGCGTTGGCTGATGTGAAGGGCGTTTTAAACGCCTTGAACCGCGCAACATTTAAATTGGCGAGTGCATCTGAGATGCCCATCATGGATTTAAGATCATCCGCTGTCAGGCCTTGAGCGACCCTTACCAGATGGCGTGTTTCGTTCAATAGGCGCGGCACTTGGTTGCCGTCCCGCAGGTTTTCACTTTCAAAATCCAGCTTTTTTGCCGGAGACAAAACCACCAACATAGAAACACTCCTTGTTTTTTACCCAAGCAACTGCCAGAGCCTAACCATATTCAAAGCTTAATTATATTATAGGACTGTGCGCGCCCGCAACTGTGCTAGCCCCCAAAGTGATGTTGCCCCCGCCGCAACTGCCAACATGGCGAACGCGGCCTGATTAACCACCGCCCAGCCAAACCGGTATAAAATAACCCCCGCTGCAAAAGACCCCACAGCAGACAAGCCAAAGACAATAAATTCATTCAGTCCCTGCACCTTGCCTTTTTCACTTTCACTGTGGACCTTTGTCAACAGCGACGAACCACTGAGGAAGCAGAAATTCCAGCCAAGACCAAGCGCGATAAGGGATAAAGAAAAATACCCAATCCCCACGCCGGAAAGAGCCGTAAAAAAGGCAAGAGCAAAAGCCGTATGTCCCGCCAGCATGATCGGCACTTCTCCAAAACGGATAATCAAATTTCCCGTGAATAAGCTGGGTAAAAACATTGCTATTACATGCGCCTGAATAACGCGTGCGCTGGTGTGGCTCGCATAATCAAGCCCGTGCAGTGCCAAAGGGGTGGCTGTCATGACAAAGGTCATCATAGCAAAACCCAGCCCAGCATTGAGCGCGGCCACGATAAACATTGGGGTACGCACAATTGTTAATAACGGGCGTGCTGGTTTGGGGGGTTCCTCCGCTGTTTGGTGCACCGTCGGCAAGGATGCAGGCTTAACAAAACTAAGTGGGATTAATGCAATAGCCGCCATACATGCGACAAACACAAAAGCGCCTATATAGGTTTCTTCACCGAATTTAATATTGAGCCAACCCGTGAGTGTGGGCGTGAACAGAGCCGCCACAAGCCCCCCCACAAGCACCAACGACATAGCACGCGGTGCTTTGGTTGGGGCAACACTTTCCGCAGCGGCAAACCTATAATATTGTGCGCTGGCCTGAAATAACCCCGCCAGCAATCCGCCAATACATAACAGCCAAAAGCTATGAAACACCAAAGAAAGAGCACAGGACGTTCCGCCTAAAATACCAAAAAAGGCACCAAGGCGAAATCCAAAACGCCGCGAGGTTTTCCCCATCAATACAGAAAAAGGCGCTGTAGACAGAGCCGTCGCCAACACAAGAAGCGATGCCCCAAGCGTTGCGTAAGCTGGGTCTGGTGACAAAGCTTTGCCTGACAAACCAATGAAAGAAACCAGCGTCATAGACGTTGCTAAAAAGCAAGCTTGTGCCGCCGTAAGGAACCAAACATTGCGGTTGGGCTTTATAGCTAATTCTGGAGCTGGGGTTGCTGGGATCATTAAAAGGCCCTGTTCCTTTATTTAAAATTCAAATCCTATGTTTAAAATTCAAAACCAAGCATTTACGCCGGATTTTCTATATTTGATTTCAGCTCTGCCAGTTTTTCTTGCATGGCCTTGCGTTTGCCCTCATGGCGAAAGCCTTCTCGCTGTTCAAAACTTTGATCAAAACCGCCTTTTGGCAAAAACCCAACCGAATGCCCCCATTGGCTGAGGCCGTGCTGCAAGCCTAAAAACAAACCCGCCTGATCTGCATACACGATACGCCGCCCAAGGGGCAGATTGGTTTTTATAACGCTAAGCAAATATTTGCGCAGAAAGTCAGCCAAACGGCGTGTATTTTCTGTTGCACGGAAAGAAATATAGCCCCCAGCCAAGTTCGCCCACGGAAGCCGCCAATGGCTTACATTAACGCGCCAAATCCAGCTGCTTATCAATGTATCATGATCGCCAAAGTTAGATAGGTCTATCGCCTTAGCTGTCACCCAACCGTCAATATCGGTTACGGTGAGGCTATTGTATGCTTCAAGATAATCCGGCAAATAAATATAGCGCGTATTCACACTGATGCCGCTGGTATAGTCTGGCACCTCACGCATAATCCTGTTGGTTTCAAACGAGCAATTTATCTGAAGACCAAATTTTTTCTCCCAATGGTCAAACATCTGCAGTATCGCTTTCGGCGTATCAGCCATATTGATCAAATGGAAATGCACCAGCGAACCCGGGTTGGTTAAGGCCAAGGTTTCCGCGTATAAATCGCCGTAACGGGTCATATAATTCTGTTCACTAGCGACTAGGAAAACATGTTTGCCCTGCCCATTATGTCTAAAATGGTGTGTGATCTCAGAATAATTTGCAAACCAACTTTGAAGCTTTTCAATATCAGCCGCAGCGGCATCCTGCACCGGCAGCAGAACCTCTGAGGGGCTGAAAGCGGGGGTTTTAAAGCCTCCTTTTTTATTCAATATATCAAACGCCCTGACCGAACCCCTTATGTCACCGCCAAAAGCTAATCTAGCAGCGTCAAGAATACCAACCGCCTGTGACGTGCGCCCCAATGCCTCTCGTAATTTGACATCTGAACCAAGCTTGGCCAACGCTTCGGTAAGGGGGGCTGGCTCATGAACAAAAGTTGGCATTTCCCCTTGCACATAGGCGCGCAGCAATAATTCAAACAGGATCAATGCCAACCGTTTCGGTAGGGGCATCTCGGTTGAACTCCACCCCTGTAGCCCATCATTACAAAGAGTTTGTAGAAACACCCACTTTTTGTCAGAAAAAGCGTAAAGAGCCAGCTCAAGCCTGAAAACAGGAGGTAAAGTTTTCACAAGGTCGGGGCTTTTGATCGCTTGCGAATGAATAGCCTCAATTTGGCTAAGATCGCCTTGACGCACACGAAAGGCCTGATGATATATCTCGACCGCAAAGTCCGACAAAGGCGCCGTGTCAATTTCTGGCGCGGTCGTGGGTAAATCGGGAAAAGGCGCGTCCTTTATGCCGTCTTGTGGCTGCCAGCAAATCCACGGCCATGCATATGTATCGGATAAATCTGTCTCAATCCCGTGAAGCGCCAACAAAATTTGTTCGCCGTCACGCGCCGCGCACGCCACAGACCATCTTCTGCGTATTTCAGCCGCTGACAACAGGGTTTCAGACAAGGTTTTTTTGCAGACAGCAATGCTGTCGCCCGCACCAAATACTTTTTCCCTGAAATAAGCGCTGAGGCTCTTTATCATTTGAATTTTCCCATAAGAAGCAGGGATCAGGCCTAGGTCATTGCTTGCCAAAATTCAAGCCCTATAGGCCGCACACACAGATGCCTTAAAATTAAGGAAATCCATTAATTCGGCAGAAGGCAGTTTACAGTTGCAACAGAAACCAATTTGACAGAGAAAGGGCTCAACTCTGTTTAATATCAGCAAGGGCCTCAAGTTAAGACGCCGCCCTTCGCCGCTGCTGCAAAGGATCACTGTATCATGACCAAGTCACGCAAAGATTTCCGGAAAAAATTTATCGGTAATCATCGGTTAAGCCCTGAAACCCAAATGATGGGATACGGCTATGACCCTGTGTTGTCGGAAGGCTCGTTGAAGCCACCGGTTTTTATGACATCCACCTTTGTTTTTGAACGCGCGCAGGACGGCAAAGAATTTTTTGAGCTAGCCTACGGCAAGCGCGAAGCAGAAAAAGGCGAAAAACCGGGACTGATATATTCGCGTATCAACAATCCTGATCTGGAAGTGCTGGAAGACCGTCTCGCTTTGTGGGAGGATGCCGATAAGGGCTTGTCATTTTCAAGTGGAATGGCTGCAATTTCGACATGCCTTTGGGCCTACCTGCGCCCTGGCGATGTGATTGTTTATTCTGCCCCTATATATGGCGGTACCGAGTTTTTGATCCGGAATATCCTCCCCGAATTTGGCATCAAAGCCGTAGAATTTGAAGCTGGAGGAAACAAACCAACACTTGCTCCTGCAATCGCTGAAGCCAAAAAGCTGGGCCGCGTTTCTGTGATTTATACAGAGACCCCTGCCAACCCAACCAATAGCTTGGTTGATCTGCATGCGTGCCGAGATGCGGCTGATGCACTGAAAACAGAAACCGGCCACCGACCCATTATTATGACCGATAATACGTTCCTTGGCCCTGTCTGGCAAAAACCCATGGAGCACGGCGCGGATATTGTGATTTACTCCCTAACAAAATATGTGGCTGGTCATTCGGATGTCGTCGCCGGGGCGGCTGTGGGTTCGGCTGATGTGATGGGGCCTGTTGCAGGTTTTCGAACTATTTTGGGTACCATGTGTGACCCACATACAGGCTGGCTGATTATGCGTTCGCTTGAAACGCTCAAGTTGCGCATGACAGCGGCCTCAGAAAATGCCAAAAAAATCGCCACATATCTGGACGAGCACCCCAAAGTGGAAAATGTCCAATATTTGGGTTTCCTCAAAGAAGAAGACCCCTGCTACGAAATTTTTCAAGAGCAATGCAACGGCTCTGCTGGCGCGACCTTCGCCTTTGATGTGAAAGGCGATGAAGCCGCAGCCTTCCGGGTTTTAGATGCCCTCCAGATCATTAAATTAGCCGTAAGCCTCGGCGGCACGGAAAGCTTGATGGAACACCCCTTTGCCATGACCCACGCCGACGTTCCCGACGATGTTAAGGTACGGTTAGGCATCACAGAAAGCATGCTGCGGATTTCAGTGGGTGTGGAAAATGCCGATGATCTGATCGCTGATTTGGCGCAGGCCTTGGACGCAATTTAAACCGGCCTAGAGTATATTTAAACCGGCCCGGGTTTATTAATGGCCCGGGTCATTCCTGGGCCGGTTATATTAAGGGGCGCGCTACATGTGCTCAGGGCTTGTGATACCGTCCTTGGCCCCCCAATGAACAGAAGCATTTAGCTTTGCTGTAGGGTGCGGTCTTTGGGCAAATAAAGTGTAAAGCTGGTGCCAATATCCACTTCGCTTTCCAGCTCGATCCGCCCGTCATGCATATCCATAAAGACTTTCACAAGCGACAAGCCAAGGCCTGTGCCTTCATGACTGCGGCTAAGGGCAGATGCGGCACGCATGAAGGGCGAGAAGACCAAATCTTGATCTTCCTTGGGAATGCCAATGCCGCTATCCGATACCATGATAGCCAATTCACCTTCATCGGTTACCCAAGATTTTAACTTCACATTGCCGCGCCCAGCAGGCGTGAATTTTACAGCATTGGTCAAAAGATTAAGAACAGACTGCTTCAAACGTAGCCTGTCCCCGGTAATGCGCGGCAGATCATCCGGCACGTCCAATTCAATGTTAAAGCCTTTTTGTGTCGCCTGTCCGTTAATAAGCGCTTGGCTTTCTTCGAACAATTTGGCCATATCCACGGTTTCTTCTTCCATCTTGAACTGACCAGCCTCAATTTTAGCCAAATCAAGAACCTCTCCAAGCACATCTGAAAGATGTTCGCTAGAAGACCTGATATCCTGAAGATATTCCCGGTATTTATCGTGCCCGATGGGGCCAAACATTTGGTCTGCCATAATGCTGGAAAAGCCGATAATGGCATTCAACGGTGTGCGTAACTCGTGGCTGACGTTCGCCAAAAACACGCTTTTCGCCCGGTTAGCAGCCTCGGCCTGTTCCTTCGTAATGATCAATTCAACAGATGTTTTCTTCGCGCGTTCAACTTCTTGCTCCAGCTCCCATGAGCGCTTTCTAAGAGTTTCCTCAGAGGAAGAAAGCGCCTTGTTGGTTGACCTAAGGTTATCCAGCAGCACCTGCACGGCATCAAAGGACAGGTTCATCTGGCTCACCAGCAAACCCAATTCATCGCCACTATGCCGGTGATGCACACTGATGCGCTGCTCACGGGGGTGCTCAGGGTTAATGCTTGAAATTTTATCAACTAT
>WFTS01000074.1 GCA_015485385.1 Kordiimonadales bacterium | reverse complement strand
TCTAAGAGTTTCCTCAGAGGAAGACAGCGCATTGTTGGTTGACCTAAGGTTATCCAGCAGCACTTGTACTGCATCAAAAGACAGGTTCATCTGGCTCACCAGCAAACCCAGTTCATCGCCACTATGCCGGTGATGCACACTGATGCGCTGCTCACGGGGGTGCTCAGGGTTAATGCTTGAAATTTTATCAACTATCTGTCCAAGCGGTTTGGTTAATTCCTGATGGAACGCAAAATACAGCAGCAAAACCAACAAAAGATTGCGCACCAGCCCTGACATAAAGGTTGTCAAGGCGCGCGAAAAAAATGGCTGAAGCCCAACGGCCCGATCAACCACAACACGCAACGTTCCGGGGCGCTCGGCCATTGTATCAGGCAGGTCTAATTCGCGCGTATGTACGCTGCGATCTTCGATCAGATAGCGTGCAAATTTTACGCTGCTGCTGCTGTTAAAATCAGCATCACCCCTGCGTTGCCCCGCAAGTTCAGCCCCGTGATCATCCAAAATAGCTGCTTCGGCGATATAATCATATTCCATCAGGCCAGAGACAACCTCGGTTGCCAGCTCTGAATCCAAGATCAAAACAGCGCGCGTGGCCGGTTTTTGAGACACTGCGAGACTTTTGTCTACCTTCTGGTCTAAAAGGCCGCCTTCTTCCAAGTAATCCAGATACACCTGCCCAGCAGACAACACCAAGCCCACCGCGAATGCGATGATCACCGCCGTGCGCGCCAGCTTGAATGAAATTCTATCCGACCAGTGTAATTTCAAGAATTAGCCCTTATTTACCGTCTTCAATACTCTATTGAGCGCATTAACCTTAAAAACTCCGTTAAGACGCGTCACTATTTTGGCTCTGTTCGCAGTATTTTATGAAAAAAGCCCCTTTATGCCCAGCTACTGCTCTGCCCCCTGTCCTTTATACCCTAATCCCCTAAAATCCCAAGGCATATGGTTTTAACTTCAAATAGACCCTGCGGGAAGCTTACCATTCTCCAATATTTTCCATCGACACCCATGGTTCTGCTGGCGCCAGCGCGGAGCCTCGTTGCAAAAGCTCAATCGAGATATTATCCGGGCTGCGGATAAATGCCATTCTGCCATCTCTGGGTGGACGGTTTATAACCACGCCTTTCTCTTTAAGGCTTTGACAAATATCATAAATATTATCCACAGCATAGGCCAAGTGGCCAAAATTTCTGCCGTCTGGATAGTCTTCCTTGTCCCAATTATAGGTCAA
Source organism: Kordiimonadales bacterium (assembly GCA_015485385.1). Classification (GTDB taxonomy): domain Bacteria; phylum Pseudomonadota; class Alphaproteobacteria; order Sphingomonadales; family Kordiimonadaceae; genus Kordiimonas. The sequence goes on along the minus strand of WFTS01000074.1, from coordinate 1,982 downwards.
TTCCACCTGCGCGTCTTCATCCCCTTGCGCCGCCAAAAAGACCAACGTGAAACGCCCCTCAGGGAACTCTCTTCGGGCGATTTCAACCAATCCCAATTTATTACAGTAAAAATCCAGCGAGGCATCAAGATCGCTGACACGCACCATGGTATGAAGATATTTCATTATTTTCCCCTAAATACAGCTGTGATCAAGTCTTCTAGATGTGATTTGTCCACTGCGTCAAACGCGGCTAATTGCTCGGAATCCACATCAAACACTGCGATTAGCTTATCGTCTGGCCCCATAACTGGCACCACAATCTCGCTATTGCTGCGGCTGTCGCAAGCGATATGATTTTCAAGGGCATGTACATCTTTGACAAGCTGTGTTTCCCGCGTTTGCGCCGCCATGCCGCATACCCCGCGTCCAAACTTGATACGCAAACAGCCAAGCGTTCCCTGATACGGCCCGACCACCAATTCATCCGCCTTTTTTGGATCAACCACATAAAAGCCGGTCCAAAAATAAGTGTCGGGAAAAGCTTGCGCCAACAGGCAGGCAACCGTTGCCATACGCGCTGTCAGATTTTCTTCGCCGTCCAACACTGCAAGAATTTGGCCTTGCACCTCTTGGTAAATCTCAGCTTTTGTCACGCATCTCTCCGTCAACTCTCGCTTTTCCGCCTGCCCTGTTCCTCGGCCCTGTTCCTCGGCCCTGTTCCCCAGCCCTGTTCTCAGGGATTGTCCCTCAGGGATTGTCTTGCGCTCTTGTCCTAATAGATTACATCTAGCGCGTCTAGCGTGTCTGCCAATTGAATTTTTCGTGTGCACGCTTGCAATCATTTTATTGGCCTGTTAGTGCGGGCGCACTGCGGATATACTGCCGCCAAACAAAAACAAACCAGACTGTATTTTGGAGCAAGTCCTGTGCCTGAAGGCCCAATGCAACCAACTGATAAAATCACACCCACTGAAGTGGCTAAGGATTATGCTGTGGTACGCGGCGGTGTGCGCTATGCGGGTGTGCATCTGATCATCGACCTGAAAGGCGCAGAGAAACTGAATGATCTAGCCTTTATTGAAACCACTTTACGCACATGCATCAAAGCATCGGGGGCAACTTTGCTGCATATCCATCTGCACCCGTTTGAACCAAACGGTGTTAGCGGCGTGGCAGTTTTGGCGGAAAGCCATATTAGTGTTCATACATGGCCGGATGATGGGTTCGCTGCCTTTGATGTTTTTATGTGCGGCGACACCAAGCCAGAGGTCTGTGCAGATATTCTTAAAGCTGCCTTCAAGCCAGATAGCATGACCGTTCAGGAACTGCTACGCGGCGAAGGCCTTTAAGTGTGACCCAGCAAGGCAAATCACAAGAACAGCAAGATAACCACCCCAAATGGTGGCGTGAACGCGATGACGGTATTGGGAACGCACAGTCCTTAAATATGTGCCTCATGCACCGCGAGCAAAGCCCCTACCAATTAATCGAGATATATGAACACGCCGCCTTTGGGCGCGTGCTGGTTTTGGATGGCTATATTCAAGCAAGCCAAGCCGACGAATTTATCTATCATGAAATGGCCGTCCATGTGCCCTTGCTGGCGCGCCCATACAAAAATGCCAAGGTCCTGATCATCGGGGGCGGCGAGGGCGGTGCTCTCAGAGAAGTGCTGAAGCATGATTTTGTCAGCCATGTGACAATGGTTGAGATCGACCAGCGCGTGGTAGATATTTCAACTCAGTATCTGGGCGTAAACGGCAACTATAACGATCCACGCGCAAATCTGATGATCGAAAACGCCGCTGATCTGGTGACGCGCGAACGTACAAAGGGCACAAAATATGACCTCATATTGCTTGACCTTACCGAGCCCGTTGGCCCCTCGGCAGGGCTGTTTACCAAAGGCTTCTGCGAACAGCTGGTTGATCTGGTATCAGACACTGGAGTTATAATCGATTCAGATAGCATTTTTCTTTCCACTGAAGGCGGGCATTTCC
>WFTS01000073.1 GCA_015485385.1 Kordiimonadales bacterium | reverse complement strand
GATTTTCGGCTCAGTTGGATATGCGTGAAGCGGAAAAAGCGGTGCGCGCGCTTTTGACAGGAAGCCGGGTGGACCTTGACTGGAACGTTGCGGAACATAGCGGTTCAAAAAGTTTAATCAAATTATTGCTGAATGTATGTTTGGTTGTCTCTGAAAGTTTGATCCGAGGTGGGACACTTCGGGTGCATCTTCGGGACACCGATGGTTTGCTTGATCTTATGGTCGAGGCTGAAGGGCAGCGTATTATCCTGCAAGATACTGTAAAAGCAGGCCTTTTGGGAGAATTGGTTGAAGATCAGCTTGAGCCAAGGATTGCTCCGGCCCATTTGGCGGCTCTGGTGGCAAGCGAACTTGGCACAAATTTGGATGTAAAACTGATTGATGAGACGGGTTTGCAGGTAAAAGCTGCAATCAATTCAAGGAATTAATTCACTAAGAATGGTAAATGTTTTACACGTTCTTAACTCTTTTTGGCCAAAGTTCTCATTGTAGAGGTGTATTGCAGACCACACGCTTCAGTGATTTTTGACGCTTACAGGTATGGACGAATAAAATGGACGACCTATTAAACGAATTTCTGACAGAAACAGGTGAAAGCATTGACGTTGTTGACGTTGAACTTGTTAAGCTTGAGCAGGATCCAAACAACAAGGAAGTGTTGGATAACATATTCCGCCTTGTGCACACGATTAAAGGAACGTGCGGATTTTTGGGATTGCCAAGGTTAGAATCGGTTGCACACTCTGCGGAAAATGTTCTTGGTAAATTCCGGGACGGAGATTTACAGGTTACGGAAGATTCTGTGACCGTTATTCTGGAAAGCCTCGACCGGATTAAAGAAATTCTTGCAGGCCTTGAAGCCACAGAGGAAGAGCCTGAGGGCGACGATACAGATTTGATTGGCCGCTTGGATGCCATCGCAGAAGGCAAAGATGAAGTCTCTGCCGCGCCTGAGCCGGACGTTGTGGAAGGTGAAATTATTGAACCTGTTTTAGGGCGTTCCTTGAAAGCGGGTGAAGTTTCACTTGAAGAACTTGAAGCGGTCTTTAATGCTGCACCGGGGCCAGAGGAGGCCGAGGCTGCACCTGATCCAAGCCCTGAACCAGAGGCAAGCGAAATCTCAGGCAGTGACAGCGGTGGGTCGTTGTATGACCGTATCGGTGGGGACGATACCCTTGCGGTTGCCTCTCATTTGATTGCCTCAAGGCTTGGTAATCATAGCGATCTCGGCAAGTTTTTTGACGGAACCGAGGTAGATCTGCGCAAAGGCAAATTCTTGGGCCTTATGCTCGCAATTTTTAAAGATGATTTGGATGCTGCGGATGCGGTTGGTCGCCAACTGTTAACAGTGACAGGGTTCGGCGAAGCTCATTTTGATAAATTGCTGGAGGTGATTAAGGCGGCCTTAACGGAATGCCAAGTGTCTGCTGATACCGTGGACGAAGCTGTGATGAGCTTTGAACTTGTGCGCGAAGCAGTGATCACAGCCTCTAAAGTGCTGGCTGAAAGCAAGCCTAACCAAAAGGGTAAAGCCTCTGGCGGGACAGCATCAGATTCAGGCCCTAAAGAAAAGCGTAAAGTCGCACAGTCTATTCGAGTGAGCGTGGACCTTCTTGAAGACCTGATGAACATGGTTTCTGAACTTGTTCTGACAAGAAATCAGCTTTTGCAGATTACGCGCGGGATAGATAATTCTGAACTTGCAGTTCCGCTACAACGCCTAAGCCAATGCACAACCGAATTGCAGGAAAACGTGATGAAAACGCGTATGCAGCCGATCGGGAATGCATGGGCGAAACTACCGCGGATTGTGCGTGATCTGACAGTGGAGCTGGATAAAAAGATCGAACTGGAAATGGTTGGTGCCGATACTGAATTGGATCGGCAAGTTCTAGAGCTGATCAAGGACCCGCTTACGCATATGGTTCGCAATTCAGCGGATCACGGTGTTGAAACACCTGCGGAACGTATCGCAGTTGGCAAGCGTGAAGTTGGGACTATTGTCCTGAACGCCTACCATGAAGGCGGGCATATCATCATTGAAATTAAAGATGATGGCCGGGGTATCTCGCCCAGCAAACTTGCCCCAAAGATCATTGAAAAAGGCTTGGCAACCGAAGGCGAACTTGCGGGCATGACGGATGCCCAAATTCAGAAGTTTATTTTCCATGCGGGTTTCTCAACAGCAGAGAAGATCACCAGCGTTTCAGGTCGCGGCGTGGGTATGGATGTTGTAAGGTCAAACATTGAGAAAATCGGCGGCACGATTGATATGGTGTCGATTGAAGGCAAGGGCAGCACCTTCCAGATTAAAATCCCGCTAACATTGGCGATCGTTGCAGGGCTGATTGTCAAAGCGCAGGATGAGCGCTATGCAATCCCGCAGATCAGTGTTTTAGAATTGGTGCGCGCATCGGATAATTCAGAACATAAGATTGAACAAATTAAAGATTCGCCTGTGCTCCGGTTGCGCAACCGCTTGTTGCCGCTTGTGTATCTAAACGAAATATTGGGCTTTATGAGCCGCGAGGAAATTGATGCGCGTGAAGATGCGGATGATTTCATTGTCGTGGCACAAGTGGGGCCTTTCACCTTCGGCATTGTGGTTGATCAAGTGTTTGATACCGAGGAAATCGTGGTGAAACCTGTTGCTCCAATTTTGAAGGATATTGGTGTTTATTCCGGGAATACGATTTTGGGTGACGGCAGCGTGATTATGATTTTGGACCCCAACGGAATAGCGTCGCTTGTTAACGCGGGCCTTGGTGACAGCGAACAATCCGAAGAAGCTGAGGAAGAACAAAGCCGTAAGTCATTGAGCGATGATATTGAAAGCATGTTGGTGTTCACGGCGGGCGATGATAATCCAAAAGCTGTGCCTTTGGCACTTGTGGCCCGGCTGGAAGAAATAGATATTTCTGAAATCGAAGTTTCTGATGGCCGAAATATGGTGCAATATCGCGGGTCTTTGATGCCGCTGATTATGGCCGACCCTCGGATGAAATTGCAAGAAAGCGGACGGCAGCCCGTTTTGGTCTTTACCGACCGCGAATTTACGATGGGTCTGGCTGTTGATGAGATCAGAGATATTGTCGAAGACGAGGTTCATATCAAGCTGGCATCTGCTAAAGACGGCGTTGTTGGCTCGGCGGTGATCAATGAAAAAGCCACTGAGATTATAGATGTTACATATTATCTTGGTCTGGCCTTCCCGGACTGGCTGAAAAGCGGCGATACAACTGAAAATTCCGCGCCATCTGATGGCACACAGCTTTTATTGGTGGATGACAGCGATTTCTTCCGCAATATGCTGCGCCCTGTTCTGACCGTCGCAGGCTATGATGTGGTGACTGTCTCTAGCGCCGCTGCTGCGTTGGCTTTGATGGAAGATGGGCACAGCTTTGACATGATTATTTCAGATATTGAAATGCCGGATATGAACGGGATTGAATTTGCCAAAGCCGTCCGTGCCAGCGACAAATGGGCAACAATGCCGATGGTGGCCTTGTCGTCACTGGCAAGCGAGCGTGACATTGACCGAGGGCATGAAGCCGGATTTAACGATTATATTGCAAAATTTGATAAAGAGACACTGTTACGCAGTCTCTCGCAGCAATTTAAAATCAAAGGAGATGCGGCATGAACGATCTAGTTGTCCGCAATGATCTGAGTGTTGTCTCTACCGGGTCGCAAGATTTTGTTACCATCGTGGTGGCCGGGCAAATGCTTGGCATTCCAGTGCTTGCGGTTCATGACGTGTTGAATGCTCAAAATATTACATCAATTCCGCTTGCACCTGATTGGGTTTCTGGTGTCTTGAATTTGCGGGGGCGTATTGTAACGGCGATCAATTTGCGCCGCCGCTTGGATTTGCCGCCGATTGAAGACGGTAAAAAAAGTATGTCGGTTGTCGTTGAATATAACGAAGAACCCTATAGTTTACAGATTGATAGTGTTGGTGAGGTCTTGTCACTGGATGACCAGTTGTTTGAACGCAATCCTGTGACCCTTGATCAGCGGTGGCGTGATGTTAGCCGGGGAATTTACCGGCTGGAAGGCGAACTGTTACCAATCCTAGATGTGAATAGGCTTCTGGCCTTTGAAAATAATGGAAAGGCTGCCTAATATAGCGTGCGGCGGGCCGGTAATCTGGTGATCGCAGCACACTAGGGTGGAACTGGGAGGTAGGTTCAAATGAAATTATGTCTTGTCGTCGACGATTCGAAAGTGATCCGAAAAGTCGCGAGGCGCATATTAGAAGAACTGCATTTCGATATCGAAGAGGCAGTGGATGGACAAGATGCACTTGAAGCATGTGAACGTAACATGCCCGATGTTGTGCTCTTGGACTGGAATATGCCGGTGATGGATGGGTTGGAATTTTTGCGAGCTGTGCGTGCGCGTGATGATTTTGAGCAGCCCATCGTAGTATTCTGTACGACTGAAAATGATATGGCACATATCCGAACCGCAATTGAAGCGGGGGCTAACGAATATATTATGAAACCATTTGACCGAGAAATTATCGAAGCAAAATTCTCTCAAGTCGGTTTGATGTAATTGGAATTTTTGAGTGATCTCGGCAGTGACTAAACCAAACAGTGAAACAAAACCTGGTGGCCCTTTTCGGGTCATGGTTGTGGATGACAGCGCGATTATTCGCGGGTTCTTGTGCCGGTATTTAACCGAAGATCAGGATATCGAGGTGGTCACCACGGCCAATAATGGCGAGGTCGCTCTGCGGCAATTGGAATTGCACGATATTGAAGCTGTTGTTTTGGATATTGAAATGCCGGTAATGGACGGCATGACCGCTTTGCCCTTGATGATCAAAAAAGTGCCTGACCTTAGAGTTGTTATGGCCTCCACTCTTACCCGCAAAAATGCCGAAATCAGCTTGCGCGCAATGCAAATGGGTGCAGTAGATTATGTGCCAAAACCAGAAACAGCGCGAAGTGTAAACGCAAATATAGATTTCCGCCGGGAACTGGTTGACAAGGTAAAAGCATGGGCTTCACGTCGCCGTAAAAAACGTGGTGAGCAAATGCCTGAGGGCCTACAGCGCGGCTCTGTCATCGGAGCGACACCAGCAAGCACTTCAAGCAGCAGACCTGCTGCTCCGGGGTTCACTCGGCCATCGCGCCCTGCAACCCCCGGCTTTGTAAAGCCGGGAGCGCGCCCAGCAGCGAAGGCCGTTTCCGTGACGCCAAGCCGGACGGATATTGACGATGATTATGTGCCAAGAGGTGTGCCTCGGCAGGAAAATATTCAATTGCGCAAGGGCTCTTTTCGCAAGCCAAAGATATTAGCTGTGGGGTCATCAACTGGTGGGCCACAAGCATTAATGACCTTTTTCAAGGGATTTAAGCGAAAACCTAGTGTTCCTATTGTGGTTACCCAGCATATGCCAGCAACCTTTACCGCTATATTGGCAGATCATTTGGCCCAATCTACGGGATGGGTGTCTCAAGAAGGTGAGGACGGTATGACTTTGGAGCCGGGACAAATTTATATCGCGCCAGGCGGAAAGCATATGGAAGTATTTGAAGATGCTGGCGTGAGCAAAATCCGACTGACAGAGGAACCGCCAGAGAATTTCTGTCGGCCAGCGGTTGATCCTTTATTTCGCAGTGTCAGTAAAGTTTACGGTGAAAATACACTTGGCGTGGTTTTAACCGGAATGGGACATGATGGCTTGAAGGGCGCACGCGAATTGACTAGGGCTGGCGGCACATTGTTGGCGCAGGACGAAGCGTCCAGTGTTGTATGGGGTATGCCCGGCGCTGTCTCAACAGCAGGGCTGTGTACGGAAGTCCTACCAATTGAAGAATTAGGTGAAGCAACCGCAAAGCGGGTGCAAGGAGGAATCACATGAAGACAGAAGACTTTGATTTCCTCTCGGGAATGCTGAAAGAGCGCTCAGGCCTTATGCTGACGCAAGATAAAATTTACTTGCTGGAAAGTAGATTGACACCCTTGGCGCGCAAACGGGGCCTTGATACGCTGGATGCCTTGATACAAAAATTGCGTATGCGGGCTGACCAAGGTCTGATCCGCGACGTGACTGAGGCGATGACAACAAACGAATCTTTCTTTTTCCGAGATAACACACCGTTTGATCTGTTTAAAAATCACGTTGCTCCTGCCATGGAAAAAGCGCGCGGCAATCAAAAGAGATTGCGGATTTGGTGCGCAGCGGCCTCGACAGGGCAAGAGCCTTACTCGCTGGCAATTTTACTTCGTGAGCAATGGCACAAATGGAAAGATTGGCGTATCGAGATCATCGGTACTGACATTTGTACGCAGGTCTTGGATAAAGCCAAAGCCGGGTCTTATAGTCAATTCGAGGTGCAGCGCGGCCTACCCATTCAGCTTTTAATTAAATATTTCAAGCAAGAAGGGGATATCTGGCGCTTAAATGATGAAATCCGCAATATGGTCACATACCGGCCTTTCAATCTTTTGGATAACTTCATTGGGCTTGGTAATTTTGATATAATTTTCTGCCGTAACGTATTGATCTATTTTGACCAGCCGACCAAGTCAGCGGTCCTGAACCGTATGGCCAAAACATTGGCCAAAGACGGTACGTTATTCTTGGGTGCAGCGGAAACTGTGCTTGGAATTACGGATGAATTCCGCCCTGTTCGTGGTCAGCGCGGTTTATATGTGCCGTCATCAGGGGAAGCCGAAAAATTGATGGGCTTGGGATAAATATCAGTCTTGGGATAAATTTCTGCCTTGAAAAATGTCTAAAACATGTAAAAAGCGACCGTTAAGTCGCTTTTTATTTGCCTAGAAATTATTTCATCTACAGATGCCGTTAGCTTGCTGCAGCCTCTTCTTCATCGACAGGGTTTCTAAGGACATAACCACGCCCCCAAACGGTTTCGATATAATTGTCATCGTCAGATGCTATCGCAAGCTTTTTGCGTAGTTTGCAGATGAACACATCAATGATTTTCAGTTCTGGTTCGTCAATGCCGCCGTAAAGATGGTTCAAAAACATCTCTTTTGTCAGCGTGCTGCCTTTCCTAAGGGATAATAATTCAAGCATGGCGTATTCTTTTCCCGTTAGGTGAACGCGCTGCTTGTTTACCTCGACAGTTTTTGTGTCCAGATTAACCGCAAGTTTGCCAGTTTTAATGATCGACTGAGAATGCCCTTTTGAACGGCGCACAATCGCATGAATACGGGCGACCAGTTCTTCTTTATGAAATGGCTTGGTCAGATAATCATCAGCCCCAAAGCCAAGCCCCTTCACTTTATTTTCCATCTCAGTTAGGCCGGACAGAATTAAAATAGGGGTATTTACCTTGGCAGTACGTAGCTTTTTCAGGACGTCATAGCCGTGCATATCAGGCAGGTTTAAGTCTAAGAGAATGATGTCATAATCATAAAGCTTACCAAGATCGAGCCCTTCCTCGCCAAGGTCAGTGCAATAGATATTGAAACCCTCAGAATTCAGCATCAATTCGACACTGCGGGTCATAGTAGGATCGTCTTCAATCAGAAGAACACGCATATTCTTTCCCCTAACGGTTAAGGCAGAATTTGATGCGGCCCAGTACTAAACCGCTAAAACACTGTTGGCGAAAGCGCAGAAACCAACAAAAAACGCGTGCTTGTGAATATTATGTTAACGAAGGTTAACGCTATTTCCAAGAAAAATTATAAAATAGTGATATGCGTTTGACGTTAAAGGCGTGAGCTTTTACCAATCCTTAAAGCGTGCAGGGCATTATAGGCAGCAAGGTCGGCTGAACTGTTCGGAATTTGGTGCGTTGCAGTTTTTGAGTTTGAGGGCAGAGTGCATAGTTTAATCCAGGAAATAGAACGGGTCAGAACTGAACGGCGTTATGGCCGTGTGGCTGGTGTTCGCGGCTTATTGGTTGAAGTATCAGGCATTGGTCAGCATATCTCCATTGGCTCCCGGCTTGAGGTTGAGGCTCGGGATTACCGGCGGGTTCCAATAGAAATCGTCGGGTTTCGCCATGATACCGCACTTGCCATGCCCTTTGAGGCACTAGAGGGCGTCGGTGTAGGCTGTAAGGCCATTTTAACCCAGACCGATCCTGTGGTTTTTCCGTCGAATGCGTGGCTGGGGCGCGTTGTGAATGCTCTGGGGGACCCGATCGACGGCAAAGGGCCTATCCATCATGGTGTGCGCCCTAAATTGCTGCGGTCAGGGCCGCCACCAGCTCATAACCGTCAGCGTGTCGGGCCTAAGGTGGATCTGGGCGTGCGGGCGCTCAATACTTTCATCAGTTGTTGTCGCGGTCAACGCATGGGTATTTTTGCAGGCTCCGGTGTTGGTAAATCCGTTTTACTGTCCATGGTTGCCAGACATTCGGTATCGGATGTCAGTGTGATCGGGCTGATAGGCGAACGGGGACGTGAAGTTCAGGAATTTATCGAGGATGACCTTGGGCCAGACGGACTGGCTAAATCCGTTGTTGTTGTGGCAACATCAGACGAATCAGCTTTGATGCGGCGGCAAGCTGCGTATCTTACCATGACACTCGCTGAATATTTCCGCGATGAAGGCGACGAAGTGATGTGTTTGATGGACAGTGTGACCCGTTTTGCTATGGCACAGCGTGAAATTGGTCTTGCTGGAGGTGAACCGCCAACCAGCAAAGGGTATACGCCTACGGTTTTTACCGAATTGCCACGCCTTCTTGAGCGCGCTGGTCCGGGACCACGCGGTGCCGGCAATATCACAGGGCTGTTCACAGTTCTTGTTGAAGGGGATGACCATAACGAACCCATCGCCGATGCGGTGCGCGGTATTCTTGATGGCCATATTGTGATGGAACGTGCAATCGCTGAACGGGGGCGCTTCCCTGCTATTAATATACTGAAATCTATTTCGCGGACCATGCCGCGCTGCAACAGCGAGGTAGAAAATCTTTTGGTGCGCGAAGCTAAACGCTATATGTCCACCTATTCCGACATGGAAGAAATGATCCGCCTTGGGGCTTACAGGGCAGGTACAAATCCCGATGTTGATGCCTCTGTCGCCTATAATCCATCTTTCGAGGAGTTTCTCGGGCAGTGGAAAGATGACAAAACCCCCATGTTGGAAGGGTATGATCAGCTTCGTCAAATTTTAGAGGCAGGGCCGGCGGCTGAGGTTATTGCGGCTGCTCAGGCAACGCAGGGTGCTGAATGAGCAGGCTTGATACCATCATCCGGCTAAGGAAATGGGAACTTGACGAGACCCGCCGAACACTGGCCGACTTATTAGGGCAGTATAATGCTATGGTCCATCAGTTGGAATTGATGGAAGCAGAAGTTGCAGAACAAGCACGCAGCAGTTCTCTTGAGGTTTTCTCTACAACTGTTGGCGCTTATATGGACGGCGTTAAACGGCGCGGCGATGAATTAAAAAAACTGTTAGCGGAAAAGAACAAAGAGATCGAGGCGCAGCAGGATAAAGTTGCCGAGGGATTTCGTGAATTAAAAACTTTTGAAATTGCACATGATCAAGAAATGAAACGTGTGAAATTGGCCGAAGATAAAGAAGAACAACAGATGTTTGACGAACTGGGTACGCAGGATCATGCACGGCGAGATGCTGTGACCGCATCTGAATATATAAATATGCGCCGTTAGTGTTCTGATCTTTCCGACTGCCTACAGTTGTGGGGTTTCAGAATTTGTTTCCTCTAAGCCCTTAATTCTGTTAAATGTTTTCTTATGAAACGGAGGTCTTCCATGGATCAGGAAACCAGTATGACTGATGGTAAAACCTTAGAAGAATTACAGGCACTTGACCAAGCCCATCATATGCATCCCTTTACGGCTGCCAGTGCGATGCGTGATGCGCCGCCCTTTGTGGTTGATAGCGCCGAAGGGGCTTATATTTCCGGGCAGGGTATTCGCCTTCTTGATATGATGGCAGGCTTGGGCTGTGTGAATGTAGGTTATGGCCGCAAGGAGCTGGCTGAAACAGCCCAAAAAGCGATGGAAGCTCTAAGTTATTATCATAGCTTCTCGGCGGTTTCCAATCCGACGGCTGCGGCCCTTGCCGGGCGTTTGGCAGATATTGCACCTGACGGCATGAATAAAGTCTTCTTCGCCAATTCTGGTTCTGAAGCCAATGAAACCGTCTTGAAATTGATCAATTTCTACTGGCGCAAAAAAGGTCAACCTGAGAAGCGCATTATCCTGACGCGGGATTATGCTTATCACGGCAGCACCATTGCAACGACGGCCTTGAACGGAAATGCCGCGATGCTGGAACCATTTGGTATTGCTAATGAGGATATTGTGCGGGTGGCTTCGCCCTTCTGGTTTCGGCACGGCGGGGACATGAGCCCAGAAGATTTTGGCAAGGCCGCAGCCCAAGCGGTTGAAGATAAAATTTTAGAATTAGGTGCTGAAAATGTTGCCGCGATGTTTATCGAACCAGTACAGGGCACGATGGGGGCGATCATTCCGCCCAAGGGGTATTTGCCTGAGGTCGAGCGCATTTGCCGGGCGCATGATGTGCTATTGGTCGCCGATGAAGTTGTGACAGGTTTGGGACGTACAGGGCATTGGTTCGCGCAGGAAACTTTTGGTTTCAAGGCGGATATCATGACACTGGCTAAGGGGTTATCCTCTGGGTATCTACCGATTTCTGCCGCAATGGTGCATGACAGCGTTGCTGAGGTTTTAGAAAGCGGTGAACATGTTTTCCAACATGGTTTTACCACCTCTGCACACCCTGTCGCAGCGGCGGTTGCTCTTAAAAATATTGATATTCTTGAAGACGAAAATCTGATCGAAAAAATCCGGAAGGATACGGGCCCTTATTTTCTCAAAAAGCTGAAAGAGCTTGAGGCTTGTCAGTTGGTGGGGGAAGTGCGCGCCTGTGGATTGTTTGCGGGTATTGAGCTGGTAAGAGACAAGGCAACGCGAGAACAATATCCTCTGGAAGCTGGCATTTGCGAGCATGTAGGGCAAGCAGCTTTGATGCGGGGTTTGATTATTCGTCCGTGTGGAAACGTGCTGGTTCTTTGTCCACCGTTTATCATTAATCATGCCGAAATTGATTTTACAGTGGATGTCATGAAACAGGCGCTGGATGAAATTCAGGCAGCGATTGATGCTGGCTAGGTGGTTTTGCTTTTGCTCAGGCTCATCAAAATATTTCCAATAACAACAAGCGCTACTCCTGCAACTGCATAGCCGGTCCATTGGTAGTTTTCATACAGTGTCGAAATAGCCAATGCGACAAGCGGAGTCATGACCGCCATATAACTTGACCGGGCGATACCAATTTCAGTTAAAAGCCAAAGATACCAACTGAAGGCGATCACAGTACCAAAAACCGATAAATAGATAAGTGCCAGATAATATTGTGGGCGCGGGTCTAGGCTTGGTGTTTCACCGCTGATCAGAGCAAATACCAGATTGCACAAGGCACCGTAGCTCATGGCCCAAGCATTGAACGGTAACAAAGGCAGGCTAAAACCAGTTTTGGTCGCTACCAGCGTATTACCACCCGAAGCGAGAAGTGTTGCTGTAATACAGAGCATTAACCCCAACGTCGTAGTGTCATTCATGCTGAAATTATGGATTTCAGGTTTGAATATAAAGATCAGCCCTACAACACCCAAGAGTGAGGCCAATAAGGACCTTGGGCTTATTTTGGTCTTTAAAAACAGGCGTGCATTGATGATGTTTAGGAAAGTCAGCAATGAAAAAGTGACAGCCACCAAGCCGGATGTCAGATATTCTGTGCCCCAATAAACCAGATAATAATTGCTCGAAAATAACAGGAAGCCCGTCACAAACATAAAGGCATGTTGCTTTTTATTGAAAGACAATCTCAAACCTTTATAGCCACACCAAGCCAGTAAAATCACGGAGGCAATACTATAGCGGTAGGTCAAAGACCACGCCTTGGCTACATGGCCAAGCTGCCATTCAATCGCATACCATGTGGTGCCCCAAATCAGCACACAACCAACAAATGCAAGAGTAATCCGCATAATGTCTCCCAGAAGTGTCGAAAAAGTCTCGAACGGTGACAGCTTGACCTAGCAGTTTAAAGTCGGAGGTCAACCTTAATTAGGCTGCACGCTGTTTTTTAAGAACAGCAGCCACATCAACAGGAAAGTTACTGCTTTCTTTAAACCGCATTCTGCCCTTAAACCCATTGGCTTGAAGAGCCGTAGAGAAAATTTCCTGCGTGTCATTGCTTAGTGATGGTGACAGGGGCTCTGTACTCCAAAGTGTGAGATCAAAATGGTTGCCGCGTATTATTCCGTCAAGCTGGATCGCACCGAGCACTGAAAATTGCACCTCCACTATGAAACGTTGATCTTCTTCATTGTCTCCAGCTGGATCGCTGCCGTTTTGGTCTGCGTCTGGATCAATTAAGCTGGGTTGGCTAAAGAGCGCTGTCAGCATGGGCATGTCGCTACTGCGTGCATCAAATGGCAGTGATAGCGCCCGCCATTCTGATTGGGTATCAGACCCCGCCCTGAATATTTGTCCAAGATCATCTTTCAAAAGCCTAAGAAGATCACCGTTTTTAGCGTCGAGTGCCTGCCCTGCTGATTTTCCGATCCAGCTTGTGGGGGATCCCCCCTTTATTGCGGCCATCAGGAACATCAGGCTGTTCAATAGTTTTGGCCCCCCTTGAGCAGAACGTGCGTTTAAAGCACTGGCTGCCACAGGAGCACCACTTTCCAGTAAGGCGTAAGCTTGCTCGAAACTTGGCCAACTGCTGGTGGCGGTGGCTGCTGCCGCCGAGGCAATAACACCAGAGGCCTGAGCACCGGCACTAAGCAGCGTGGTTGCTGTGGCTGCGCTAGAGGGTGTGTTCGGCAAAATTGCTATTCCGTCCCCAATTGAGGGGCGCATATTGCCGGCGAGTGTCATCGTTAAAGCGCCAAACGGTGTATCGATTTTTAAATCTGTCTTCGGGCCATCACCGGTTAGAAAAGCCCGCAGGGTATGCACGGCGGAGATGGTGGTCATGATATGGGTTTGGCCAGATTTGTTGGCAGTATTGTCTTGGGTGCCGGGCGGTGTGAACTGTACCTGTACTTGACGCCCGCCTTGGGTGCCGCTGCTTGTAAGGCGTGCAGCAAAAATAGGGGCATCATTGCGAAGCTCGGTTTGTGTTTGTGCTTGCGGCTGTTTTTCGGCTTGGATTGTGTCGGGTGTGGCCTCTGATGTGATGCGTATAACACCGCCAATTAAGCTGTTGGCCGCAGATTGCGGTAAAATATATGAGCCTTTGCTAGTCTCAAGTGTGGCCAGCGCGCCTGCTCCCAAAGCTTGTGCGCCAACAGGAAGGCTTTTAGCAACACTAACAGGCAGTGGT
>WFTS01000072.1 GCA_015485385.1 Kordiimonadales bacterium | reverse complement strand
CTCTTCAACAGAGCGACAAAAAGTTTTAAGGGCTGTTAGGTCCATACTATGGGGCTTTCGAGTTGCTCAAAAAGGGCATTTGTTGAAAACATATTGTCCAAGCGTCGTTAATTTTGCAACCCGATTCGAAGCCTGGCCCACAAAAAAACCGGCCATATGACCGGTTCTTTCAGTATCTCAATGTCCCGTCTGTTACCGGGGGGAAAGCACCATCACCATTTGGCGGCCTTCTGTTTTTGGGTGGGCCTCCACTTTGGCGGTTTCTTTCATTTCCTCGGCGACGCGTTTTAAGACATCCATGCCCAGTTCTTGGTGCGCCATCTCGCGGCCCCTAAAACGGATGGTCATTTTCACTTTGTCGCCGTTATCGATAAACTGACGGACCTTTTTAAGCTTGGTATCATAATCATGCACATCGATGCCGGGGCGCATTTTGATCTCTTTGACTTCCTGCGTCTTTTGTTTTTTGCGCGCAAGATTCGCCTTTTTCTGGGCTTCGTATTTAAACTTGCCGAAATCAAGAACCTTACATACAGGGGGTTCAGCGTTGGGCGATATTTCAACCAAATCAAGGCCGCTGTTACGCGCAATAACCATTGCTTCATCAACCGTTACAACACCGTGGTTTTCGCCTTCTGCACCGATCAATCTGATCTGATCCGATATGATCGCTCTGTTGACGCGTGGACCGCTCTTTTTGGGTGGCCCCGCAAAATTCCCTTTACGTATGTCAAGTCTCCTATATTTGTTGGCGGTAACGGCCTTTTCGGCGGGTTACCAGAATCGCTGTACTATACCGAAAGCGTTCGCGCTTGAAAAGCCTTGAAACAAGGCCTGTTAAGCGCAGTTTTTCTTATGCGGTTCCGTTGGGCATGCGGCCCTCTGCAACCAAGGCGTCAATGGCCTCGCTCGCAATTTGCACATTAGAGTGTTTTGATCCCAGTCGCCGCACACTAACAGTGCCGTCTTCTTCTTCGCGCCCACCCACAACAAAGATTGCTGGCACCTTGCGGTGGCTGTGGAAGCGAACTTTATAATTTATTTTCTCGTTTTTAAGGTCAAGCTCAGCGCGAACACCTGCTGCTATCAGCCGGTTATATATTTCTTCGGCGTAGCCATCGGCTGACGATGTGATTGGGGTAACAACAGCTTGCGTTGGGGCAAGCCAAAGCGGCATGCGTCCGGCATAATGTTCAATCATAATGCCAAGGAAGCGCTCTAGCGTCCCTAAAACCGCCCTGTGCAGCATCACGGGCGCATGTTTAGCACCGTCTTCTCCGATATAGGTCGCGCCTAACACTTTTGGAGTGTTTGGATCCAGCTGCAAGGTGCCGCATTGCCATGTACGTCCGATGGCGTCAGAAAGGTGGAATTCTAATTTGGGGCCGTAAAAGGCACCCTCACCCGGGGCAAAATCATAATCTAACCCAGTTTCCTTGAGGGCAGCCTCAAGGCGTGCTTCGGCCAAATCCCAGCTTTCATCACTGCCCGAGCGCATATCAGGACGTGTTGCCAGCAAGACTTTAAATTCTGGAAAACCAAGATCGCGGTAAACACTTGAGAGAAGCGAACAAAAATTCACAGTTTCAGAGGTAATTTGGTCCTCACGGCAGAATATATGCGCATCATCCTGTGTCATTTGCCGCACGCGCATCAAGCCGTGCAACGCGCCGTGGGCCTCGTTTCTGTGACAGCACCCAAATTCGGCAAAGCGAATTGGCAAATCGCGGTAGCTTTTAGTGCCTTGGTTAAAAACCTGAACATGCGCGGGGCAGTTCATTGGCTTCAAGGCCATCAATTTGGCTTTGCCCGATAAGACAGGTGCATCTTCGTCGGTGGATGGGACTTCATCAGGCACGACGAACATATTTTCGCGGAATTTGGCCCAGTGGCCGGATTTTTCCCAGAATTTACTGTCTAGCAATTGTGGTGTTTTAATTTCCTGATAGCCGTGCTCAGTAAGGCGTGCGCGGATATATTTCTCCATTTGCAGCCACATAGTATAGCCTGCCGGATGCCAGAAAACGCTGCCTTGCGCTTCTTCTTGCAGGTGAAAAAGGTCCATTTCTCGGCCAAGTTTCCTGTGGTCCCGCTTTTCGGCTTCTTCTAGGCGGTGCAAATAGGCTTTCAGCGCTTTTTTGTCGGCCCAACAGGTGCCGTAAATCCGTGTTAGCATAGCGTTTTTGCTATCGCCGCGCCAATAGGCTCCTGCGACCTTCATCAGCTTGAAGGCATCCCCTAATTTTCCTGTTGAGGGCAAGTGTGGCCCGCGGCAGAGGTCTAACCAGTCGCCTTGCCGGTAAACTGTGATGGTATCCCCTTGGGGCAGGTCTTCGATGATCTCAGCCTTGTAAAGTTCACCGATTTTCTTGAAATATGCAATTGCGTCTGTGCGGTCCCATTCTTCTCGGATGATTTGCTCGTCCCGGGCGACGATTTCATGCATCCGTTTTTCGATCACGATGAGATCATCCTCAGTGAAGGGCTTATCGCGCGCGAAATCATAGAAGAAACCATCTGTGATATTAGGGCCAATGGTTACTTGTGTGTCGGGGAAAAGCTCCTGCACAGCTTCAGCCATAATGTGTGCACAGTCGTGGCGTAGGATATCCAGTGCTTCGGCGTCTTTTTTGGTGACGATAGCGACGTCACTATCGGCAGAAATAGCGCGCGACAAATCCCAAGTTTCACCATTAACCTTGATGGCCACGGCGGCTTTTAAAAGCCCGGGGCCTATATCTGCTGCGAGCGTGGTGCCGTCTACCGGACCATCAAATGTGCGGACGCTGCCATCAGGCAGGCGCAGATTGACCGGATTATGGGCACTTGTTTGCTCGTTCATGGTTCTTGGATCCTTATTGGATGGTGGCTCTATAGAAAAACACTGATCTCGCGGGTTACCGGCGCACGCGCCGGAAGTCAAGGAAAGCCCGGCTATTTCCGTGAAATCAATCAAAGAAAATACCATGGTGCTGTTATTGGGGCTCAGTTACAGAGGGACAAGATTTGGTATGGTATGATTTTAGAGACAAACAGGGGGCTCGAAGGCCCCCGTCTAAATAGATTTTCACCAAGATGGTCGGCGATTATTTGGGGCCTTTATCCAGCATAACGCCATCAATCATGGTGCCTGTGATATGACTGGTATATTCAAATGGGTCACCGTCAAACATTAAGATGTCTGCGTCTTTCCCTGTGTCTATAGAGCCAATGCGCTTATCAAGCCCCCAAAGCTTGGCAGGCAAGATTGTTGCGGCTTTGACGGCGCTTTCTGCATCTAAGCCATTTGCAACAGCGATTGCCATTTCCCATAAAAGCACCCGTGATTTGGGTACATAGCCTTCATATCCCGTTGAAAAAACAAAGGGGACATCCCCTGCTTTTAAAAGACTAGCGGCTTCAAGCGTAGCATTTTGGGATTCGGGGCCAAGGGGTCGCCCCATAGGGGGGGACAGGATAACGGTCGCTTCATTGGTTTTTATGGCCGAGCGTATCAAATAGGCCTCGGCGGCACCATTGATGATTGCTTTAAAGCCAAACTCACGCGCAATTCTAAGAGCTGTGGCGATATCGTCTTCACGCCGTGCGGTAAAGACAGCCCGGATATCTCCCGCTAGAACACCAGCCAGCGCTTGCTTTCCAAGATCGGGTTTGCGTTTATCCTTTGGTTTTGCAGCCCATGCTTTGGCAGCATACAGGGCACTTCTTATTTTTGCCGCTACCGCCATGCGGGTTGACGGCCCCCCTTTTTTGCCAAAGGTTTCTTTGGGCGCGCCGGTTAGGTTAAAGATCATCGCTGTATCCTTGGCCAAAAGGTCGCTGTCAGCGCTGTGGCCCCGGGTTTTAAAAAATGACGATGTTCCAGCGATTGGCGCGAAAATACCAGGTGAGACATTCATGCCAGTGACCCCGTACCCGCGCACATAGCCAACCAATTTTTCGCGGGCATTATAGCTGTCGAGGATGCGGTATTCAGACCCGTCCGCATCGCCGGTTTCGCTGGCATCTTGGTCTGCGCGGACATTATAAGCTCCGTTCGCCCCGACCACCGTATAGCTATCAATAAGCCCCGGCGTAACTACGCCTGCCTTTATTGTATGGTCTGCCTTTGGAAATGTCATAGACGCAGCTTTACCAACGGCTGTGATCTTGCCGTCAGTTACCACGATAGCGCCTTTTTCAATTACGCCATTCTGGCCGCTGGTGAATATTTTATCCGCGTGAATGATGGTGGTATCAGCGCTAGCCGTAGCCGTGAAAACCGAAGCAGCTACAAAGGCAGGAAGAACTTTTTTGAAAATAAACATTATTTTTCTCCCATATTGGTCGCTTTAGTGGGATAGCGAGCTTCAATGCGAAAGCCTCCCGTTGCATAAAGCCGGTCAGATTTGTTGCTGCGGTCAAAGCGCTTTTTTCCGTCGATCCAAGTTTGGGTTACATGGCTGTAAACGCTTAATGGCTCACCGTCGAGAATGATGAAATCAGCATCTTTGCCTTTTTCCAATGAGCCTAATTGGCCATCCAACCCTAGCATTTCAGCCCCAGAGAGCGTTAAAGCTCTTAGCGCGCCGGGTTTGCTCATGCCTGCACGAACAGCAAGAGCGGCTTGGCGCAGTAGAAAGCGGCTTTCAGTAATAGGGTCATCAGTGTGGAGCGCCACCTTAATGCCTGCCCGCTCAAGCACGCCTGCGGTATCGAGGGAAGCGGGTACAGCCTCAAGCTTGCCGCCAGGACTGTCCACAATAATATGGGAAACCCAAGCGTTGGCTGCGGCCAATTCTTTGGCAACATCTTTGGCGCCGATCCCGTGCTGGATAACCAGCTTAAAGCCAAATTCTCGCTGCAGGCGCAGAACAGTCATAATGTCATCTGTGCGGTGGGTATGGTGGTGGATCGTACGCTTGCCAGCCAGCACTTCCAACAAAGCTTCATGACCCAAATTGATAGCAAAGGGCTTTTTATCTTTGGCAGCCTTGGCTTTTTTAACACCGTAGGTTTGCGCGTCGAGAAAGGCTTGTCGGGCCAAAGCCGCTGATGCCATGCGAGTATTGTGGCCTTTACCGCGCGCACCACGCCCTTTGGGATTTTCCCCATTGGCCATTTTCATGCCACCGATAGAGCCCTTGATCATCATGTCTTCAACACTGCCACCCCGATATTTCACATAAAGCGTCTGGCCGCCTATTACATTGCCGCTTCCGGGCATAATGTTGCCGGTGGTGATGCCGCCCGCCAGCGCTTCTTTAAAGCGAGGGTCAGCGGGCCAAAGGCTGTCCATAATGCGCTTGTCGGGATTTAATGTGCTGGAGCGTTCATTGCCGTCGCCGCTTACGCCCGCGTGGCTGTGGGTATCAACAATGCCGGGCATAATGATTTTGCCGCTTGCGTCCATCACGGCTGCCCCGGTTGGAATTTTAATAGTCCCCGTTTTGCCTACACCTGCGATTTTATCGCCTCGTATAAGCAGGGTGCCATTTTCAATCACATCCCCTGAAATTGTATAGATTTTAGCGCCCGTAAAGGCTTTTATTTGGCCTGTACTGTCGCCAGCATAGCTTGCGCCCTGAAGACCCATAGCCAGCAGCATTGCCGCTATGCCTTTGGTTTTCCAATTCATTTTGTGCCCCTTGTTTGAAAGCATGGTGTCGGGAACCATAGGGTAATTGACCGCCTTGGGCAAATCCCCTCCCCCCTCCCTCTCCCCAGAGGACATTATTGTAAATTTAGACTTGAAATAGCGGGGGAAACACCTTTAGGTACATTTTACAACTTGGGGGAATAATTATGACAACACCGTCTAATCTTTCGTCAGATATTGCGTCTGCTGACCATACTGACCATCACCATCTTTTTGAATTCACGGGTGAAGCGGCTGAAATGTGGCCGATTATTTTTAAGAACCTTGTGTTTAATATATTAACATTATCCTTGTACCGCTTTTGGGCGCGAACCAATGTGCGGCGTTATATATGGGAAAATACCAAGTTCAAAGGGGATCCTCTGGAATATACCGGCGAAGGCGGGGAGCTATTCAAGGGATTTCTTATTGTTCTGCTCTTTGTATTTCTGCCTTTGATTGGCTTGGCTGTTTGGGCACAACTACTGATAGCTAAAGGCAATGCCGGGCTTGGGGCTTCCCTTTTATTTGGTGTGTATATGTCGTTTCTGTGGCTTGTACCGCTTGGAATTTATAAAGCCCATAAATACCGCTTGTCACGCACCCGGTGGCGCGGCATTCGGGGCGCGCTGGAAGGCAGCGGCACGGGGTATGCTTGGTCGTCTTTTGGGTATTTTTTCTTGATAGGTATAACTGGGGGCTTAGCATTTCCATTTGTTGAGAATGCGCTTTGGAAAAAGATGATCAACAAAACCAGTTTTGGCGACGAAGGGTTTCGTTATGATATGCCGCCAGGGCCCTTGTACCGGGCGTTTTTCGCTTATCTTGGATTTGGGTTTTTAGGCTTTATTGCTTTTGCCGTATTTGGCGGGTTCAGTGCACTTTCATCTGGCGGGAGTATAGAGGGCGGTGCCATTGTTGGTTTTTTCATAGGCTATATTGCCATGCTCTTTTCTTTTGGCATTGGCTATGCCTTTTATCTGCACCGACAGCTCATACACTTTTGGGACAATACCCACTATCAGGGTTGCCGATTTTCTTTCACGGGTGAGCTGGGCGATATGATTAAAATGTATATTGGCAATTTTATATTGATCGTCGTTACCCTTGGTATTGCGTTTCCGATCACTCAGATGCGGTTTGTGCGCTATGTGATGGATCATATGAAAATGGTGGGCCCGCTTGATCTGTCTGTGATTAGCCAATCAACCGAAGAAGAGCCATCCTTTGGCGAAGGCCTCGCAGAAGGTTTTGATATGGGCAGTATCTAGAGGGTAGGGGGCGCACTTATGAAGTTTAAAGCGCGCTTTTTCAGCGGTGAAAGCCTTGAGGCTACCGCCGCAGTTCTCGACCTGCGCGAAACCGTGTTTGAAATTCGGTCTTTAGACGGACGCATACTCTTTAGTCGCCCCTCAAAAGACGCCTGTTTTTTGTTTGCTGATAAATCCGGGGACCGGGTTGATATTGGCGTTATAGGCGAAAAAGATTACCGGATAATTGTCGAGGCCCCTGAGGTGCGTGATATTCTTACCTCATTTTTGCCGCAAATTGCAGCCGCCCCTCGGGGTCAAGGCTGGGGGTTTGGCTTGAAAATATCCGCAGGTCTTGTTGGCTTTATGCTGCTTTTGGGCGTTGCGGTGTGGCAGCTTGAGCGCATTGTGCCAGCTTTGATCCCTGATGAATATGCGCGGGACATGGGCCTTAATATTGCCAATGAATATATAGAAGAAACCGGCGGACAATGTAAAAACGCGAAGGGCACTGCGGCTCTTCAGCTGATGGTTAATCGGCTCGTAGGCTCTGGTGGGGGCGCCAGAGGTATGAAGGTCAGAGATCTAACTGTGCGAGTGGCCGATAGTCCCACCGTGAATGCCTTTGCTGTTCCGGGAGGTCAAATCGTTCTTTTTCGTGGCTTGATCAAAGAGGCTTCATCCGCAGACGAAGTGGCTGGGGTTTTGGCCCATGAGATCGGCCATGTATATCACAAGCATCCCTTGAGAGGCCTTACTCGGTCCGTGGGGCTTTCTATTATTACCACCCTGTTTTCAGGCAGTAACATGAGCGAACTTACTCAGCAGCTTATTGTCTCGGGCTTTAGTCGGTCGATGGAAAGTGATGCAGATATGGAGGCTTTGCAAATGCTGGGGGACGCCAACATTGATCCAGAACCCCTTGCAGGTTTTTTTCAGCGTTTGGCCGAAAAATACGATGGAAATTTGATGGCAGCTCTTAGCTTTGTTTCCACGCACCCGGCCTCGGCGGAGCGGGCTGAGAAAATACGGCTCGGAAAGCGCCCAGATAAGATATTTTCCCCGGTTTTAAATGCTGAACAGTGGCAAGCCTTGCAAAACATTTGCCCTAAGGTTGATAAAAAAGACGCCGATAAAAAAGACACCGAAGACGAGGTAACCATCTAGGCGCATATTGGCAAAGGCTGTTTTGTGGCGCAGGCCTTGTAATCTGGGCCAATATATGGTGTCTGTTGGCTTGATATTTCAGGAGCCAAACCATGACCGAAACCCAGTATTTTACCGCCTGTCACGGCACCAAAATTGCCTATAACCGGCTTGCGGGAAAAGGTCCGGGCGTGGTGTTTATGGGCGGCTTTAAAAGCGACAAAGAAGGCGGAAAGGCACAGGCTCTGGAAGCATGGTGCAAGCGCGAAGGTCGTGCCTTTGTACGCTTTGATTATCAAGGCCACGGCATGTCATCCGGCGCTTTTACGGACGGCACGATTGGACTTTGGGCCAAAGATGCAATTTCAGTGATTGATGAATTGACAGAGGGCCCGCAAATTCTGGTTGGGTCGTCGATGGGGGGCTGGATTTCCCTTTTGACCGCAAAGGCCCGGCCCGGTCGCATCAAGGGATTGGTGGGCCTTGCCGCCGCGCCTGATTTTACCGTGCGCATGTGGAACGATGACTTTGATGAAGCCACGCGCCGAGAGGTGCTGGAAAAGGGCTTTATGGAGCGACCGTGCGATTATGGAGATGACCCTTATATTATTACCCGTGCGCTGATCGAAGACGGTTGGCAGAATAGGATTATCGCTGCGCCGCTGCATCTTGATATGCCTATTAGGCTTATTCAAGGCACTGAAGACGCAGACGTGCCGTGGCAAACCGCACAATTGATCGCTGACAAATTGACAGGCGATGATGTTGAAATAATTCTCGTGCCGGGCGGCGACCATAGATTATCACGAGAGATTGACCTTAGAAGGCTGGTGCGTGTGGTTGATGGTGTGGTGAAGTCGTTATAATGATTGAATTCGGTTCCAGCCCATTCACCCATCCCAACCACCCGACAGGATACACTTGCGGTGGTTGGGACGGGGGAGTGGGCTGGACAGGATACTAGAGAAAATTTATGGCCGGAAAATATTCAAAATTAAATCGCCCCCAAATTTTCGAGTTTTTTGAACGCCTCGCGGCCGATAACCCAAACCCCGAAGGCGAACTTGATTATGTGAATGAATTCACCTTGTTGGTGGCTGTTGTATTGTCGGCACAGGCAACCGACGTGGGCGTAAACAAGGCCACCAAGGCCCTGTGGCCTGTCGCTGATACGCCTGAGAAAATGTTGGCGCTCGGTGTTGACGGCCTGAAGGATTATATCAAAACCATTGGGCTTTATAATTCAAAAGCTGAGAATGTTATTAAGTTGTGCCGCGCGCTGATTGAAAAGCATGACAGCAAAGTGCCTGAAACCCGTGAGGAATTACAAGCGCTGGCGGGCGTGGGCCGCAAAACCGCGAATGTTGTCTTGAACATTGCCTTTGGCCAGCCAACGTGCGCCGTGGACACCCATATTTTCCGTGTATCGAACCGAACCGGCCTTGCGCCCGGTAAAAATGTTGACCGGGTTGAAGATGCACTGATGAAAGTAATCCCTGAACCTTTTCAGCTTCATGCTCATCACTGGTTGATCTTACTCGGCCGTTATATTTGTAAAGCCCGCAAACCAGAGTGCACAAAATGCAAGCTCACAGACATTTGCAAATTCAAAGACAAAACAATTTGATTGGATTAGCCCTGTAGCCGCGCTACGTCTAATGTAGGGACACATACTGGGAAGACAGATATGCGGGTTTTGACGTTTTTGAAGTTTTTGGCATTGGCGGTGCTTGCTGTTGCGGCACTGGCGGTGGGTCGAACAGTGATACTGTTGCCAGCGCGGGCACCGGTGGCGTTGCAGATGCCAAATATTTCACCCGATGAGGTTGCGCGCATCGGAGGTAATCTCTCAAAAGCAATTCAGTTTCAAACCGTTAGCTATAGCTTGGAGGCCAAGCCCGATGAAGCAGCCTTTGTTGGTTTCCGGGATTTTTTGGCCGTCACTTACCCCAAGGTGCATGCGGCGGTAGAGCGCGAAATTGTAAGTGACTATTCACTGATGTACCGCTGGCCTGCCGCCAGACCTTCCGATAAAAAGCCAATCGCACTTTTGGCGCATATGGATGTTGTACCCGTTCCCAAGTATGGGCTGAAGGACTGGACACACCCGCCGTTTGATGGCGTCATTGATGAAAATGGCATCCTGTGGGGTCGCGGCGCTATGGATGACAAAGCCATTTTAATCAGCCTGATGGAAGCTGCAGAGCGCTTGATCAGTAAAGGCTTCACGCCTGACCGGGACATTTATTTTATGTTTGGGCACGATGAAGAACTTGGTGGCGACAAGGGCGCCAAAGTGATGGCAGGCATGCTCCAAAAGCGCGGCGTTCAGTTGGCGTGGGCGGTGGATGAAGGCTCTGCGATGGTCAAAGGCGCGGTGCCGGGTGTTCAGTCGCCGCTTGCTTTAATCTCGCTTGGTGAGAAAGGGTCGGTCTCGCTGAAATTTTCCGCTGAAGATGAAGGCGGCCATTCGTCGGCGCCCAAAGCGTTTACGGCAGCCAGTTTGGCGGCGCGTGCAGGTTATTTAGTGACGGACACCCCTTATCCGTTGGTGCTTGATGAAAATCTTGAAGCACTTTTGACAGCCGTTGCCCCTGAAATGGATTTCACCAAGCGCGTTGCTATTGCCAACCTGTGGGCAACGCGGCCTTTACTGCGGGACCAATTGGCGAAAAGCCCCACAATGGCGGCCTTCATGCATACAACGACCGCATTCACCATGATGAAAGCCGGGATTAAAACCAATATTTTGCCCCAGTATGGCGAGGCGATTGTCAATTACCGCATCCACCCCCGGGACAGTGTGGCGCGTGTGAAGGCGCGTGCTGCGGAAATTGTGGGGGATCCTCGGGTTACTATCACCCAGCTTGGGGGGCGGGAAGCAACATCAATGTCGTCAGTTGACGGCGAAGGCTACCGTTTGATTGCAAAGGCTGTGGCCCAGACATTTGGCCCCATGCCCACTGCTCCAACGCTTACGGTTCAAGGCACGGACGGCCGACATTATGGGGTGGTTTCGGATGATGTTTACCGCTTTATGCCGTTTGTTTTTAAACTGGAAGATTTAAAACGCATTCACGGCACGAATGAGGCTATTTCAGTTGAGGCAGTTGCGGCGCAAGTGACGTTCTTTGAAAATCTGATACGCAGCGCGGGAGAGTGACCGCTTTGGACGGCTTAGATATTATTGAATGCCACCGCGATAGACGTAATCCGCGTGATTATAGACGCAAAGATACACAAGACGGCCGTTTTCCTTACAATCCCCAAAGCTGATGCCCGCATCGTGCCACTGGAGGGACCGGAAAATTACAAGCCGGTTAAACCGCATGGGGACGGTCATTATCTCTTCCCATTTGCTTAGGTCATTGGTTTGCGGAATTAAGAATTTATCTTCAAAATCTGCCTGATCCGTTAAGCCAATCTGGGCTAAATTTGAAGGGTCAACGGCGTCCGTTCCTGTTGCTTTATGGCGGTATAAATGGGTGCCGCCTTGGCAGTCTTCCGGCAGAGTTAGAAATAATACAGCGGTCCAGTGGCAATTATCGATATGAATACCGTGGAGGCCTTTTTCCCCTTCCAGAGCCAGCCTGAATTTGCCGTGACAGGTATTTTTAACAGGGACTAGTGGCTCTCCAACCACTTTTGATAAGATTGCATCAAGCCCATTGATGGGTTGCGCGAATTTGGAGTTTTTACCCGGAAAAGGCTGTTTTTCCTCCGGCGTTGGATATTCCTGTGCCAGTGCCGCCGCCCGCAGTTGATACGGGTCGTCTAAAAAGTCATCTATAATGATGAGGGATCTTTGCACAGGTGCGTCTCATTGGTTTAGGCTATGTTAAATAGGTTTCACAAAAAACTAAACACACCAACCGTGCCAGCGTCAAGCCAGATTGGCCGACAAGGGTATCAGATGCGTGGGTGTGATGCTGACGTTTTCAGGTGGGTCAGCTCTGCCCAACCCACCCAGTGTTAATGAACGGCACATATTAGTGCTTAAAGTGGCGCATGCCGGTGAAGACCATGGCGAGGCCAGCTTTGTTCGCGGCGTCGATGACGTCTTGATCGCGCATACTGCCGCCCGGCTGTATCACGGCGGTGGCGCCAGCCTCTGCTGCTGCCAGTAAACCGTCAGCGAAGGGGAAAAAGGCGTCAGATGCCACGACCGAGCCTTTTGCCAAGGTTTCGGCGTCGCCTGCCATCTCGGCGGCCTCTCCGGCGCGCATCGCGGCGATGCGGCTGCTGTCCTTGCGGTTCATTTGCCCGGCCCCGATGCCGACCGTCATGCCGTCGCGTACATAAACAATCGCGTTTGATTTCACATGTTTGCCCACTTTGAAAGCGAACAGCATATCAGTGAGTTCCCTGTCTGTTGGTGCGCGCTCGGTAACAATTTTCAGGTCATCCGCCGTGATGCAGCCGGTGTCCCGGTCTTGCACCAGAAAGCCACCCGACACGGATTTCATCATTTTTGCACTTTGCTTCAGATCAGGCATACCGCCAGTGGTTAATAAACGGAGGTTTTTCTTAGCCGCGATGATGGCCTTGGCATCTTCAGTGACGTCTGGCGCGATAATCACCTCAGTGAAAACTTTCACGATTTCAGTAGCTGTATCAGCGTCTAAAGTGCCGTTCAGCGCGACAATGCCGCCAAAGGCTGACACAGGGTCGCATTTCAGCGCCTTGATATAGGCCTCGGTGAAGCTGGCGCCGGTCGCTACGCCGCACGGATTGGCGTGCTTAATGATGGCAACTGTTGGTGTGCTTCTGTGGAATTCGCTTACCAGTTCAAAGGCTGCGTCGGTATCATTTAGATTATTATAGGACAGCTCTTTGCCTTGGTGCTGGGTCGCGGTGGCGATGCCGGGGCGATCTTCGCTGTTTTTGTAAAAGGCCGCGTTTTGGTGCGGGTTTTCACCGTAACGGCAGTTTTGGACCTTTGTACCAGCAAAAGGCAGACGATCAGGGAAAGTGTCCCCATTTTCTTGGGCAAACCACTGGGCAATGGCGGCGTCATAGGCTCCGGTGCGGCTGTAAGCTTTGGCAGCAAGTTTGCGCCGTGTATCCAGTGTGGTGCCGCCCTCTGATTTAATCTCGTTGATCACACCAGCATAATCGGCTGGGTCGGTAAGGATTGTAACAAAGCCGTGGTTTTTTGCGGCTGAGCGCACCATCGCAGGGCCGCCGATATCAATGTTTTCAATGCAGGTTTCAAAATCTGCTCCGGATTTTACGGTGGCCTCGAACGGATAAAGATTGATCGCAACCAGATCAATAGCCCCGATATTGTGCTCTTTCATTGACGCCACATGACCGGCATTGTCGCGAAGCGCGAGCAAGCCACCGTGGATTTTCGGATGCAATGTCTTGACGCGTCCATCCATCATCTCGGGGAAGCCTGTGTGATCAGCAACTTCGGTGGTTTCGATGCCTGCATCCCTAAGCGCCTTAGCCGAGCCGCCGGTCGATAGGATTTCAGCGCCCGCATCCCTTAGGGCTTGGCCAAGTTCGAGCAGGCCGGTTTTATCTGAAACGGAAAGAAGGGCGCGCTTGATAGTGACTTTATTCATGTGTGAAAACCTTATTTACTTTTCCAGACACTGCCCTTGCACCCACTGCAAGATCAGGTGTCCATTTCACTTAATACCCAATCACATTGGGGTGTTTCGTTTGTTTTTACGGGCATTTTGACCGTGATTTGCTGTGTTGGCGTAGGGCTATCGGGCTGAGGCAGATATAGGCTGTCTTCAAGGTTTATATCCGAGCCGAGGGCTTGGAATATCCATATTTTCCCGCTGCGTGTTTCCAGTGAAATACGTCCGTCAGGGGCCACGTGTGCCTGAACATGCGGATGTAGGTGGAAGCGCAGAAGAACCGTTTGGCCCTTAAGTTTTTTATGTTTTGGACCGAAGAGCCTGTCTGAGCCGGATAATTTTTTACCGTCTTTGGTTAGTGTAAGTGTGCGTTCGTGTTTAACGCCAAAGCGTTTTAGGTAGCCATCATGCATCACTTTGATGCGCCCACCGTCTTCTATACTTTCCCGGAGGGTTAGGGTTTCCCTTACCCCTTTTCCGATGCGGCCATTTTCCAGAATACGGCTACTGTTCCGGTCAGAAATGATCAGTGTATTATGGGCTGCAGTAGCCCGCGACAGGGTTGCCAATTGAGCGACCGGCCCTTTGGCTGAGGCCGGCCCCATATTGACAAATATCCGGTCTTGGCCGCTGGAAAATTCAAAGGCTCCGGTGCTGGCATGGGCTTTTTCAGACAGGCTTGGTTTGGGTGGGGGGCCACAGTCCATAATCATGCAACTGGTTCGCATTTGTAGCCGCTGAATACCCACATGGGCCGCATTTTCAATGGCTTTCCCCCGCGCTTCTGAGGCCGCGAGAATGGCATCCGTGCCGTGGCTGCCTTCGGCAGATACACCGCCAATTTGGGCAAAAGCACCATCCCCGTGACGCATAGTGCGAACAAAAGGCGCAATCCGATCAAGTGTTATTTGCACCCAAGGCGGCAGGTCGCCGTTTGTATCAATCATGGCGCTGCGCACAAGGATCAATAGCTGCATGGTGCGGATGGCATCTGCGGCGTTACGACTGTTAGGTCCACCGTCGGGCAGGATGAAGCCTTTGATGTTTTTCTCTAGTGTTTTGACACCGCGCGCATACCATCCCTCTCCGCCGGGCAACAAAAGGCCAGCAAGCGTGAGGGCGGTGGCCGTATAGATTTGTGGCAGCCCATCTGCGGCATCACCGTGTGAGCGCATGAGGTGCCGGGTTTGGCGAGCCATAGCAAGCAAGGTAGCAGACCGGTACACAAGATCGCTAGATGATAGAATTAAAGGGGCGTGTGCCAACCAATTGATCAGGCGGCGCGCTAAAGTTTCTGCGGCCCAGATGTCTGGCTGCCAGAATTCGCCGACCGGTATCCACCAAGCCAATATTGTTTCTGCGGCATCGCGGGCTTTTTTCTGGTCATTTGTTTGTGCTAAATCTTGAAGCCAGTGAAAACTATGGGCATAGCGCTGAAATTCAGAGGAAGCCTTGTGGATGTCTTGCCAAAAATTTGGGCTGATCCGCACTTGTTCGCCGCAGTGCAGCATATCACCGCCAAAAATGGCTGATCCAAGGGTTGCATTTCCCGGGGCTGGGTCGTCTGGGCTTCCGATAATTTGAACCGGATGCCGGCCTTTTAGTCTGTGGTTATAAAGCTGTGTGCCGTAACCCCGTTCGCGGATGCTACGTCCCAGCCGTTTGAGTGCGCCTGCGATCAGGCCTTGACTGGTATCGCGCACAAGTGAACTGCGCGACAAGGGCGCACTGGACGAAAAACCGGCGATTTGATCGAAGGCTGCGTTCACCGCCCTGCCCCTAAATCTGGTGTGCGTATCTTACTATTTTGCGCCCTTGAGCGCGGCAATATTTTCGGCGTATTTGTCTGGGCCACCTTTGAAGGTAGCGCTGCCCGCGACCAATAGGTCGGCTCCGGCAGATACCACTTGTGATGCAGTGTTTTCATTTACGCCGCCGTCCACTTGCAGGTCAATATCCAGCCCTAATGTATCAATACGCTCGCGAATAGCCTCAATTTTTTTCAACTGACTATAGATGAACGATTGACCGCCAAAGCCCGGATTAACAGACATTACAAGGATTAAATCCAGCTGGTCGTACAGATAGTCAATTACCGAGGCAGGAGTTCCAGGGTTCAGAGATACGCCCGCTTTCACACCTTGCCCTTTGATGGCTTGCAAAGTGCGGTGGATATGGGGTCCGGCCTCAACATGGGCCGTGATAATATCCGCACCCGCTGCGGCGAAAGCTTCGATATAGGGATCAACGGGTGCGATCATGAGATGCACATCAAAAACTTTGTCACTATGGGGGCGCAGCGCTTTTACCACATCAGGACCGATGGTGATGTTTGGGACAAAATGCCCATCCATCACATCAATATGAATATAGTCGGCACCAGCGGCATCAATAGCGCGCACTTCTTCACCCAATTTCGCAAAATCAGCGGATAGGATGGACGGAGCAATTCGGGTTGGTTTCTGCATGGGGCACCCATACCAAGAAAGCCCGCTTGCTGCAAGGCGTCCGCACGGATTTTGCCGATAAATTCAAGTGGAAAACAATAGCCGGAAAACGGGACGTTATTCTCGCGTCAGTCTTGCTGCATAAAAGCCGTCCATGCCCCCTGCGTCTGCCATCATAGAGGGCAAGCACAGTAGATCACCGGCCTCGGTGATCAGTTCAACAAGGCCTCCAACCTCATGGGGTTCAATTGGCGTTCGTTTGGCTGCAGGGCTGCGTTTGAGAAAGTTAGTGATCTGGTCTACGGTCTCAGATGCCTCCAGTGAACATACGCAGTAAACAAGCGTTCCACCTTTTGGCAGCAGCTTGAAAGAATGGTCAAGGATGCGCGCTTGCGCCCCAGAGAGGGCTTTTACATCGTCTTCGCTTTTTGTCCAGATCACATCTGGGTTGCGCCTCAGTGTACCCGTTGCGCTGCAAGGAGCGTCAAGAAGGATATGATCAATGGGGGTATTGGCCACATAACGGGCTGCGTCACCGTTGATAATTTCTGCCTCTAGCTTGGTGCGCTCGAGGTTGTTGATAAGCCGCTTGAGGCGGTTTTTGTTGCGGTCAACGCTGGTAACCTTGGCCCCCATCGCTGCAAGCTGCATGGTCTTACCGCCGGGCGCTGCGCAGAGGTCAAGGATGTTTTTGCCGGCCACATCCTTTAGCAGTGTTGCTGGAATGGCCGCTGCCATATCTTGCACCCACCAGTGGCCCTCGTCGTAACCGGGCAGTGCCGTGACATCACCCACTGCACGCCTTAGCGTACCCGTTGGTGTGATTTCAGCGTCAAGTTGCTTGGCCCAACTTACGGCATCCAGATCAGGTTTGAGGCTGATATCTAAGGGCGGTGTATTCTGAAGCGTGCGCGCTATCGCAGCAGCAACATCTTTTCCGTAGGAACCAGCCCAGCTATCGAACAGCCATTTCGGCAGGTCTTGGGCGGGCCATTTATTCAGTTTTTGTGTCAGTTTTTCCTGTTCACGGCTGGCGCGGCGCAAAACGGCATTCACAAGTCCGGAAAAGCCAGCTTCTTTTCCCTCCAGGTTTTTCACTAAAGTTACAGTCTCATTGACAGCGGCATAATCTGCTGTGCGCATCAAAAGTATTTGTGCAAGCCCTGTTAAAAGGGCCGCTTCTGTCCATGTGGCATTCTTTGGCAGGCCAGTGTTCATCAAACTTGCGAGCAAGCCCTTGAGACTGCCGTAGCGCCTGAGGCATAGCATCAATAAGTTTAGCACAAACGCCCGGTCACGAGGGCTTAGGCCAGCTTGACCTGCCATCTCGTCTAGCGCGACATCGAACGGGCGATTTTTCAGGGTCACAGCCATCAGCGTACGGACAGCGACTTCGCGGGCCCTTAGGCCACTTTTAAGATTTTGTTTGCTCATGCGCGTTTCATACTGCCAATGGGGCGGTAATTAAAGCTAAAACTAAGGATCATCTTGCGCGCTTTGGGACTTCCCACCTACAAAGGGGCAACGGGGAGTATTTTATGATCACGAACATAACCATTGATGCACGCTACAAAGGTCCACCAAAAAGCGCGAATGGAGGCTATTCATGTGGTGTGATGGCTATGCATTTGGACGGCGCGGTCGAGGCCAGCCTGAAGGTGCCGCCTCCTTTAGAGACGGCCCTTATAGTTGATGTTGTCTCTGGTAAGGCGCGCCTGTTAGACGGTGAACAGTTGGTGGGCAGCGCCTTTGAGACCACGCTTGACCTTGATGTCCCGTGCGTGCCCAGCCCTTTGGTTATGGCAGGGGATCCGGTGGACGCTCCCGGCCGGCCAAAAACATTCGCCCCCTTTGGTACCTGTTTTGTGTGTGGGCAAAACCGTGACCACCCAGACGGTCTGTGCATTCACACCAAGTTGGTGGACGGCAAGCCCGGTATGGTTGCTGCACAGTGGCGGCTTGATAGGGATTATGCTGATACAAAAGGCGCTGTGCGGCCTGAAATCCTGTGGTCTGCGCTTGATTGCCCCGGATATTATGCATGCGCACCCGGAGAGCCAGCGCTTTTGGCGCGTTTAACCGCCGAAATTTTCGCTCCATTGCCCGCTAGTGGTGCGGCCACCGTGATCGGTTGGGATATGGGCGGCTCTGGGCGCAAGCGCACGTGCGGCACCGCCGTTTTCAGTGCGGACGGCTCTTTGGTGGCAAAGGCCAAAGGCCTGTGGGTTGTTGTGGACGCCGAAAGGTTAAAAGCATGAGTTTTTTTCAGCATCTTGCCAGCAAGCATGAGGGCTTTTTATCTTATTTTGAAAAGCCGGTTTTAACAGCTTTTCTGTTTGGTATGACCAGCGGTTTCCCATTGACACTTGTGATCAGCATCACCGGCTTTTGGCTGTCAAAATACGGTGTAGATAAAAAAACCGTGGGCATGTTCGCCCTCGCCACAACACCGTATGCTTGGAAGTTTTTGTGGTCGCCTGTGATTGACCGTGCAAAATTAGGGATGATCCACCGGTTTTTGGGTCAGCGGCGAAGCTGGCTTTTTCTTGTGCAAGTCCCAATGCTTTTTCTGATCGTTTATCTATCGCGCCTTTCGCCTGATAGTGACATTGAAATGATTGCTTTGATCATTGCGGGCATTGGGTTTTTATCTGCGACCCAAGATATTATCATTGATGCTTACCGTATTGAGATTATTGAACCAGACCAACAGCGCCAGAGCGCGGCCATGTATGGGCTTGGCTATAGGGCCGGAAACCTAATTGCCGGTTACGGTGTTTTGGTGATTGCAAACTATTTTGGCTGGTCGTTGGCGATTTTCTCGCTGATTATTTTATTGTTGCCGGGCGCGCTTGCTGCTTTATGGATCGGTGAGCCAGACCATCCGACCAGTGCTTTCTTAGCAAAAGAACATAGCGCCCACAAAAGCGAGAATAAATTTCTTCTGTGGCTCTACGAATCGGTCGTGCTGCCTTTTAAGGAATTTATGCTGCGGCCAAACTGGTGGTTGATCTTGCTGTTCATTCTGCTGGTAAAAGCGGGAGATGCTGTAACAGCCATTATGACAGCCCCGTTGATTGTCGATCTTGGTTATAATGAAATAGATATTGCCAATGCTAACAAGCTGGTGGGCACCATCGCTCTTTGGATTGGCATCATCATGGGCAGTTGGCTCTATGTTTGGGCAGGGGTTTTTCGGTCTTTGTTCATTACGGGCGTCTTGATGATGTTGACCAATTTGGTCTTTGCGTGGCTTGCGACTATGCAGGGGGATGTGACAGCGCTTGCCATTACTGTCGGCGCGGAGAATTTTGCGTCAGGGCTGGGCGGCACGGTGATTATCGCGTACCTGTCAAGCTTGTGTAATTTGTCGTTTACCGCAACCCAATATGCACTTTTATCATCATTGTCTAATCAGGCCCGCGCCTTGTTTGGTTTCCCCTCTGGCTATATTGCTAACGAACTGGGCTGGATTGAGTTTTTTATGTTTTCAACACTGTTGGCTGTGCCGGGCCTTTTGGTTTTACTGGTGCTTTGGCGCAAAAACATCCGCGCGAACACAGCAGTGTGACAGAGAGTGTCACACAAAGACAAAGGTTTGCTCTAGAAAAAGTGAAGACAATGCCGGTCTTGTGATGTCATAGTCCTGTCGTATCCGTGTAATAGATACGCTACAGATGCGCCTTATAAGCGTCTCAGCTGAGTATGAATTAGGATCGTTCGATGAAAAAACCATATGCCCCGATACAGCCCGATGTGGCTGCTGCGCAGTCGATGGTGGGGGCCCGTACGTATGTGCGCAAAGGTAATATCGAAGTGCGGCTTGCACGTTCATTTGATGAAATTCTGAACGCCCAGCGATTGCGGTACCAAATCTTTTATGAAGAAATGGACGCACAGCCTGATGATACAATGCGGCTAACCAAGCGCGATATTGATCCGTATGACGAATTTTGTGACCATCTTTTGGTGATTGATCATGACAAGCTTGAGGGCGAGCGCGTTGTTGGCACCTACCGGCTTTTGCGCCAAGAAATTGCCGAGGCACAGAAAGGGTTTTATTCCGCCAGTGAATTTGATCTCTCGCCTTTGATGACGGAAAGCTTCAAAGCAGAGATGGGTGAAGGCAAGCAGCTTCTTGAATTAGGGCGCTCTTGTGTGCATGCCAATTACCGTTCATCCGCGACGATTAACCTTCTGTGGCAGGGCATTGCTGAATTTCTCAAGGAATATAATATCGCCTATATGTTTGGCTGTGCCAGCTTTGAAGGCACAGACCCCTCAGAGTTTGCTGAGGCTTTCAGCTATCTTTATCATAATTATCTTGTGCCAGACGACTTTAAAGTAAAGGCTTTAGAGGGTTTGCATGTGGACATGAATGTGACACCAAGTGACACGGTGGACGCCAGAATGGCCCGCCGCGCCTTACCGCCCCTTGTTAAAGGTTATCTCAGGCTTGGCTGCTTTTTTGGGGACGGTGCGGTGGTGGACAAAAAGTTTGGCACGACGGATGTGTTTATCTTGTTGCCTGTTGAGCGTATCGCGAAACGGTATTCAAAGCATTATGACCTTAAAGGCGAAGCCAATGACGGTGTGAATGCAAAGCAAGCCGTCTCAACTTAATCTTAGTATTTTGGCGATTATGTCTTCGGTGAATGACCAAACCCAGCGGTTATTTGGGGAAAACCAGCGCAAAGTTATTGGCTGGCATTGCCGTGATTTTTGGTGAGCCGAACCCGGCCTTTTCCGCAAGCGAAACCACGGCCTCCATATCGCGCACCCCCCAATTTTCGTTGCGGGACTTTAGGGATGCATCAAAGTGTTCGTTAGAGGGTGCTGTGTGCGCGCCGTCACGTTTGTAGGGCCCATACATAAAAAGAAAGCCTCCCTTTTTCAGGGCCGCCCCCGCTTTGCTGATAAGTGTCTCTGCTACAATCCACGGCGCAATATGAATAAGATTGATTGCGAGAATAGCCCGCAGGGGTGCAGGCAAGGCTGGATTATGAAAGTCATGCTCAAGCACATTAAATCGGCGTGCAGGCAGAAAGTTGTCTGTACCAACTTGTGTGCGCCACGCATTTATGCTGGCCAAATGACCGCTATCAATATCGCTCGGTTGCCAGTGGTGGTTCGGCAGCATTGGGGCCATATGGGCTGCATGCTCACCGGTGCCGCTTGCCACTTCGAAAAGTGTGCCGCTTTGTCCTAAATGAGGCGATAGAGCATCAAAAATAACGTCGCGGTTGCGTGTGGTCGCAGCTGCATACAGCCGTTCGCCCTGGTGGTTTGCATCATACAGGCCCGCCATTCTTAGCGCCGCCTCAGGCGGGAAATTATAAAGACAGGAACTACAATTGTAGCGCCCAAGAGCATATAATTAAGCCCAGTGCCCGCGAACCAGCTCCAGATACTCGCAACTTTATTTGATATCCAGCCAAGAATGTCCCCTGTGCTCCATTCCAGCCAATATAAAAGAGCGCCGACAGCAATGCTCCAGATCACAAGTTTGATGATAGTGCCCAGATCAAGATCGAGTTTTTCCATCAATGGCCTCCCTAGCCCTGACTATATAAGGCGTTTGCCAGCCTTGGCCCAGTTCAGCCTTAACCCAGTTCAGCCTTAACCTAGCCCAGTCTTTTAAACTAGCCCAGCCCAGACGTGTCGTCCAGCCACTGCCCGTTCGGTAAAACGCGAGCAAGGCAGGCGGCGGCATCTGTATCATGGCCGCGCAGGGTGCGGGCTTGCACCTGCTGTGCACGGAAATAGGCCCCTGCTTGGGGCTCGAAAAAGATGACTTCAAACACACAGCTTTTTGTTTCAAAAAGCATCACTTGCACCGGCCCGTCTCGCCGGACTAAAGACGGCGGCCCAACAAGCGCTTGCACTTGTTTTGGGTTCAGTCCTTTAAGGCGTGACGGCTTCACCGGCGGTAGGGACACTAATTTTTGTGGGCTTGGACCGGGAGGCTTGATGCTGTCTTGGGTCACTGTCGGTGTATCAACTGGGCCGGGCTGGGGTGCGGCGGATGTGTCCGGGCTAGCATTTATTCCCATGCAAGCTGAAAGCAGAAAAAACGGCATAAGGCGGATGGCCTCTAGGGGCCGTATATTTACCCATAAGCCCATCAGCCGCGCACCCGGCTTTGCGAACGATCAGCGACATGATGGAAAATATGTGTCATCACAGCCGCACCGATAATCGGGGCGAGAATATTCAGTATCGGCACCATGAACATAGCGGCGATCACAGCCCCCCCTGTGAATATACGGCCACTATTGGCCTTTCTAAGCGCATTCATGTCTCGGCGGTTCATATGACGAATGGCAACCATTTCAAAATATTCGCGGCCTAACAGCAAGCCGTTCACAGCAATGAATAACAGGATAAACCCAAAACCACCCATGAAAAATAGGATGATATATGGGATAAGAAAGATCAGGTTTATAAGCAGCATAATAAGAGCAAGTTTGGCGGCACTTATAACCAGATCGCCATATGGTACTTCGCGGCCTCCGATACGGTTGGGATAATATTCTTCCTCAACGGCATCGGCGATCTTGTCGGTCAGCAGCCCCATTACCATGGTCATAACCCCGGGAAACAGCAAGTAAGACCCGGTCCCCGCGACGAACCAAAAGCCCGCTGAGGCTATATAGTCGCCGTATTCATCCAGCCAATCCCAGCCTATATGGATGCTGTCGGGCCAAAAGGCGTTTAAAAGAAATAGCAAAAGGCCAAGCGTAACCGCAGCAGCTAAGACAGCGGTTAAAAACACACTTCGGAATTTAGGGTGCAGCATCTGCTGCCAAGATCGGTTGATGGCGGTACCAAGCATAAGATTTATCCTCGCTGATCAGTTTTTATTTTTTTTGGCCTTTGCCTAAAGATAAGAAGAACACAAGCTGCTTGCAATCCCGCAGTGCTTTTCTATTCTGCGGTTAAGGTAATTTTTCTCCTAATTCTTTGAAAGGATGATTTATGGCGGCTGGCACTCAGGTCCTCTGTATGGGCAATGCAATTGTGGATATTATCGCGCGTGTTGATGATCAGTTTTTGGAAAAGCACGAGCGCATCAAAGGATCGATGATGTTGGTGGACGCTAAAACCAGTGCTGCAATATACGCAGATATGCCGCCAGCCATGGAACGTTCTGGCGGGTCGGCAGGCAACACAGCAGCGGGCATTGCCTCGCTTGGCGGAAAAGCGGGCTATATTGGCAAAGTGCATAATGATCAGCTTGGCACTGTCTTTACCCATGATATTCGCGCCGTTGGGGTTTCGTTTGAAACCGCCCCATCGCTTGAGGGCGCTCCGACCGCGACCAGCATGATCCTCGTGACGCCGGATGCTCAGCGCACAATGAATACATTTCTTGGGGCCTGCATAGAATTAACGCCAGATGATGTGACAGCCGATGTGGTTGCGGATGCAGAGGTTCTCTATGTGGAAGGTTATCTGTGGGACAGCCCCACCATGAAAGCCGCAGTTTTAAAGGCGTTTGATCTGTCGCACGAAGCAGGGCGCAAGGTCTCTTTATCGCTGTCAGATAGTTTCTGTGTTGGTCGTTTCCGGGAAGAATTTCTGGATTTGGTCCACAGTCAGGTCGATATATTGTTCGCCAACGAAGACGAGATTAAAGCGCTCTATGAAGTGGATGATTTTGAGACCGCAGTAGCGCAGGTTCAAAAGGTTGGTAAATTGGCGGCAATTACGCGCGGCGAGCAAGGGTCGGTTGTTGTGACAAAAGACGCAGCGATCTCTGTGGCGGCAGGCCCCGCGACCGTGCAAGATACAACGGGTGCTGGGGATCTATATGCTGCGGGGTTTCTTTATGGTTATACCAATGGGCACAGCCTAAAAGAGTGCGCAGTGCTTGGCGGCATGGCGGCGGCTGAGGTGATTTCGCACTTGGGTGCACGCCCTGAGGTGTCGTTAAAAGACCTAAAGTCATCGCTGCACGGGCTTTAAAAGGGGGCGCGGTTTATTCAATACGGCGCGTGCTTGCATCGGTTGGTCGCGTTTTCATTGCATAGGACCGAGGTTGAAGGGACACTTAAAGCTGGGTTAGACCTGTTTTAAGGCCCGAACACGACAGTTGAAAACAAGGATAACACCGCCTAAGCCCGTTTGGCATATATAGTTCGGCGCGATTAAGTCCTGTAGAGTATCAGTTTTGTGAGCAAAAAAGGGCATAATATGCCAGAGACCCAAAAGGATAATATAATATTGAGAAGCCCCCCTTTTGCTTCGGTCGGTGTGTTTTTGCTGATGTTGGCTATTTTTTCGGCCGCTGGCTATTATCTGACAATATATTTGGGGCTGCGCCGTCATTATATGGTGGCTTTAATGTGGGCGCCCGGCCTAGCTGCGCTTGCAACATGTAAGATTAAAGGGATCAATGTTCAGTCTCTTGGGTGGTCATGGGGCGAAAATCGCTGGCACTTGGTTGCTTATTTTTTGCCTATTTTATACGGCCTTGTGGCGTACGGTATTTTGTGGGGCTCTGGCTTGGCCGGGGCTGTAAATCCGAAATATATCGCGGGTGTTGGTGAATTTTTGGGTCTGGCTGGCTGGTCGGATACGCAAGTGATCGTGTTTGCCGTTGTGATGTTTGGTCTGGTGGGCATGGTTTGGCGCATCGCCGCCGCACTTGGGGAAGAACTGGGTTGGCGCGGATTTTTAACCCCGCACCTGATGCGGCGCTTTTCCTTTCCGGTTACGTCGGTATTGGTGGGGCTTTTGTGGGCCGCGTGGCACGCACCGCTGATTTATAATACCAAATATAATGCAGGGCCTTACGGTCTTGATATGCAGATGCTGAATTTCACGGTTATGACCATAGGCATGTCTTTCATCCTAACCTATCTACGGTTAAAATCAGGCTCAGTTTGGACAGCGACAATCTTGCACGCCTCTCACAATGCCTATGTGATTTCTATCTTTGGCGAAATGACCATAAAATATGATAATACACGCCTGTATATGGGTGAATTTGGTATGATATTGCCAGCTGTTGTGGCTGTGGTGGCAGGATATTTTTGGTATAGAGCCCATAAAGAAGGCCTGTCAGGGCCAATGGATGGCCGTAAGGTTTAGGATAAGAGCATGAGCAAGACCCCCTCCGCCGAAACAAAGCAAACGCGCGCGCCTAAACCGGCTGATTCTAGCCATGATGCAACCAAACTAGAAACACCAGAAACTATAAGAACAACAGAAACGTCAGAAGCATTACCCCCTTTGGTGAAAGCAAAAGCCAAAGAATATGGGGGGCGCGACGGGCCAGAACCCACACGGTATGGGGACTGGGAAAATAACGGCATTATTTCAGACTTTTAAAACTATTTGCTTTTTAGCGCATCCGTATTTGCGTCTTCGTTTGCGCTTGCGCTTGAGGCGTCTTCAGAAAAGGCCTCGTTTGTTTCCGAAGATGCCCCTGTCGGGTCTTCCTCCAGACAATCAGTTGAATTTACAGCGCGGCCCGGTTCTGACGGCGCTTCGTCTTCTGGTTCAACCTGATGAATACCTGCACGCGCCAGCAAATCCCGGAAATCCAACAAAGCCCGCTCTGCTTTTTTGCGTTTCATACCGCTGATCAAACCATCGGTGAAGCCCTGCTGTTTCATATATAGCCGCACTTGAAGTTCGGCTCGGTCCCGGCAGTCACCGGCCGTGAAATATTGATCGGCCAACATCCCCAATATTTTTATGGCCTTTTCTTGCAGAGACACATCTAGCTGGTGAAGCTTTTTAAGGATTTGCGTGTTATCCAAAATGGTGCGGCAAAAAGAATCCAGTTTTTCACCAATTTTGCGGCGGTGCATTTCTGTAAGGTCGGTGGACATAACCTTGGTTTGCAGCTCCACCAGTTCATTCATGCGCTGAATTGGCTGGTTGTCTAACCCTATAAAAATGGGTTCATGCTCTGGTCGTGATAAAATTGGCAGGATAAAATTGGCGACAATACGCTTGTTTGACATGCCAATTGTTACCCTTTCAAGGTCAAGAAGCGCGTGTATCTGCTCTAGAGGGTTGTGAATGCTGTGGATCAGGTCTGAAATAGATTGGCTGTTGATCAGACGTCCGGCGCGCGCTGCGAGGTCTTCATTGATAGCATCAAGGGCATGTATATCATTATGAAGCTTTTGAACAATCGCTTGCATTTCATTTAAGATTTTCAACTGAGATATCAGCCCCCCGTCACACACAGGTTCGGGGGATAATATCTCGGCCTTTAGGCGATCAAACAATATATGAGCCGTAAGCGGCAGCATATTGTCTGCCAAAAATCCGTTTAAGCGCAGCGCTTCATCGGAAAATTTAAAAGCCCAATTTCCGGCATTGAGGTCGCTCAGGTGGCCAGATTGTAAATGCGCGATTTCAATCATAAAGGCACCACGATCGTCCTTTTCGCCTAAAAGGCTATCCAGCACCGAAGAATGTTGCATAAATTCAGAGATTAATTGGTCTAGAATTTCTATCACCCAGTCGGGGCGTGAATGGGTTAGAAAAACAGCAACCCGACCAAATTTATCACTAAGAGTTATGGCAGGGCGCAGATATTCAACAATCGACGAAATTAACAAAAAGCGTTTATTGGATTTTTTTTCAAGGCGTTCAATCACTGGCTTGAGGCGCCCCGTAGCCAAGGACGGGACCGACTTTTGCGTGCTTTTCATTATCTCGACAGAGGCATCAATCACCCTGTAGATTTTACGCATACGGTTTTGAATTGATCCCTGTTCGCTGTCGAAGGCGACAGCCGTGCGCTGGACAGCATTTTGCAGCTTCGTATCCATGTTGAACAGTTTATAATAATGATCAAGACTATGAAGCAGTTCAGTTGGGGTTATGCGCCAATCCTTGAGCGTGTTCGCGAGAAGTTCCCAAATAGACCGCCGCCCGTCGGGGCTATAGAGATCATCCGGTGTCAGGCAAGGCGTAACTTGCCCGGTTTGATCATATTTAGATTTTTTTGCGCCTGAGCCACGCGAATATATTTCAACGGATGAGAAATCATGGTCGTGTTTATTATAGGTTTCTTTGATAACCCTAACGCCATTATAGCGCTTGCTACTCCATAGTTTCTTGGCCTTTTCGGTGGCGCTTTTACGGTCATCAATAACGGTGATGATGGTCCAGCTTGAGCCACGACGCCCTAGAATTTCATAATGGACGTTTATTCCAAGGCTCACTGATCTCTCCTACCTTATCCCCCGCCTCCAGTTATCTATGGTATCGTTTACCAAATCATTAAGGCAGTCAACATCCTGTCGCCATGCATGGCTAAAACGGGGGTCATCACTTGCCGGGCGCCTGTGTTCATCAAGGAAATCAAGCTGTACTCGCATGGGGCATGCAACGCCTTCTCCTGCTACAATACATTCCCGGTTTTGCAAGGTTGGCAGCGCCGCCAAGAAATTTTCCGCCCCGTCCGGCATGCTGTCCGTGACAAACTGTCGGTCCACAGCATTATTAAGACGCATGGAAATTATTGTCCCGCACTGACTTAGGACAGCCTCTGATAGGTCTGACGGTCTTTGGGATACCAACCCAAGCGAAACCCCGTATTTGCGGCCCTCTTTGGCGATGCGTTCCAGCGACTTGCGTGCGGATTGGATGCGCGCATCAAGATTTGCGTGCGGCACATAGCGGTGGGCTTCCTCGCAGACAAGCAAGATAGGGGTTGTGCCTGCGTGATGGCGACTCCACATGGCAAAGTCAAAAACCAACCGGCTTAATAAAGACACAACGACATCGACGATGTCAGTGGGCACTCCCGATAGATCAAGGGTGGAAATCGGCCGACCACCAACGGGGAAGCGCAGTAGTCTTGAAACCAAATTGCTAAGAGTGTCCTGCACCATCATGCCCGAGAACATGAAAGCAAACCGCCGGTCGTTTCGCAGCTCTTCAATTTTATTGCGGAGTTTTAAAAATGGGTGGGCTTTTTCGGCTTTGTCGAGATGCCCCATTTCGCCATCAATCGCTTGCAGCAGGTCTGTCAGCTTATAGGGGATAGGGGTATCCACCGTCAGGCGTGACAAAGAATAAACCGGGCCAGATTTTTTACGGGCGGCAAACAAGCAGCGCTTTAAAATATCCACCTCGGCCTCTCGACCCGCGGTGTTGCGCCCAACGAATAATTCCACATGTTCTTCAAAATTCATCAGCCAGTACGGCAGGCCTAAATCTGATGTGGAGATATGCACGCCGTTGGTTGAAAAGGCGCTGGCATACTCATTGTGGGGATCAAGGATAACGATATGGGCGTTTGGGTGACTTTCAACCAATCGGTGGATCAAAAGCGCGACCGTGCTGGACTTTCCTGTGCCAGTGCTTCCCAGAACGGCAAAATGTTTGGATAAAAGGGTTTGGGCCTTTAGGGCGGCGGGGATGTCACTGGTGGGAAAAACCGTTCCGATCCGGACGCTATCATCGGCTTTGGCGGCAAAGACAGTTTCCAAATCACCACGCGAAGCCTTTAAAACCGGGCTTCCGGGCAGCGGGAATAATTTTATGCCGCGCGAAAATCCGCTGGGGCTTAATTCCCCTAAAAGATCTATTAGAACCGTAAAAATATGCGGACGGTCCGTGCTTTGTTCAATGGTACGCACAGAGCCAAAAATAAAACTGTCGTCCACGGGTACTTTCAGTAAGGAACCGAGCCGGAATAAATTGGCGCTGCCTTGGTGTTCCTGAACAATTGATTTTTCCACATCCAAGCGCAGTGTGGTGGAGGTGACGTCTGTGACATGGCCAACAAGGGCAGCGCCTTTTGCCTGAGGCTTGTTAGTGGCTGCACGACTGTTGGACACGGAAAACCGCGATGAGAGAGGCATAAAACCTCCTTTTGCCTGATATATTATTGTTACAGACCAGCCTGCGCGCTGGACCTTAACAAGGGATTAAAGGTGGGATTAGCCTAAAACTAGACATAGTTTTCAAAGCGTGGTGACCGGGTGATTGGCCGACAGATACGCTGTGCAACAAGCAGATATTTAGGCTTTTAAAAGGCCCTCAGAGCGTAAAAACGCGATGTTTTCGTCGATTGATTGCTCTATGGGTACAATCCTATACCCAAGCTCTCTCTGTGCTTTTTCACTGGAGGCGTCTTGGTTCTCGCTTGCGAAAAAGGCCTCCTCTGGCGTGACCATCGGGCGCGTGCCGCTAAAGACAGATATCATGCCTAAAGTTTTGGCCAATATTTTTAAAGAAAAGGCGGGCATAGGCTTCTTTGGTTTTGCAAGCCCGAGCTTTTCAGCGGCGATTTCAAGGAAGTCATAAAAGCTCGCTTTTGGGCCACCGAGAATATAATTTTCCCCGTCTTTGCCTTTATGATAGGCGGCAAGGGTGGCTTCGGCTACTGCTCGGCCATT
Source organism: Kordiimonadales bacterium (assembly GCA_015485385.1). Classification (GTDB taxonomy): domain Bacteria; phylum Pseudomonadota; class Alphaproteobacteria; order Sphingomonadales; family Kordiimonadaceae; genus Kordiimonas. The sequence continues at coordinate 5,388 of WFTS01000072.1, read as the reverse complement.
GGCAAAATTTCCAGATCCGGGCGGGGTTCCGGGCAGGGTGCCATTGGCCATCATCTGGATAAGGCGCGCCCAATTGTGGCTGTCATAGCGTCCGATGATATGGGTGGGATTGACAATGGTTGCGCTGAGGCCGCGCTCAACAGCCTCTTTTACCTTGCGTTCAGCATAGGATTTTGTTCGGATATAACCAATGTGGCTTTTAGCGCCAAGTCGGGGGGTTTCTTCGGTGATCAAGCCAGAGTGTTCGCCAAACACAGATGCGGTGGATACATGCACCATGCGCTTTATGTCTTTATCAAGAATAATCTGCAAGATGGTTGCTGTGCCGCCCACATTAATGTTCGCCTGCCGTTCGGCCTCTTTGGCCCATGTACTGGTATCGGCAGCAAGGTGAAAAACGCAGTCTGTATGGTCAGGCATTGCACTGCGTATGGTTTCCGGTCGCAGCAAATCGCCTTCTAACAGCATAACGTCGGGGCTGAGTATTCTTGATGCTACAGCGTGATTGCGCACCATGGCAGTCACGGACCAACCGGCCTCTAATAGGACATCAACAAGATGACGTCCTACAAAACCAGTCGCGCCTGTGATGAAGGCTGTTGGCATTTTAAATTTCCCCAGACGATGCTTCTTCCCCAAAAGAAACGGGTCTTACTCTACCCATACCCAATAAGCTCTATCTATAGGATAATAATCGCGTGGCTTCTATAGCTAACTGTTTGAGGCTTTTTAACGAATTTTAATTTGCCGGCTGATTTCCTGCGGGACAGGACGTTCCAGATCGACATGCAAGAGGCCATTTTCCATATGGGCATCTTTCACCTCCATGCCGTCCGCCAGCACAAATTTACGCACAAATTGGCGCGCCGCTATGCCTCGGTAAAGGTAGGTTGTTTCGATCGTATCTTCTATTTGTTTCCCTTGAATAATCAGCTGATTATTTTCCAGTGAAATAGCAAGATCGGCGCGGCCAAACCCCGCTACAGCAATAGAAATGCGAATAGTGGCAGGGTCTAATTGCTCGATATTATAGGGGGGGTATCCTTCCCCAGCATTTTTACTGACATTATCCAAAAGCTGCTCAAGCTGATCAAAGCCAAGCAAAAAAGGGCTGTTGAAGGCAGGCATCCGCGGCATTGGTTTCCCCTCTATGAACGCGCCATATCTGGTTTGCTGTTATATAGCCAGATATAACATAAAAACAAAGCGGCCCCAATTGGGGACCGTCTTATAGTGTGGGGTGGCGAGGCCGTGGCTTCAAGTCTCTTTTGAAAACTGCGCCCGGAACACTGCGTCCTGATCATTGTGTCTGGTTCACTACATTCGGAACACTGCATCTGGGCAAGGGTGGGTTAGCCGTTCAATTGGGCGTCCACCATTAATGTGCCATGTGTTTTCTTCAGGTGACTTTGTTTGTTGCTGTCAGCCCTTTGGGGGGTGGGCAGCTTGCCCTCTGTCTTCTCGGGCGGACGAATCCAGCAGCTTGTACCGCGCGCCCTTAGGTCTTTGCACAAAGCTTTCGCACGAGAGAAATCTTTTAGCGGGCCAGCGTTCAAGCGGAAATAAAAGCCACTTGGTTCGTCGTCACGGTCACCGAAATCAACCTCAGAGCGGCGCGGCGGAATGCCCTCCAAAAGATCACCGCTTTTGCGGTATAGGATGGTCCAGCCGCGCATTAAGTTTTTAATTGTGCGGTATGCGCCGATTTGCAGTGCCCATCCTTCAGGTTCTACAAGTGGCGGTATTTCTTTTAGAACATAATCCGCACGCGAGATGGCTTTTGGCTTTTTGGTGGGCTTGATAGGTGATGATGTGCTTGGCTTTGGGGCAGCGGCCAACTGTGTGCGCGGCTGTTTGCGCCCCAGCACCGTTTCTTTGACCAGCCGTTTGGCAGCCTGCGTGCGCTCGCTGGTTTCCTCAAGTGCTAGGTTTGCGTCTTCATCTCTGGTCCACTGCGGGTTTACAAGCCCCGTGACCAAAGCCTGCATCCGGTGTGCTGGTTCAAGACTGGAAAGCGAGCGGTAAAAGGTGAAAGTTTCATCAATTGTAGCGGGGTCCAGATCAAGGCGTGCGATCTGGAAGGCTTCGGCCTCTTGACCGGATAGCAGATAGGCCATGGCTAAATTCTGGCGGTCACGGCTGGTGCCCTTACCACTTTTCAAAATGGGTTCTAACACCAAAATGGCGGCTTCGGCACGGCCAGTCGCCGCCAAAACCAGTGCTTTGTTAGAAAGAGTTAACCGGTCGGACCCCGTTTGAAAACTGGCGATGGCCTCACTTGTACGCCCAAGGGCGGCCAAGGCGATGGCTCTGCCTGAGCGTATTTTTGCATCACTGCCCCCTTGCCGTGCGGCGGCATTGAAAGCTAACAAGGCGCCCTCAAAGTGTCCGCGCGCCAAATTGGTTTTCCCCAGAGCGTACCAGACTGTAGGGCTGGCTTGGCCTCTGTCGATAAGAAGCTTTAAGATGCGCACGGCTTCATCGTTTGCACCTTGAGCAATAAGGCTGTCCGCTAATGCACTAAGGGCGGCAGGGTCACCGCCTTTGGCGCCTAAATGCCGGTAAATTGGGATAGCAGCGGCGTGGTCACCGCTTGTCGCCAGTTGGTCGGCTATTTGCTTCAACTCGCTTGTGCCGCTGGCTTGCGCTTGCGGCGCATGGAGAGCAACCGAAGCCGCACTGTGACCGCCATAAGAACACGCCGATAGCAAAAGAGCGCCTGCACCGAGGACGGTTGGCCTGATGTATTGATTTAGTTTCATATCCCACTCACAAAGTGCCGGGTTGCCTGATTATCAATTTTGTCCGACACTAGCGCACGAAGGTGAAAGAAGCTTTAAGTAGTGGCTGGGCTTTTATGAGTGTTTGAGTTAAATTTTAACGATAAGATCATCTTTAGGAGACTAGGCGTTGATGAATAGGCAGACATTGCAGTTACTGGGAGTGCTGGCAGTATTTTCTGGTGTGATGTTTTCCCCTATCGCGGCAACGGCGATGGCTCAAGAGGCGCCTTCAGAAAAACTGCCCGCAGATGACCCCGATGCTGCGCTTCTTGCCGCTGATGGGGCAGAAATTGAAGAAGCGCTTAATCTTATCCGAAACAATAAAATTGACCAAGGCACGCTTATTCTTGAGCGTTTGGCTGGCAAGGGAAATGCCGCTGCCCTTTTTCATATGGGGGAGCTGTTCCGCCTTGGTATCGGGCGTGAGAAGGCCGTTAATGTTGCCACCATGTATTATAGGCTTGCATCAACTTTGGGCCACGAACGTGCCTCTCTTTCTTTGGCAAACATTCTGTTTTTCGAAGGGGACGGGAGCGAGCAAACGATCGCAGAGGCGCTCGGAGTTTGGCAAGACCTTGCGCTATCCGGCAACCTTGAAAGCCTATATGTGCTAGGTATGATCTATTGGAATGGTGACGCAGGCTTGGAGCAAGACCCTGTGCGTGGGTACGGCCTTGTTTGGCGTGCCTCAAAAGAAGGCTACGACAATGCTATTCAAAACGAGTTGACCATGCGCTCGATTTTGAACGGGGATGCCCGCCGCGCCGCGATGGAATATGGGAACTCCCTTCAGATAAAAGGCTTTAGCGCCGAACCTCTTGCGCCTGAACTTTTGGTGGATCAGGCCAGCACAACCACCCCCCCTGAGGCTGGAGGGGCGGAAAGGGCAGATGCTACGGCTACGGCGGTTGATGATGCCCACAATTCTGCGGGTCAGCAGATAGCAGAGGCCACACAGAAGGCGCCGCCTCCTTCTAAGCCAAAAGCCCCGCTGGAAAAACCAGAAGATTGGACAACTGTTTGGCGCCTAGAGGTTGGTTTTGCAATGTCCAAACGAGAAGTGATGCGTCTTCAGTCGGTTATAAACCGGTCACAGTCGCAGATCATCGGGCCTATGTTTAGTGAAATAAATCCGTCTGCCACCCGGCCCGGCCTGTTCCGGCTGGTTTACGGCCCCATCTCTGGCATGTCTAAGGCGGTAACAACGTGTGTTGCCTTAAAGCGCGCGGGCCACGATTGCACGGTGCGCGCACCAGAAGAAGATTAGGGTTAAAGCCAGCTTTATGGATCATCTTGAAAGATTGTCACAAAATACCATCTACCGGCTTTCTGAAGCCAGTCGCTTTATGCGAGAATTTTCCAAGCGCCGCCTTGCGGATTTGGGCGTAAAGCCAGCGCAAATTAACGCGCTTGCGGTGCTGTGCGACCAAAAATTATCCATGCCCAGCGAGGTTGCGCGCCGCCTTAACATCAGCCGGCCTTCGGTAACCCATTTGCTAGAGCGGATGGAACGTGACGGCTTGATCCAGCGGATGAAAGATAAAGAAAACCGACGGCGGATTTGGATTATGCCCACACCGAAGGGCCGAAAGCTTCTAAAAGCAGCGCACACAGTGCTTGAAGCGGTCGAAGCAGACCTGAGCCAATCGCTCGGCCTTGATATGGAAGCTTTGAAAGCAAACTTGGTTAAGCTCTCTGAATTTTCATCCGGTACTGTGCAGCCTTTGCCAAAGGGTCAAATGCCAAAGGGTCAGACACCAGAAGATCAGACACTAGAGGATCAGGCTCGAGAAGATCAGATATCAGGGGAGGCGGCGTCAAAGGATTTGGCACCCGCGGGAGGTTTGGAGCCAGACGGCACAGCTAAGCAGAAGCAAGCAGAAAAGCCTACCATTCAGCACCATAAGGCGGTAAAGCCATCAATGGTAGAAAAGCTGGCGGAGCGCAAAGGCGGCACACCGAACCGGCCTCAAACTGGCCCGGAAGCGCAGTCCATAGGCACACCAAAATAATCAACCAAAGAGCATGGGTAAATTTTGACATCAGCGGCGCATGATGACACCTTAGCCACACTTTTTCTGCACGCAAAAAGCGGGACCGGATAAACGATGAACAAAGAAAAAAGAAGTTTTAAGGATTATATCCTGCCGGCCTTTATGTTGATCTCGAGCGTTATTCTGCTGGTTGTTGCTGTGCCGCGCTTTCTTGCAGAATTGATGCTTGTCCCTGGCACACCGCTATATGAAAGCCTCAGCGAGGGTGTGGTCTTGAGCGATGAAGACCTGCAAGTGATAGAGGATTCGCGCCTGTCGGCCCTTGATTTTGCCAAATTGCCCAAAATTTATACCCAGTTGGGGATGGTTTATCTGTTGCGGGCAAACCGCGCCCAAACCCCACAAGAGCAGCAGGATTTTGCACGCCAGTCGATTGAAATTACCCAAAAAGGCCTATCAATGGCGCCCCTAAATACATTCGCTTGGGCGCGAATGGCGAGCGCGAATATTATATTGGGGGAGGATCATTTTGGGGAGGCTTTGAAGGCGTGGCGCACATCGGTTGCAACGGCTCGGTTTGAGCCTTTTTTGCTGATACAGCGCGTTCATAT
>WFTS01000071.1 GCA_015485385.1 Kordiimonadales bacterium | reverse complement strand
GACACTATATATATGGTATATAATTATATTTGTTTTGATGTGTTCTTAAAACCTATAAACCTTTTCTTAATGGGTTTACGTTTAATGTTTGTGTCTAGGGTTTGGTGCCGATTGGCTACGCGAGGTATGTTCGATGACTATGTTGAATTCAATGTCTCTAATGGGGAGGTTTTTCCCGTCCGAACGCTGGCAGAAACCTGTTCCGGATGTTTCTGTGGGGGATCGTTTTGAACAACAAGACGAAGGCGTCTCTGTTTGGATTGTAGAGCGTATCAGCCAAGTGCGCATGAGCCCCTTTCCGCTTGTAAGCCTTGCCCGTATTGGCCACCCGGACATTACCAAAACTGTGTCTTTGACGGCCTTGCTAGAGCAAAATGATTATAAGGCGGCAGCTTAAACTGCTACTCAATTCAACAGGGTAACAGGTCTTTGGTACGTTCAAGCCCGTAGCCTAGGTGATGCCGCAGCTTGAGCAGCGCACTGGTAAAAAAGACGGCATACTCAAGAAGCCTTCACATTCAAAAGGCCGTCATTCTCAAAAAAAACCTCACACTCAATCGAATAATTTATCGATATCATCTTGGGTTTGAACATCTTCGGTTTGGGCAGGTTTGGCTTTGGCGTCAGTCTTTGTTTTCACAGCGGCGGTAGATAGCAGCGCATTTCCATCAAATTTCCCATGCACAACCTCATTGAGTTGCATCAAAAGATTTTGAATGGTTGCAACGCGCTGCTTTATCAACTCGCGTGCGGCGGGGGAAAGCCCGCGTTCAATAACATTCAGCTTTGATAGGCCAAGCAATGTTGTGGATATTGTTTGATTTAGTTCGCCGCAAATATGATCAAGCGCAACACGCACTGGATTCGGCGCAAGTTCAAAGGCCGAAATAGCCAAACCTTTTGCTTGAAAACCGCTATCTTCGAAATGCTGGATATATGTTTTTGGGGCCCAATCTTCGGTATCTTCAATCAGTTCTGGCATATCTGGAATCATTTCCAAAAGCATAACGATCTCATTGAAATGATTGAGATAATCAGTAGCCAAAAAGCTTTCTGGATTGATATTGGCAGCCAACAATTTTGGCTGTATGGCCATTTGTTCTGCTGTATATTCAATATGCATTTAAAAGCGTACCTAACCGATTAAAAAGCCAATTTCTCTCAGCCCCCAAAACTGAGCTTATATTTGACCTATTGTTAAAAAGTAAACATCAGAAACAAAAATTGAAATGAAAAAGGCCCCCCGATGTGGGAGGCCTCGTCCTTGTCTGAAATTGGTAGCGCTATGAGCTGTAATACATATCAAATTCTACAGGGTGCGGCGTCAGGTCCAGCCGGTTCACATCTTCCATTTTAAGGTCAATATAGGCATTGATCTGATCGTCAGAGAAAACGTCACCCTGTTTTAGAAAATCACGGTCGCTATCAAGGGCTTCTAGGGCTTCACGCAATGAGGAGGCGACGGTCGGTACGCCGGCTAGTTCCTCAGGGGGCAGGGCGTATAGGTCTTTGTCCATCGCTTCACCGGGGTGAATTTTGTTTTTGATACCGTCTAGGCCAGCCATCAACATGGCAGCAAAGGCAAAATACGGATTTGCAGTTGCGTCGGGAAAGCGAATTTCAATCCGCTTGGCCTTGGGGCTGGTGCCGTATGGAATACGGCATGATGCAGAACGGTTACGCGCGGAATAAGCCAATAGAACAGGGGCTTCAAAGCCGGGAACCAAGCGCTTATAGCTATTGGTGGATGGATTGGTGAAAGCATTAAGAGCTTTAGCGTGTTTGATAATACCGCCGATATAATAAAGGGCGGTTTCAGACAGATCAGCATAGCTACCGCCAGCAAAGGTTGGCGTGCCGTCTTTCCAGATGGATTGGTGCACATGCATGCCAGAGCCATTGTCTTCAGCTACAGGCTTGGGCATAAATGTGGCAGTTTTACCGTATGTGTGGGCAACTTGATGCACGGCGTATTTATAAATCTGCACATTGTCTGCGGTATCAATGAGCGTTGAAAACATCATGCCCAATTCATGCTGGGAAGCTGCGACCTCGTGATGATGTTTATCCATAGGCAGCCCCATTTCTTTCATCACCGAGACCATATCCGCGCGCAGGTCCATGCAGCTATCAACAGGGGCGACAGGGAAATAGCCACCTTTCGCGCGTGGACGGTGGCCGTGGTTGCCTTCTTCATATGATTTTGTGCTGTTATAAGGGCCTTCGATATCATCAATTTGATAAGATGCACCGTTGTAGCCCACACCAAATTTCACATCGTCAAAGACAAAAAACTCAGGCTCTGGGCCAAAATAGGCTGTATCTCCGATACCTGTAAATTTGAGATATTCTTCAGCGCGTTTGGCAGTTGAACGCGGGTCACGACCATAGCCTTGGCCTGTTGCAGGTTCTAGAATATCGCAGAAAACCACAAGGGTTGGATCAGCGGTGAAGGGGTCTAGGGTCACAGCGTTTAGGTCGGGCATTAAGATCATATCTGATTCGTTAATGGCCTTCCATCCTGCAATGGAAGATCCATCAAACATGATACCCTCTGAAAGCATATCTTCATCAACAACATCGGCGCACATCGTGAGATGCTGCCATTTTCCTTTTGGGTCGGTGAAGCGTAGATCAACCCATTCAGCATTCGTTTCGGACATCAGCGCAATGAAATCTTCGATGCTGAGTTTAGAATATTTAGCCATAATCTGGATCCTTATTTTCGTCTGTCTCGGGGGCTTTTGCCGCTAAGATATTTTTAAAATTTAATGACTTTATTTGAGACTGAGGGCCTAAACCGCGTCTGATCCGGTTTCCCCGGTGCGAATGCGGATGGCCTCTTCGATGTTGCTTACAAAAATCTTTCCGTCACCGATGCGACCTGTATGGGCGGCGTTTTTGATGGCCTCTACTGCGCGTTCGGCTTGGCTTGTTTCAAGAACAACCTCCACCTTCACTTTGGGAACAAAATCCACAACATATTCGGCCCCTCGGTAAAGTTCCGTGTGGCCTTTTTGTCGGCCAAACCCTTTGGCCTCTGTGACGGTAATGCCTGATATGCCGATGTCATGCAGGGCTTCTTTCACTTCATCTAGCTTGAAGGGCTTTATGATGGCTTCGATTTTTTTCATAATTTGCGTACCAACTCTTGGGTGTCCCGTTCAGTATTTTGAGGTTTTCCTCTTTGTTACGCGTCATCAATTAGCAGAATATATGCCAACTGCTAGATGCGCGGAAAACCCTGTATTTCTTGAGGGGCGAAGACTCTTTTGTAGGTTAAAAATATATAAATATGCTTAAAAATTAGGCAGATGCCTTATAGTTAACCAGCTGGAGATATTGCGATGCAGCGCGCAAGCCGAATAAAGAAGAAAGAAAAGGTTGATTTTCTCGCTTGACGCGGCTCAGCAGTTGCGGATAAACAAGCGCACCATTCAAAGAGTGGCGGGTATAGTTCAGTTGGTTAGAACGCCAGATTGTGATTCTGGAGGCCGCCGGTTCAAGTCCGGTTACTCGCCCCACTTTGGATGTTTTGAACCAAGCCCTTAATTTGCGCCATTTTTGGCCTTATAAGCACTGTGCGGCAAAGTTTTTTAGAGAAGCCCCTTTCGGGGCTTTTTTCTTTTGCTACACTGCCTCCGATTCCAAAGGGGGAACACATGCAAGTTCATCAAGTTTTTGACGATCACATCCTGTTGACGCCAGATCAGTCTAGGCGCGCTGACGCATGGACCATTGAACATGGTACGTCGGCGCTTGCTCTTATGGAGGCGGCAGGCAGAGCCGTGGCCGAAATCATTGTAGATTATGTTGGCACCCCGTTAGAGGTTGGCGGCGAAATTATAGTTTTATGCGGACCCGGCAATAATGGCGGTGATGGCTTTGTTGCGGCGCGGCATTTGGATGAATGGGGATATCCTGTGCGTGTAATAAGTGTCGGCGATGATGCCAATTTGCCCACAAGCGCAAAAAAGATGGCGGCACAGTGGAAGGGTCCGAGCACGCATGTGGGGGAGCAACCTATCAACGGGGCGGCTGTGATTATTGACAGCTTGTTTGGCACAGGTTTGAACAAGACACTTGAGGGCCCGCTCGCTGAATTGATTGATCAAGCTAATGATACAGATGCCTTTCGTTTGGCGGTAGACATGCCTAGTGGGCTTGATGCCTTGACTGGCAATATACTTGGCACATGCTTTAAAGCTGATGCCACGGTGACATTCTTTCATAAAAAAGTTGGTCAACAAGTTGCGCCCGGGCGGTTTTACTGCGGCGGAGCAGACCATGTACATGTGGCAGACATAGGCATTCCTGATGCGGTACTGGAAGATATCACCCCCACTTATTTTGCCAACTCCCCCGGCTTATGGAGCCAAGCTTACCCTTTTCCGGGGCCTGCATCGCATAAGTATGATCGAGGGCACTTGCTGGTCCTTGGTGGCAAAGAGCCAACACTTGGCGCCTCAAGACTTGCAAGTTTGGCGGCACTTAGGACCGGGGCAGGGCTTGTAACCCTTGCGGCCTCGTCAGAGACATATGCCATTCAGGCGGGGGCGCTTGATGATGTCATGGTACGCCGGTTTGATTCGGCCTTTGGCTTTATTGGCATGATGTCTGATCCGAAAATTAACACTGTTTTGCTGGGGCCAGGCGCAGGTGTGGGTGAAAAGACGGCAGAGCTGGTAATGCAAGCAACCTTAAAGCGCCGGAATATGGTGCTGGATGCGGATGCTTTGACAAGTCTTGTTGGGCGTATTGATGTATTAGCTAGCACAGAAAATTGTGAGATCGTCTTAACACCCCACGAGGGGGAGTTTGCGCGGCTGTTTCCAAACCTAGACTATAAAGGGGACCGCATTTCCGCTGTGCGCCGGGCAGCAGGCTTGTCGGGCTGTACGGTGGTGCTGAAAGGCGTTTCAACAGTTGTTGCGTCACCTGATGGGCGTGTCTCTATTGCTAGCAATGCGCCGTCATTTCTGTCGGTTGGCGGTACAGGTGATGTGCTTTCTGGTATGATCGGCAGCCTACTAGCGCAGGGTATGCCTGTATTTGAGGCCGCATCTGCCGCCGTTTGGCTGCACGGTGAAGCCGCGATGAAAGCAGGGCGGGGCATGATTGCGTCGGATATGCTGCCTGCTATCGCCAAGGTCTTACCGTAAAGCCTTTGTTTTATGTCTCGGTGTTTTATGTCTGGGTCGTTTCTTAACGGTAAAATCGAATTTTCCATGATAAAATGCTTGTACTGAGCGCCGCTCCTGTTATAAGCGCGTTCAAACGGCTCTAGGGCTGGGGTTGAATGCTGTTTTATTCAACAAAATGATCGAGTGACATCCATAAGGGTGGAAGCGAATTGTTGTTTGGTATGCGCCTGTGGCGGAATTGGTAGACGCGCTAGATTTAGGTTCTAGTGTCTTCGGGCGTGGGGGTTCAAGTCCCTCCAGGCGCACCACACAACACTATAAAACAGCGGTAGCGAATAGTAATTTCGAACACTAACTATAGAGAATAGGATTACCCATGCAGATTGAAGAACTGCTTAACGACGGTTTGAAACGTGAATTCAAAATTACCATTGAAGCACAAGAGCTTGATGATCGTCTGGATAAAGTCCTAGAAGAGTTCCGTGCGACGGCCAAAATTAATGGTTTCCGTCCGGGTAAGGCTCCTTTGTCTTTGTTGAGGCGCATGCACGGCGAGCGCGCCAAAGGCCAAGTTATCTCGGAAGCTATGCAGGAAACATCCGGCCAGCTGTTTGAAGAAAAAGAGATTCGTCCAGCCCTGCGTCCCGACGTTGAAATGGGTGACTATGTAGACGGTAAAGACCTTGAATATACGCTAAAGGTTGAACTCTTACCGACCATTGATGTGAAAGATTTTAAAGCCCCCGCGCTTGAACGTTGGATCGCCGAAGTGGCTGACGCTGACCTGGATAAGGCTCTCGAAAATATTGCTGGCCAGCAGAAATCGTTCAAAAAAGCCGCCAAGACGGCCAAAGCGAAAAATGGTGATGCGGTCTTGATCGATTATATTGGCCGTGTTGACGGAGTGGCCTTTGATGGCGGCGCAGCAGAAGACCACCAGCTTGAGCTTGGCACTGGCGCCTTTATTCCGGGCTTTGAAGATCAGTTGGTTGGCACAAAAGCTGGCGACGAAAAGATTGTTAAAGTGACATTCCCTGAGCAGTATCAATCTGCAGATCTCGCGGGTAAAGATGCTGAGTTTACGGTTACTGTTAAAGAAGTACGCCACGCCGGTGAAGCTCAGATCAATGATGAGCTTGCAAAAAATCTTGGTCTTGAAGACCTTGCAGCTTTAAAAGATGCCCTTAAAGGACAGCTTGAAGGCGACAATGCGAACTTAACGCGCGCTCATTTGAAGCGGGCGCTTCTTGATAGTCTTGCTGAGGACTATGATTTCGATGTGCCAACCGGTATGGTCGATATGGAGTTTGCGCAGATTTGGGAACAAATCAAACAGGATGCAATCCAAAACGGCGAAGCCAAACCAGAAGATTTTGAAGGCAAAGATGGGCCTGACGATGCTGACGAGGCTGCGGAATTCCGGTCTATTGCGGAACGTCGTGTGCGTTTGGGGCTGTTGCTGTCCGAAATTGGCGTTGCTAATGACGTACAGGTGACACAAGAAGAAGTGAACCGCCGCATTATTGAAGAAGCACGCCGCTTCCCTGGGCAAGAATCACAAGTCTTTGAATTTTATCAAAAAAATGAGGAAGCACGCGCACAGTTGCGGGCTCCAATTTTTGAGGAAAAGGTTGTTGATTTTGTCCTTGAGCAAGCTGAGATGACAGACAAAACTGTCACTCGGGATGAACTTGATGCGGCTGTTCGTGCAATTGACGAAGAAGAAGCAAGCCCTGCGAAAGCAAAAAAGGCCGGCCCAAAGAAAAAAGCAGCAGCCAAGAAAAAACCGGCCACCAAAAAAGCGTCTGAAAAGAAACCTGCGGCCAAGAAAGCGCCAGCCAAAAAGGCTGCCCCGAAAAAAACCGCTAGTAAATAAAACGTTAGTCGCTAACGTGGGAAAAAGGGGCCGAAATGGCTCCTTTTTTTGTGGGGGCTTTAAAAAATGATCGAAACCCATATCTAATTGTAAATTGGTGTGCGTATTTCCTTGCTGCCTGATAGCCGATTTTGCTACATCTTTCCGGGCACGAGCCAAACAAGATAATTGCGGCCTCGTGGTTAATTATAATGGAGCGCTTCATGAGCGATACGATGGAAACAGTTGCTAACCACTTGGTGCCGATGGTTGTTGAACAAACCAATCGCGGTGAGCGGTCCTTTGATATTTATTCACGGCTTTTAAAAGAGCGTATTATTTTTCTGACAGGTCAGGTGAATGACCATGTTTCCTCTTTAATTGTCGCGCAACTTTTGTTTCTTGAAGCTGAAAACCCAACGAAGGATATATCCTTTTATATCAACTCGCCGGGCGGCGTGGTGACAAGTGGTTTAGCGGTTTATGATACTATGCAATATATCAAGCCTAAGATCGCGACCATCTGCATAGGCCAAGCAAGTTCGATGGGGTCGATGCTGTTGGCTGCGGGCGAGCCCGGGATGCGGTATGCGCTTCCTAATGCTCGCATTATGATCCACCAGCCTTCAGGCGGCGCGCGGGGTCAGGCTGTTGACATTGAAATTCAAGCGCAAGAAATCTTGGATTTACGGGAACGCTTGAACGTTATTTATGCCCAGCATACGGGCCAAAAGAAGAAGGTGATTGAAGCGGCCCTTGATCGGGACAACTTCATGACACCTGAAGAAGCCAAAGATTTTGGATTGATCGATGAAGTATATGTTTCTCGTGAAACAACAGAAGATTGAGTTTATTAAGAAAGCCAAAAGGTTTCGCAGCTATAATTTTTAGTTGTGAGGATCTTACCGCCCGGTTTACGATGGCGGTGAAATGAGAGTTATACGGTGACAGACTTGACGAATAGTGATTCAAAAAACACGCTCTATTGTTCTTTCTGTGGAAAGAGCCAACATGAAGTCCGCAAGCTGATTGCCGGTCCTACGGTTTTTATCTGCGATGAATGTGTTGAGCTGTGTAACGATATTATCAAAGAAGAGAGCAAAAGCACTCTCGGCAAAGGTGGGGACGGCGTTCCAACTCCGCTTGAGATACTTGAAGTTCTTGATGATTATGTGATTGGGCAGGCAGGCGCCAAGAAAGTTTTGGCTGTCGCTGTGCATAATCACTATAAGCGCCTCAATCATGCAAGCTCGGGGGGCTCTGACGTTGAGCTTTCTAAATCAAATATCTTGCTGGTTGGCCCAACGGGCTGCGGTAAAACGCTCCTTGCTCAGACTTTAGCCCGCATTTTGGATGTGCCCTTCACTATGGCCGATGCCACTACGTTAACCGAGGCGGGCTATGTTGGAGAGGATGTTGAAAATATCATCCTGAAACTTCTGCAATCAGCGGATTATAACGTTGAGCGTGCTCAGCGCGGTATCGTTTATATTGATGAAGTTGATAAGATCAGCCGTAAATCGGATAATCCGTCTATCACGCGTGATGTTTCAGGTGAGGGTGTACAGCAAGCCCTGCTGAAGATCATGGAAGGGACTGTAGCCAGTGTTCCGCCTCAAGGTGGGCGCAAGCATCCTCAGCAAGAATTCCTGCAAGTCGATACAACCAATATATTGTTTATCTGTGGCGGTGCCTTTGCGGGTCTCGATAAAGTGATCACAAGTAGGCTTCAAGGAAAATCAATTGGCTTTGGTGCATCTGTGGTTGGACCTGATGATCGCGGCCTTGGTGAATTGTTTAAAGAAACAGAACCTGAAGATTTGTTGAAATTTGGTCTAATACCGGAATTTGTCGGCCGTTTGCCTGTTATCGCAACACTGGAAGATCTGGATGAGGGCGCTTTGATTGAAATATTATCTTTGCCTAAGAATGCGCTGTTGAAGCAATATCAAGCGCTGTTTGATATGGAAGATGTGAAGCTAACTTTTGCTGATGATGCTTTGCTCGCAGTGGCTAAAAAGGCAATCATGCGCAAAACAGGCGCGCGCGGCTTGCGCTCTATCATGGAGGACACATTATTGGATACGATGTTCGATCTTCCATCCATTGAGGGCGTGGAAGAAATCGTCGTAAATGCCAAGGTTGTCGAAGGCGATGCGACTCCGTTGCTTATTTATGCTGAACGCCGTGAAGAGGCCGATCAGCCTGCTTAAATGCATATTATATACTGGTTCAGGGGGTTGAAACTGCTGTTTCAGCCCCCATTTTTATGGTGAACGTACAATTTAACGTTGCTAACTGCCTTTTTAGCGTCTTTTTGGTTCGTCTTAGGACGAATTTAACCTAAAGTCGCTACATAAGTATCAAGTAAACTCAATTTAGGACCTAACCTATGTCCGATTCCACTCAAGAATCACTCAACACTGTTGTATTACCGGTTTTACCACTGCGGGATATTGTTGTTTTTCCGCACATGATTGTCCCTCTTTTTGTTGGCCGCGATAAATCGGTACGCGCATTGGAAGAGGTTATGTCGAAAGACAAACAAATCCTGCTAGTGGCGCAAAAAGACGCTAATGAAGATGATCCATCTCCAGAAGATGTTTTTGATGTTGGTACGGTTGCGTCGGTTCTTCAGTTGCTAAAATTACCGGACGGAACGGTTAAGGTGCTGGTTGAAGGTTTTAACCGCGCTGTTATTGATGAATTTGTGCATGTGGATGATTATTTTGCGGCAAGCGCCACTATGCTTGCGGGGGAACAGTCTGATCCTGCTGAAATTGAGGCGCTGTCTCGTACGGTCGTGTCTCAGTTCGAATCATATGTGAAGCTTAATAACAAAATTCCTGCCGAAGTTTTGGTGACGGTTAATCAAATTGATGACCCCAGCAAGCTCGCTGATACTGTGGCCTCTCATTTGGCGCTTAAAATTGATGATAAGCAGGAACTTTTATCAACAATCTCAGTGCCGGAACGCTTGGAACGTATCTATAGCTTTATGGAAAGCGAAATAGGGGTTCTGCAAGTTGAGAAAAAAATCCGTGGCCGCGTGAAGCGCCAAATGGAGAAAACTCAGCGCGAATATTATCTTAATGAGCAGTTGAAGGCGATTCAAAAGGAACTGGGCGAAGGCGATGATAGCCGCGAAGAAACGCAGGAATTAGAAGAAAAAATCGCTGCGACGAAATTTACTAAAGAAGCACGTGAAAAATGCTTAGGCGAGCTAAAAAAGCTCAAAAATATGAGCCCTATGTCTGCCGAAGCCACTGTTGTGCGCAACTATCTTGAATGGATGCTCTCTGTCCCTTGGGGCAAGAAAAGCCGAATTAAAAAAGACATCGTTCTAGCGCAAAAAAATCTGGATACAGATCACTTTGGTTTGGAAAAGGTCAAAGAACGAATCATTGAATATTTGGCTGTGCAGCAGCGCACTAAGAAGCTCAAAGGGCCTATCTTGTGCCTTGTTGGGCCGCCGGGCGTAGGAAAAACGTCCTTGGGCAAGTCCATCGCGAAGTCTACTGGGCGTGAATTTGTTCGCTTTTCATTAGGCGGTGTGCGTGATGAGGCCGAAATTAGAGGCCACCGGCGCACCTATATTGGATCAATGCCTGGCAAAGTGATGCAGTCTATGAAGAAGGCTGGCACAGTTAATCCCTTGTTCTTGTTGGATGAAATAGACAAGATGGGTCAGGATTTCAGGGGAGACCCTGCCTCGGCCCTTTTGGAAGTGCTTGATCCAGAACAAAATAGCAAATTCAGCGATCATTATCTTGAAGCCGAGTATGACCTTTCGAATGTGATGTTTGTCACGACGGCTAACTCGCTTGATATGCCGCGTCCGCTTTTGGACCGTATGGAAATTATCCACTTATCTGGCTACACAGAAGACGAAAAACTTGAGATCGCAAAACGCCACTTATTGCCCAAAATCCTTAAAGATCACGGCATGAGAAAAGGTGAATGGAGCGTATCTGATGGAGCCTTAAAGGATGTAATCCGCTATTATACTCGAGAAGCTGGTGTTCGCTCGCTTGAGCGGGAAATTGCCAAGTTGATTCGCAAAGCCCTTAAAGAAATTGTTGAAGGGTCACGCGAAAAAGTTGCTGTGACATCTAGGAATTTGGCGCAGTATGCGGGTGTTCGGAAGTACCGATATGGTCAGGCCGAGCAGGAAGATCAGGTTGGTTTAACAACCGGCCTGGCTTGGACGCAGGTTGGCGGTGAGTTATTATCAATTGAAGCAGTTATCGCACCGGGTAAAGGCATGATCAAAACCACGGGTAAGCTTGGCGACGTGATGAAAGAATCGATTCAGGCGGCCAAGTCTTATATCCATTCTCGCTGTGTTGATTTTGGAATTCACCCACGACTCTTTGAAAAAAGGGATATCCATATCCATGTTCCCGAGGGAGCGACACCGAAAGATGGGCCTTCTGCAGGCGGTGCCATGTGTACTTCGATCGTTTCTGTATTGACGGGCATCCCCGTGCGCAAGGATCTTGCCATGACCGGGGAGGTAACTCTGCGCGGAAATATCCTACCAATAGGAGGGTTGAAAGAGAAACTTTTAGCGGCTCTGAGGGGAGGGATTACCAAGGTTTTGATCCCGAAAGATAACGAAAAAGACTTGGTTGAAATTCCTGATAATGTCAAGAAAGGCCTTGAAATCATTGGTGTTTCTACGGTTGATGAGGTTCTTGAACATGCTTTGACCAAACCCTTTGAGAAGATAGAATGGGATGAGCAAAAAGAACTGGCTGACTTGATGTCTGGGACGTCAGGTGAAGACGGTGAGATAATGACTCATTAGGGGTGCTTGTCTTATTTTTCAAAAAATTCAAGTAAAAAAAGTTAAAAAGTCGCAGTTTTCTGCGATTTTTTATTTTGACAAGAGGAAACATCCGCGCTTAACTGCATTCGCATTCCGGGGGGGTTCCCCGGAACACGCTCTTTCAACTCAGAGGGGGATACCTTGAATAAGAACGATCTTATCGCAAAAGTTGCAGAATCTTCAGACCTATCAAAAGCAGATGCTGGTAAAGCAGTTGACGCTGTATTTGAATCTATCACTGGCGCTCTTTCAAGCGGCGGTGACGTGCGTTTGGTTGGCTTTGGTACATTCGCTGTTGCACAGCGCAAAGCCACGAAAGGCCGCAATCCACGTACTGGTGAGGAAATCGACATTCCTGCATCAAAGCAGCCTAAATTTAAGGCTGGCAAAGGCCTTAAGGACGCAGTGAACAGCTAAGCTGTCTGTATTCTTTTTTTGGAGAACGGCTGTGGGGAAACCTGTGGCCGTTTTTCTTTTGGGGTTTTTAAGAATAGGGCTGGACAGGCCCTTCAATTGGCCCTAAAAGCTCGCTCACTATACATGGTGAGGGCGATTAGCTCAGTTGGTAGAGCATCTCGTTTACACCGAGAGGGTCGGCGGTTCGAGCCCGTCATCGCCCACCACTTTCACCTTACACTGTTATTTATTAAGTCAGGGTAAGTCCTGCGTTGCTCTGGGCTGCCAAGGGCGGTACAAAGCCGTTATGGCAAGCACAGAAGAAAATATGTCTAAATCCGCCACGGAAAAGGTTGCACGCGAAAATGCGTCAAGGCAAGAGGCCACAGCAGGGCCTATTATAATCGAAGCAAGTTGGGCACCAACTGACCCTCGTGATAAGTTATATGATGAAACTGCAACGCAAAGCGAAAGAGCGCATTCGGCATTTCGCATATTTGCTTCCTTCCATCCATTGCTGAACATCATGGTTCTTATAACCGATTCTTTACGCAACTTCGGCTTGGTAAAGTCTTTGGCTTTGTGGGCTTTTATATTTGCGTCTTTATATGGCCTTTTGGTGTGGTTGGCAGCCTAGGTTTCTGGTGGTTCATCACACTTGCCTATTTAATTTAAAAAGTATGTTGACAGTATGGTGTCTTCCGCATAGAAACCGACCCGCAAGCGATGCGCGGGTGTAGCTCAGTTGGTTAGAGTGTCGGCCTGTCACGCCGAAGGTCGCGGGTTCGAGTCCCGTCACTCGCGCCACTTGCAAAACAAAAAGCGGCTCACTGTATAGTGGGTCGCTTTTTTTGTTTCAAAATGCATTTAAGCAGTGCATTATCTTTCCGAAATTAAAGCGTCATAGGCATTTATTAACCTTATTTAGGTTCTATAGTTCGCAATGTGCTTTTTTGGGTTATTTTCTCCTTTACGGATGAGATTTGCACCGATAAAAGGACGCAGTAGCTAGGACCAATTTTCAGAAAGGGACTCCCATGGAGTCGTTGCTGATACAATATCTTCCGATCCTTATTTTTCTGGGTATAGCCATAGTGCTGTCACTGGTTTTTGTTGGGGCTGCCGTATTGGTCGCTCGTCAAAATCCGGACGAAGAAAAATTATCCGCATACGAGTGTGGATTTGAGGCGTTTGAGGAATCGCGGATGCAGTTTGATGTCCGTTTTTACCTTGTCGCCATCCTGTTTATTATTTTCGATCTTGAAGTCGCATTCCTATTCCCGTGGGCAGTTTCGCTTGGGGATATTGGCTTGTATGGCTTTTGGTCGATGGTTGTTTTTCTCGGTGTTTTAACAGTCGGTTTTATTTACGAATGGAATAAAGGGGCGCTGGAATGGGAGTAGTCACTACAAGCAATCCAGCGGGTGCCGCTGCCACTGCGGCCGCGGTCAGTGCGGATGATCATCTTGCCTCTTTAAACGAGGAACTTACTGACAAAGGCTTTGTGGTTGCAAACCTTGAAGACCTCGTGAATTGGGCGCGTACCGGTTCCTTATGGTGGATGAGCTTTGGCCTTGCCTGCTGCGCCGTTGAAATGATGCATTCCGGAACCCCGCGTTATGACGTTGAGCGGTTTGGCTTTGCACCGCGCGGAAGCCCACGTCACAGTGATGTGATGATTGTGGCTGGCACGCTAACCAATAAAATGGCTCCTGCGATGCGTAAGGTTTATGATCAGATGCCTGAACCGCGCTATGTCATTTCTATGGGAAGCTGCGCAAACGGCGGCGGCTATTACCATTATAGTTACTCGGTAGTGCGCGGCTGCGATAGGATTGTTCCGGTTGATATATATGTGCCGGGATGCCCGCCCACAGCGGAAGCTTTGATATACGGCATTTTGCAATTGCAGCGCAAAATTCGTCGAACGGGAACTTTAGTTAGATAAGCCAGTACCCAAAAGGTTCACGCCTTTTGGGTGAAAGCCACAGCCCCCGATAATATGTTCAGGGTTGTCTCTGGAAAAGGAGCGCGCAAGCGCATGACAGACAAAGCTCAAATAGAACTAGGCGATGCTATCGCTGCAAGTCTGGAAAATGAAGTGGTCTCAACGGAGGTCGCTTTAGGAGAACTTACGATCACGGTTCGAGCCGAGCGTATTCAGAAGGTTCTTACATTTCTTCGTGATAACGCTGATTGTTGTTTTAAGCAGTTGGTTGACCTGTGCGGAGCGGATTATCCTGACCGCAGCAAGCGTTTTGAGGTTATCTATCACCTTCTTAGCCATCAGCTAAATCAGCGCATCCGCGTTAAAGTGGCGACAGACGAAGATACGCCGGTACCTAGCGTTGTTGATGTGTTCCCTGCTGCAAGTTGGTATGAGCGTGAAACATGGGATATGTACGGTGTGTTTTTCGCTGATCATCCTGATCTGCGGCGCATGTTAACGGATTATGGCTTCCAAGGGCATCCGCTTAGAAAAGATTTTCCGGTTTCCGGTTATGTTGAATGCCGTTACAGCGATGACGCTGGCCGTATCGTTTATGAACCCGTCAAGTTAAGCCAAGAAAACCGGGATTTCGACTTTATGAGCCCATGGGAATCCGCGAAATATATATTGCCCGGCGATGAAAAAGCTGACGAACCAGCTGATGGGGAGGGCAAATAATGGCTGAAGTTGATATCAAAAACTATTGCCTGAATTTTGGCCCTCAGCACCCTGCGGCGCACGGTGTTCTTCGAATGGTGATGGAACTGGACGGCGAGAGCATCGTTCGTGTTGATCCTCATATTGGGCTTTTGCACCGCGGCACCGAAAAACTGATCGAACAAAAGCAATATCTGCAAGCCATGCCGTATTTTGACCGGCTAGATTATGTTGCACCCATGAACCAAGAGCATGTGTTCGTGATGGCGATTGAAAAGCTTTTGGATGCTGAAGTGCCAATCCGCGCGCAATATATCCGAGTGCTCTATAGTGAGATTGGCCGAATATTAAATCATCTGCTGAACCTTACGACTCACGCGATGGATGTTGGCGCTATGACACCCATCTGCTGGATGTTTGAGGAGCGTGAAAAGCTAATGGAATTCTACGAGCGTGTATCTGGCGCTCGTTTTCATGCGGCTTATTTCCGCCCAGGTGGTGTGCATCAGGATCTGCCTGCCGGGCTTGCTGACGATATTATGGCTTGGACTGAAACATACCTGAGTGTCCAAGATGATATGGAGACGCTGTTGATTGATAACCGCATCTTCAAACAGCGCAATGTTGATATAGGAGTAGCCTCAGCGGAGGAAGCTCTTGCTTGGGGTTGGACAGGCCCAATGCTCCGCAGTACCGGCATAGCTTGGGATCTGCGTCGTTCTCAACCGTATGAAATATACAGCGAACTTGATTTTAATATCGTCGTAGGAAACTCCGGTGATTGTTATGATCGCTTTATGATGCGGCTCGCGGAAATGCGTGAGAGTGTTAAAATTATACGGCAGTGTATTGAAAAAATGCCGTCTGGCCCTGTGATGTCATTAGATCATAAAATCGCACCACCACGCCGTGCCTTGATGAAAACATCAATGGAATCGCTCATTCACCACTTCAAGCTCTACACTGAGGGTTTTCATGTGCCTGAGGGTGAAGTGTATGCCGCGATTGAAGCCCCTAAGGGCGAACTTGGTGTTTATTTGGTGTCAGATGGGTCGAATAGACCGTACCGCTGTAAAATTCGCGCGCCCGGTTTCGCGCATATGCAATCGATGGATTTACTCTGTAAGGGCCATATGCTTGCTGACGCACCGGCTGTGCTTGGTGCAATGGATATTGTATTTGGTGAGGTTGACCGATGAGTGCCGCCACGAAATTTGCTTGGACGCCCGAAAATGAGGCCGAAGCGCAGAAACACATAGCGAAATATCCTGAAGGTAAGCAGCAAAGCGCTGTGATGCCGCTTCTTGATCTTGCGCAGCGCCAAAATAATGGCCATGTCACGATTGAGATCATGGAATATATCGGCAAGTACCTTGGTATGCCTGCGATACGGGTACAGGAAGTTGCGACATTTTATACCATGTATAACCATAAGCCCATTGGGAAACACCATGTGCAAGTGTGTGGTACAACACCTTGCTGGCTTAGGGGCTCTGACGATATCATGGCGGCTTGCAAGAAGCACCTAGGCATCGAAAAAGGTGAGACAACCAAAGACGGTATGTTCACACTGGGTGAAGTCGAATGTGCTGGAGGATGTGTGAATGCTCCACAAGTTTCGATCGGTGATGATTATTTTGAAGATGTAACGCCTGAAACGATTGTTGATATTTTGAACAAGCTCGCCAAGGGCGAAAAGGTAACGCCGGGTCCACAAAATGGTCGCCAGACCAGTGCTCCGCTTGGTGGTCCGACTACACTTGCTGATTTTAAGGGCAAAACCGCCAAATCTGGGGGGGACGCATAATGTTGCAGGATAAAGACCGTATTTTCACGAACCTTTACGGCTTTGAAAGTCCCGGTATTGAAGGTGCTATGGCACGCGGAGACTGGGATGGGACCAAAGAAATTCTTGAAAAAGGCCAAGACTGGATAATTGGCGAAATGAAAGAAAGCGGCCTTCGTGGTCGTGGCGGAGCAGGTTTCCCGACCGGTCTGAAATGGTCTTTCATGCCTAAAGAATCAGATGGCCGGCCGTCTTATTTGGTTGTGAATGCTGACGAGGGCGAACCCGGGACATGTAAAGACCGTGATTTGATGCGCCACGATCCGCATAAATTGATCGAAGGGTGTTTGATCGCTGGTTTTGCGATGCGCGCTGTTGCTGCTTATATTTATATTCGCGGCGAATTTTTCCGCGAGGCTGAAGCACTTGAGCGCGCAATCGACGAAGCTCGTGCTAAAGGTTTTCTTGGTAAGGATGCTTGCGGCACAGGATATGCTTTTGATGTCTATGTCCACCGGGGCGCGGGCGCATATATCTGCGGTGAAGAAACCGCATTGATTGAAAGCTTGGAAGGCAAAAAAGGTCAGCCACGCTTGAAACCACCCTTTCCTGCAAATGTGGGTGTGTGGGGCTGCCCGACAACAGTTAATAATGTTGAATCGATTGCGGTTGCGCCTACAATTTTACGACGCGGAGCATCTTGGTTCTCAGGGCTTGGGCGTCCGAATAATTTCGGCACCAAGGTTTTCTCGATCTCAGGGCATGTGAATAATCCCTGTAATGTCGAAGAAGAGATGGGGATCCCGCTGAAAGAGCTTATTGAAAAGCATGCCGGGGGCGTGCGAGGCGGGTGGGACAATCTGCTAGCGGTTATTCCGGGTGGCTCGTCTGTACCCATTTTACCAAAATCAATCTGTGACACAGTGCTGATGGATTTCGACAGCCTGAAGGAACAGCAGTCGGGTCTTGGCACTGCGGCTGTGATTGTTATGGATAAATCTACCGATGTCGTGAAGGCGATTGCTCGGCTATCTCAATTTTACACGCATGAAAGCTGTGGTCAGTGTACACCGTGCCGCGAAGGCACTGGCTGGATGTGGCGTGTGATGGAGCGCTTAGTGGTTGGGAATGCCGAAAAATCGGAAATTGATACACTTCTTGACGTAACCAAACAAATTGAGGGCCATACAATTTGCGCCCTTGGTGATGCTGCTGCATGGCCAATACAGGGTTTGATGCGCCATTTCAGAGATGAAGTTGAAGCGCGCATTGATGCTTATCAATTGAAGGCCGCCCAGTGATGCGTGCGAGGGTCTGGAGAATTTTATGCCAACGCTAACGATAAATGGCACTGAAGTAACAGTTGATGCAGGCAAAAGCGTTTTGCAGGCATGTGAGCAAGCGGGTGTAGATGTTCCCCGTTTTTGTTACCATGAGCGCCTCTCTATTGCGGGCAATTGCCGAATGTGTTTGGTTGAGATGGAGCGCTCGCCCAAGCCTATCGCCAGTTGCGCAATGCCTGCTGGCGACGGCATGGTCATCCACACAGATACCGAACTCGTCAAAAAATCTCGCGAAGGGGTGATGGAATTTATGCTCCTCAATCATCCGCTTGATTGCCCGATATGTGATCAGGGCGGCGAGTGCGAACTGCAAGATCAATCTGTAGCCTTTGGCAGTGGCGACGGTAGGTTCAGTGAAAATAAACGCGCTGTTGAAGATAAAAACATGGGTCCACTGGTGGCGACCACCATGACACGCTGTATTCACTGTATGCGCTGTATTCGCTTTAGTGATGAAATCGCTGGCGTGGAAATTATGGGGGCTATCGGGCGCGGTGATCACACCGAAGTTGTGACTTACCTAGACGGTCTTTTAGACACAGAGCTTTCCGGTAATGTGATTGACCTATGCCCGGTTGGCGCACTGACATCTAAGCCCTACGCCTTCACCGCCCGTAGCTGGGAGTTGAAAAGACATCCTTCAATTGACGTGATGGATGCGGTTGGATCAAATATCGAGGTTGATACTCGTGACGGCGCAGTGATGCGTGTTTTGCCGCGCCTTCATGAAGATATTAATGAAGAATGGATTTCTGACAAAACTCGGTTTGCATATGATGGTCTCAAAAAGCGCCGCTTGGACCGTCCATATGTACGCAAAGCCGGCAAATTCGAAGAAGCGACATGGGGTGAAGCCTTCGCTGCGATTAAGACAGGATTAAAAGGTGCCAAGGGGAACGAGATTGCAGCCCTTGTTGGTGATACCGCCGACATGGAATCCATGTTCGCTTTGAAGGGGCTTATGAACTCATTGGGTTCACAGCGCATTGAAGCCCGTCAGGACGGTGCTGCCCTTGATGCGAAGATACGGGCATCTTATTTGATGAATACAGGCATCAAAGGGATTGAAGACGCTGATTATCTGCTTCTTATTGGCTGCAACCCGCGCAGTGAAGCTGTAATGGTAAATGCTCGTATT
Source organism: Kordiimonadales bacterium (assembly GCA_015485385.1). Lineage (GTDB taxonomy): Bacteria > Pseudomonadota > Alphaproteobacteria > Sphingomonadales > Kordiimonadaceae > Kordiimonas. Next base: position 6,331 of record WFTS01000071.1, on the reverse strand, counting down.
CGTAAGGGTACAGTGAAAAACGGCTTAAAAGTAGGCCGGATCGGGGCCGTGGCTGATCTTACCTATACCGTTGAAGATTTTGGGGATGATGCTTCGCTTGTCAAAGCAGCCAAAGGTGGCCGCCACGAGATATCTAAAGCCTTAAAAGCTGCGAGCAAACCAATGATTATCGTTGGCCAAGCAGCCTTAGCCCGAGAAGATGGTGCCGCAATTTTGAAAATGGCTCATGATTTGGCAGACAAATACTGCATATCAGAAGGCTGGAACGGCTTTAATATTTTGCACACTGCGGCCAGTCGTGTCGGGGCGCTTGATCTCGGTTTAACGACAGAGGAGGGTATAAAAGGCCTTCTGAAATCTGCAAAAACGGGGGATGTTAAGGCCATGTTCCTTCTAGGGGCTGATGAGTTTGATAGCTCAACGCTTGCAGATACGTTCACTGTTTATATGGGGACGCACGGTGATGAAGGTGTGAAACACGCCGATGTTATCTTGCCGGGCGTTACTTACACAGAAAAGGCCGGGACCTATATCAATACGGAAGGTAGGGTACAGCAGGCTGAAAAGGCATCTGTAGCACCGGGCGATGCTCGGGAAGATTGGACGATCCTTCGTGCCCTGTCTGATATTGTCGGCGAAACACTGCCTTATAATACGCTTTCGGAACTTCGAATTGCTTTGAATGAGGCGGTTCCAGAAACAGCCACGCTCGATACGCTTCCGGAGGCTGATTGGAGTGATTTTGGAACTGACGGTGATATTGCAAAGACACCGATTGTGCCGATAGGCGGTAATTTCTACCAAACGAACCCTATTGCGCGCGCAAGCGATGTGATGGCGGAGTGTGTTTCTGTACGCGAAGGCGCAACTGAGGAGGCTACGGGGACCAATGGTTGAAGCATTTTTTGAATGGTTTCCTACCACTTGGCTAGGAATGTTTTTCGGCGTAGAACAAACCGCGCTGTTTTATTTTATTGCCATCGTTGCGATGATTCTTGTGATTGTTTTGCCGCTTTTAATAGCGGTTGCCTTTACGGTATATTTTGACAGAAAAATCTGGGCAGCCGTGCAAATGCGGCGCGGCCCGAACGTTGTTGGGCCGTTTGGTCTGCTGCAGTCTTTTGCGGATGGCATTAAACTTTTCTTGAAGGAAACCATTATTCCTTCGGGGGCTAATAAGGTTATTTTCCTGTTGGCACCAATGATTACCTTCACGTTGGCGCTGATTGCGTGGGCAGTGATACCCTTTGGTGAAGGCATGGCTGTCGCCAACTTGAATGTCGGTGTGCTTTATATTCTCGCGATTTCCTCGCTGGGCGTATACGGCATTATCATGTCTGGCTGGGCTTCAAATAGCCGCTATGCGTTTCTTGGTAGTCTGCGCTCTGCTGCACAGATGGTTTCATATGAAGTTTCAATTGGATTTGTCTTGGTCTGCGTTTTAATGGCGGTTGGGTCGCTTAACCTATCTGACATTGTTGTCGCGCAGCAGGGCAGTATTCTGAACTGGTATATATGGCCGTTTCTGCCGATTTATGTGATTTTCTTTATCTCTACATTGGCGGAAACCAACAGACCTCCGTTTGATTTGCCTGAGGCCGAGGCTGAATTGGTGGCTGGATACCAAGTCGAATATAGCTCGATGGCGTTTGCGCTGTTTTTCCTAGGGGAATATGCCAACATCTTGCTGATGTCAGCCGTGATGGCGATTTTATTCTTAGGTGGATGGTACGCACCACTAGAGGCCTTGGATTTCATTCCTGGCTGGATATGGCTTTTGGCTAAAACGGCTTTTGGCTTTTGGATGATTTCGATGGTGAAAGCGTTTGTGCCTCGCTACCGCTATGATCAACTCATGCGGCTTGGTTGGAAAGTATTTCTGCCGATATCGCTTTTTCTCGTCATTTTTTATGCGGGCGTAATGATGTACGCTGGCTGGCTGCCAAAATAGAAAGGAAACAGGTGTCTTATGTCTAGTTTAGTAGCATCCGCTAAAAGCCTGCTTCTGTTGGAGTTTATGTCTGCTTTCTGGCTGTCGATCAAATATATGGTCGCGCCGAAAGTCACCATTAACTATCCGTATGAAAAAGGTCCGATAAGCCCTCGGTTTCGCGGAGAACATGCGTTGCGTCGGTATGCAAACGGCGAGGAACGCTGCATTGCGTGCAAGCTTTGCGAAGCGATTTGTCCAGCACAGGCGATAACAATTGAAGCAGAACCACGCGACGATGGGTCTCGGCGAACCACGCGCTATGATATTGACATGACCAAATGTATCTATTGTGGCTTTTGCCAAGAGGCTTGCCCTGTGGATGCAATTGTTGAAGGGCCGAATTTCGAATTTGCGACCGAAACGCGCGCAGAACTTATGTATGACAAAAACAAATTGCTGGCGAACGGCGAACGGTGGGAGCGAGAGATCGCTATGAACATCGCCGCTGACGCGCAGTATCGTTAGGAAGAATGAAACATGATTAGCCTTCCTGTCCTTGCTTTTTATCTATTTGCAGCCGCCACTATTGGTGCTGCAGTCATGGTGATTAGCGCCAAAAACCCGGTTCACAGTGTTTTGTGGTTAATTTTGGCCTTCTTTAGTGCAGCAGGTCTGTTTGTCCTGTTGGGCGCTGAATTTTTAGCGATGCTCTTGGTGATTGTTTATGTCGGTGCTGTTGCGGTGTTGTTTTTATTCGTCGTTATGATGCTGAATATCAATTACGAAGAACTGCGAGAGGGCGCACAAAGCTATTTACCAATTGGCGGTTTGGTTGGCGTGATATTGTTGATCGAGTTGATTATGATGGGGATCAGTTGGCAGTTTGGTGCTGATGTGACTGTCAATGCAGCTCAGCCTACCCCAATGCTGACCGAGGTGCAGAATACTGAAGCGCTCGGAAGGGTGCTTTATACGGATTATATTTTCATATTTCAGTCTGCAGGTCTGATCCTTCTTGTGGCGATGATTGGTGCGATTGTGTTGACACACCGTACGCGTTCTGGGGTGAAGCGCCAGAGTATCGCACGTCAAAATGCGCGTCGCCCAGAAGATGCTTACGGACTTGTTGATGCAGAAGTTGGTGCGGGTGCGACCATACCAACTAAGAAAGGGCAGGGTGAGCGACCATGATTATCGGCTTAGGACACTATTTGACAGTCGCTGCCATCCTATTTGTTTTAGGGATTGTTGGCATCTTCCTGAATAGGAAGAACGTTATCATTATTTTGATGTCTGTCGAACTTATGCTGCTTGCGGTGAATATCAACTTCGTGGCCTTTTCATCTTATCTGAATGATTTGGTTGGCCAAGTGTTTGCCATGTTTGTTTTGACCGTTGCCGCCGCAGAGGCAGCGATTGGTTTGGCTATATTGGTTATATACTTCCGAGGTCGCGGTACGATTGCGGTTGAAGATATCAACCAGATGAAAGGGTAAGCGGCAATGGACTTCGCGATTAAATCTATTGTATTTCTACCGTTCATTGGCTTTTTGCTAGTCGGGTTGTTTGGTGGCAAGCTTGGTGACAAGCCAAGCCAAATCCTGACAACAGGCATTCTGATGGTTTCCGCCCTTTTATCGTGGATTGTATTTCTCGATGTTATGGTGGACGGCAATAAATACGGTGTAACGCTATTCAATTGGATGACATCCGGCACGTTCACATTCGATTGGGCTATTTATGTAGATATGCTGACGGCGGTGATGCTTGTTGTTGTCACCACCGTTTCTGCTCTGGTACATTTATATAGCATAAGTTATATGGCCGAGGATCCGCATACACCGCGTTTCTTTGCCTATTTGTCGCTCTTCACTTTCATGATGCTGATGCTGGTGACTTCCAACAATCTTATCCAGATGTTTTTTGGGTGGGAGGGCGTTGGTCTTGCCTCATACTTGCTGATCGGTTTTTGGTACAAAAAGCCAAGTGCAAATGCCGCGGCGATCAAAGCTTTTGTGGTTAACCGTGTGGGGGATTTTGGTTTCGCCCTCGGTATTTATGCGTGTTATGTCTTGTTTGATACGGTTCAGTTTGCTGAGATTTTTGCTCAAGTTTCTGAGCATAAAGATGCGACCCTGAATTTCCTTGGTCATGATTATAATGCCATCACGGTTATTGCTTTGCTGCTGTTTGTTGGTGCGATGGGGAAATCTGCTCAGCTTGGTTTGCACACTTGGTTACCAGATGCGATGGAAGGCCCAACGCCTGTATCAGCACTGATCCATGCGGCGACAATGGTTACGGCTGGTGTATTTCTTGTTGCACGCTTTAGCCCTTTGTTTGAATTTTCACCGGACGCGCTTGCAGTTGTGACTGTGGTCGGCGCATCAACGGCCTTTTTCGCTGCGACAGTTGGCTTGGTTCAAAATGATATTAAACGCGTCATTGCCTATTCTACATGCTCGCAGCTTGGGTATATGTTCTTCGCGCTTGGCGTCGGGGCATACGGGGGGGCTATTTTCCACCTGTTCACGCACGCTTTCTTTAAAGCGCTGTTATTCTTAGGGGCTGGCTCTGTTATTCACGCTATGCACCATGAGCAGGACATGCGCAAAATGGGCGGACTGTGGAAAAAAATACCGTTCACGGCTGGTGTGATGTTCATTGGCAATCTTGCCATTACCGGCTTTCCGTTCTTATCCGGGTTTTATTCAAAAGATATGATTATCGAAGCAGCCTATGCATCTCACGCTGACGGCGCATCCTTTGCATTTTTGATGGGAGTAGCTGCGGCTTTGATGACAAGTTTCTATAGCTGGCGTTTGTGGTTCATGACCTTTATTGGCGATACCCGGGCTGATCAACATACGTTTGATCATGCACATGAGGGTAATATTGCAATGAAACTGCCGCTTCTTGTCCTTGCAGTCGGAGCAGTGTTTGCTGGTGGTTTCTTTGACTTTGGTTTCATTGGTGAAGGGCGCGTTGGTTTTTGGAACGGCTCTTTGATCACTGCTGCACATGATATTATGACAGAGGCGCACCATGTTCCGTTTGGGGTCAAGCTGGCGCCATTTGTTGTCATGGTTCTTGGGGTTGCAATTGCTTGGATGTTTTACGGTCCTTATGGACGGCGAACACAGTTGCCGCGCCGTACAGCGGAGACATTCCCTGCGCTCTATAAGTTTTTCCTCAATAAATGGTATTGGGATGAACTTTATGGCTTTCTTTTTGTGCGCCCAGCCTTTTGGCTTGGCCGCCTATTTTGGAAGCAGGGGGACGAGCAGATAATTGATGGCTTTGGACCAAATGGTGTCTCAAGCGCGGTCGCGTTGATTGCGGCGCAGGCTCGTAAAATTCAAACCGGTTATGTTTATCATTATGCGTTTGCCATGATTATTGGCCTCGCGGCGTTCGTGACGTGGTTCATGACGTCAAGCAGTGGGCATTAAGGGCAAGGAACCAGATATATGTTTTTCTTAGAAACACACCTGCTGTCACTCTTGATGATCTTCCCGCTTGTGGGCGCGGCGGTTATTATGATGATACGACATCAGGACGACGAGATTAAAAACCGCAATATTCGGGCGGTTGCTTTGTTAACGACCGTTATTACCTTTGCGTTTAGCTTAGTGCTTTGGTTTGATTTTGATAGCTCAACAGCAGCGTTTCAGTTTGTTGAACGGTATAAATGGGTTGGCGACACGATCGAATATTATGTTGGTGTTGATGGAATTTCGGTTCTATTTGTTCTGTTAACAACCTTGTTGATGCCGATCGTGATCCTAGCAAGCTGGACCTCGGTGAATAGCCGCGTTGCTGAATATATGATCGCTTTCTTGGTTCTAGAAACCTTGATGATTGGCGTGTTCACATCGCTTGATATTTTTCTGTTTTACGTCTTTTTTGAAGGCGGCTTGATACCAATGTATCTGCTTATTGGTGTTTGGGGCGGGATCAACCGTGTCTATGCGAGCTTTAAGTTCTTCTTATACACGTTGCTTGGTTCGGTTCTAATGCTGGTTGCTGTGCTGTATATGTATATTGAAACCGGCACGACTGATATTCAGCTATTGATGGATGCTAACTTTGACCCGGGCGTTCAAAACTGGTTGTGGCTTGCGTTCTTTGCTTCTTTTGCTGTGAAAATGCCAATGTGGCCTGTACACACATGGTTGCCCGATGCACACGTTCAGGCACCAACAGGGGGCTCTGTCATACTCGCGGGTGTTTTGTTGAAGATGGGAGGGTATGGCTTTTTGCGCTTTAGCCTTCCGATGTTCCCTGAGGCGACCGAGCATTTTGCCTGGCTTGTGTTTAGCTTATCCATTATCGCGGTGATCTATACATCCCTTGTGGCACTGGTTCAGCAAGACATCAAAAAGCTGATCGCTTATT
>WFTS01000070.1 GCA_015485385.1 Kordiimonadales bacterium | reverse complement strand
CTGGAAAGCAGCGAATTAAATTTGCACCCTGCCAGCCGAGGACCAAACCAAGAAGCGGTTGATATATACGAGGCCCAAATCGGTGAGCCCTCGTCCACCACACCCCACGGCAATGCTGTAGCTGTAACGGCAGCGGGCCTGAAAAACGATACAGCCATCCACGGGGTTGCCTTTGATGCCACCATCCTCGCCATTGATTTTTTCTCAAAGGTTCATAGCCGCGAAGTCACACAAAATGGAATTTTATTCACAGTGTCAGACCCTTGGAGTTACGGCATTGATCAAGGTGCGCGCATTTTCAATAAAAGCTTTGGCTTTGACGAGGGTGATACGATCGACCATCCCCCGCCAGTGAACCAGCGCTATGTCTTAGAATATGAAACACAGGCTGTTGCCCTTGGCGGCCTTGTTGTCGCGTCCGCAGGCAATAATTCTGACCCGGAACCCTCATTAGCAAATTTACAAGCGCTGAACCGCCTTAGCGAGCAAGGACTGCTCAATAGTGGCCCGGGAGCCTACATCATTGTTGGTTCCGTGGACGAAGATTTAACCATTTCCAGCTTTTCAGACCGAGCAGGCACGGGCGCAAGCCGCTTTAACTATCTTGTTGCGCCGGGTGAAGATGTGGTCTTTCCATGGACAGACGGTTTAGTGATTGGAAGCGGAACCAGTTTTGCTGCCCCTTATGTTAGCGGCGCGGCTGCGGTCATTTTATCTCGGTGGCCAACATTAACCGGACGCGAAGTAGCCGATATTTTGTTTAAAACCGCGACTGATCTAGGGGATCCGGGCATTGACGAAATTTACGGCAATGGCCTCTTGAACCTTGATCAAGCGCTTAAACCTGTTGGACAAGCCAAAATTGCGGTCAAGACTTCTAAAACTCAAGCCGTTAGCGGAGCTGCGGTTCAGTTAGGGCCTGCATTTGGTGATGCCGCAGGGTTACGGGCTGGGCTTTCCGACGTTTTAATTACGGATGATTTTAACCGGGACTTCCAAATAGATGCCTCTGGACTTATCGCCAGCACTGGGGGGCGCACCAACATAGAAGCTCGCTTTGACGCCCGGCGCAATTGGCGCTCTGCTAGCTTGGCAGTCACGTCTGGTTACCAATTGAATTATTCTCTGAACCGCGACAGGCGCAGCGCGCCCGCTTTTGCGCTGGCTGGACAAGCAGAAGGAGATTTTGCCCCCACTACTGATGCAGTATTTGAGTTTACTGGCCAGTATGACGGTAAAAAATGGATTGTCGGTGCGGGCCGTTCAGTGTCCAGTGCATTGGCACAAGACCCTTACGACCAAGCCATGTCGGGTGGGTTTTCCCTCACGGGTACGCAAGACAGTATAGTGCCCACTGGTCGTGGGCTATATCTTGCAGTCAACAATCCGCTATCGGACACAACAGACATCTGGTTTGGCGCATCGCAGGCGAAAACACCGGGGCAACCACAGCACGCCGTAGAAGCGCTGCGCAGAAACACCCAAACAACTGCCGTTGCCATGCGGATTGATCATTACCGAGAGACAAAGCGCTTCAGCGCTGAACTTGGCATCAGCCGTGAAAATGGAAGCCTCTTGGGCGGACGCTCAACCGGTGGCTTAACGGTGGCAAACGGCGCCTCTACCGGATGGCTCACGCTTGCTGGAGGCTGGTACATTGGCTCCTTAACACTTACCAGCAGTGCTACAGTAGCAGTGACAGACCCAAAAGGACAAAGCGCTAGTGTTCTTAACAATTTGGGGCTGATCACGAGCAGCGCGTTTGAACTTAAAGCCACCGTGCGCGGGACTATCTTGGAAGACGACAGCATTAGCTTTAGCGTACGCCAACCGCTGCGCGTGGAAAATTCCACGGCCTTGTTAACCAGAGGAACAGGTCTTGACGCCACAGGCGCGGTGCTGTTCAGTGACAGCCGCATTTCACTAGCCCCCGCTGGCCGCGAGGTCGCCGTTGAAGCCGCCTACCAAGCGCGCATAAATGGCTGGACCTTAGAAGCAAATGCCGCTTATCGCCGTGATGCAGGGCATTTTGCGGGCGTGAAAGACGCTCTGTTCGCCTTTAATATTGGCCGCTATTTTTAATCTCAGGACGTCGACAGATGACAGACAACCCAACATTGGCGATCGTTCAAGAAGCCCCGGTTTTTCTGAATTTGGATGCCAGTCTAGAGAAAGCACTTAGGCTAATCCGAGCAGCAGCAAAAGGCGGCGCGCATATCGTTTGTTTTGCGGAATGTTGGCTGCCGGGCTATCCGGTGTGGCTGGATTTCGCGCCGGACGCTGCCGTGTGGGACCATCCGGGCGCGAAGGCCCTGTTCCGTATCCTGTTCGATAACAGCGTGACCGCCGACGGCCCACATCTGAAGGCGCTGCAAAAAACATCGGATGAACTGGATATATTTATCGTCATGGGCAGCCATGAACGCAGCGGCAATACGCTCTATAATACCAGCTTCACCTTCACACCGAACGGCGGCACCCCGACAGCCCACCGAAAATTAGTCCCTACTTACAGTGAACGTTTGGTTTGGGGGCGCGGCGATGGGTCTACTCTCACATCCATTGAGACACCGTGGGGCAATATGGGCAATTTGATCTGCTGGGAGCACTGGATGCCGCTGGCGCGCGCTGCAATGCATGCTCTAAACGAGACCATCCATATTGCTCAGTGGCCTGCGGTCAAGGACATGCATCAAGTGGCTAGCCGCCACTATGCGTTTGAAGGCCGCTGTGCGGTTGCGGCGGCGGGCTCATATATGACCAAATCCGACGTGGTTGAGAGCTTCCTGTCGCTGCATTCGGATGAGCCAGAGGCCTTGGCTATGTTAGAGGCGATGCCCGGTGATATGGATAGCCAAATCCATTCTGGCGGCAGTGCTATAATCAGCGCAGACGGTAGCTATATCACCGAACCTATGTACGGGACGCCCGGCACAGTGTTCGGCGCCCTTGATATGGCACTTCAAAAAGAACAGGCTCAGACGTTGGATACTAACGGCCATTATAGCCGTCCGGATATCTTCGAACTGTCAGTGAACACAAGCCCCCAGCCGGGCGTGACATTCAAAGAGAGCTAATCGTTAATCTCTAATCCAGCAATTCCTGCAAAATTTCATCGGTGTGTTCACCCACGCGCGGCGGGGCTTGGCTATATTCTATTTTAGTATCAGAGAAACGGATTGGATTGGCTACCCCCGGGACTAAGATGCCGTCTGCATCGGCAATTTCAATTTTTGTGCCTCGGCTTTGCACCTGTTCGTCAGCAAACACATCTTCGATTTTGTTGATCGGTCCACAAGGCACATTTGCTGCCGACAGCAAATCCACCCAGTCACATGTGGTTTTTTGTGCCATGACACCCTCAAGAATAGCGATCAAAGCTTCCCGGTTTTCAACTCGTGCTTGGTTGGTGGCAAAGCGCGTGTCCTCGACCAACCCGGTAAGGCCCGCCACACCGCACAGCCCTGCAAACTGGCTATCATTGCCCACGGCCAAAATCATATGGCCATCTTTGGTGGCAAAACTTTGGTAGGGCACAATAGACGGATGGCTATTGCCTTGGCGCTCAGGGGATTTGCCTGATACAAGGTAGCTCATGCTTTGATTGGCGAGCGTGGCGACTTGGGTATCAAGCAGGCTCATATCTATATGCTGGCCCTTGCCGGTCCTCTCGCGGTGATAAAGCGCTGCTAAAATACCGACCGTGCCGTACATACCGGTGAATAAGTCAGTTACAGCCACCCCTGCCCGCAGCGGACCGCCACCGGGGGTGCTGTCGGGGTTGCCGGTAACACTCATCAAGCCGCCAAGGCCTTGGATCATCAAATCATAACCGGGGCGATTTTTATATGGCCCGGTTTGTCCAAAACCGGTGATCGAACAATAGATTAGCCCCGGGTTAATCGCCTTCAGCGACGCGTAATCAAGCCCGTATTTCGCCAAACCACCAACTTTGAAATTTTCCACAAATATATCAGATTCCATAACGAGCTTGCGGATGATATCTTGGCCCTCAGTACTGGTTATATCCAGCGCCAACGAGCGCTTACCCCGGTTCGTGCCCATATAATAGGCTGATTGCCTATCTTCAGGCGGCCCGAAAAAAGGCGGCCCCCACGCACGGGTATCATCGCCGTATTTGGGGCGTTCAACCTTGATAACGTCTGCGCCCAAATCCGCAAGGCACTGGGTAGCCCAAGGCCCCGCAAGAACGCGGCTAAGATCAAGAACTCGGATACCTTTTAAAGGGCCTGCCACCGGAGACGCCTACATGAAAGCCTGAAGGCCGGTTTGGGCGCGTCCCAAAATCAGCGTATGCACGTCGTAAGTGCCTTCATAGGTATTGACGGTTTCCAAGTTCACCATATGGCGCATCACATGAAATTCGTCTGAAATACCGTTGCCGCCGTGCATGTCCCGCGCCATACGCGCGATGTCCAATGATTTGCCGCAGCTATTGCGCTTTATAAGCGAGATCATCTCAGGTGCGGCCTTGCCTTCATCAAGCAAGCGCCCTACGCGCAAGCACGCCTGCAGGCCAAGGGTGATTTCGGTCATCATATTGGTAAGCTTTTGCTGCACGAGCTGGGTTTGCGCCAAGGGACGACCAAACTGCTGGCGGTCCATGGTATAGGTGCGCCCTGCGTGCCAGCAAAATTCTGCCGCGCCCAATGCGCCCCACGCAATGCCGTAGCGTGCTTTATTGAGGCACCCAAACGGCCCTGAAAGGCCAGAGGCGTTCGGTAGCAGGTTTTCCGCCGGCACAAACACACCGTCCATCACAATTTCACCCGTGATCGATGCCCTGAGCGACAGTTTGCCCTCGATCTTTGGTGTGGAAAACCCCTTCATGCCGCGCTCTAGGATAAAGCCGCGAATTTTTCCGTCTAATTTGGCCCAGACAACCGCCACATCGGCGATCGGGCTGTTGGTAATCCACATTTTATTGCCGGTTAATCTGTAGCCACCGTCTACCGCCTCAGCGCGCGTGCGCATCCCGCCGGGATCAGACCCGTGATCGGGTTCGGTGAGCCCAAAACACCCCACATGCTCGCCTGATGCCAGTTTGGGCAGATATTTTTTCCGCTGGTCTTCGCTGCCGTAGGTCAGGATTGGGTACATCACCAAAGATGCCTGTACACTCATGGCTGACCGGTAGCCACTATCCACCCGCTCCACTTCGCGGGCGATCAAGCCGTAGGATACATGATTGACCGCCGAGCCGCCGTATTCCTCTGGCAACATCGCACCCAGCAAGCCCATATCACCAAGTTCATGCATGATGTCGCGGTCGAATGTCTCATGCCGGGCGGCTTCAAGAACGCGCGGCATTAATTTCGATTGACAATAATCACGCGCGCTGTCGCGGATCAGGCGCTCTTCTTCCTGAAGCTGGTCTTCAAACAGAAACGGATCTTCCCAATTGAACAATGATTTAGATGCCACAGCACTATCCCCTACAGTAAAATAATGATTTAAACGCATGTATAATGCATATTATACCCTCCATAAAGTGGTATATTCACCTATTATCATGCAAAAAAATCATATTATTGCTTGCGGCAGGCTGCTATAACTGGGGCTATGAAACGCCAATTACCATCAATTACCGCGCTAGAATGTTTTGAAAATGTCATCACGCACGGACTTGTCACACGCGCTGCTACAGAGCTAAATCTAACGCAAAGCGCAGTTAGCCGACAGATTAAAAGCCTTGAAGCCTTCACACGCCAACCACTTTTTACACGCACGCGCAAACGGCTTGTGCCAACCGATGCAGCGCTGGAATTTGCCACGAAGGTTGGTCCGCTTTTAGATACACTTGAACGTGAAACCATGCGCCTAATGAGCTGGGGCGCAGCAGACCGTATCCTAACGCTTGGGCTATTGCCGACATTTGGCTCGCGTTGGCTGATCCCCAAACTAGGGCGCTTTACCGAAAAGCACCCTGATATTCAACTCAATATTATCACCGGGTTAACCTTCGATGATTTTAAAGCGGCTTCGACCGATGTGGCGGTGCTGTATGGTGACGGCGATTGCCCCGGCTACCAGACCAGGCGCTTGCTTGACGAGCAGATTGTGCCGGTGATCGCCCCCTCACGGTATCAAAACCCGGACATAATGGCCTATGAGCATATGCAAATGGCCACCCGCCCCACCGCTTGGGCTGATTGGCTATCAGCGCACTATACGGGAAGCACTGAGCAGCGGTTAGGTGCGAAATTTGAAAATTTTACCATGATGATAGAGGCCGTGCGCTCAGGCATGGGTGTTGCGGTTTTGCCCTTTATGTATGTCGCAGCGGATATTAAGGCCGGGCGCTTGCTGGCGCCCTTTGGGGGCCCTGTAACCAGCCGTTTGGGATACTATCTCGCCACCAGAGACCCTTTGGTTGGTAGCCCAAAAACCACCGCTTTTCAAGACTGGATTTTCAGCGAAAAATAAAAAAAGGGCCAGCATAGCCAGCCCTTTCCCCCAATTTTATATAGCTCTGTTTACCAGATAGATACGCGCTTTTCTGGTGGTAAATATAAGGCGTCACCCTCTTTAACATCAAAGGCTTTATACCACTGTTCCATATTACGCACCACGCCGTTCACACGGAATTCAGCCGGGGAATGAGGATCAGACTTCAACCGATTAATAAGGGCATCGTCGCGGTATTTACGCTTCCATACTTGCGCCCACGCAAGGAAAAAGCGTTGATCGCCAGTGAAGCCGTCGATAACAGGGGCTTCCTTACCGCCAAGTGCGAGCTTATAGGCATGGTATGCCATCGACAAGCCGCCAACATCACCGATGTTTTCTCCCATGGTAAACTTGCCGTCTACAAAATGACCCGGTAGCGCCTCAAAGCCGCTATATTGCTCACCCAACATAGTCGTGCGTTTATCAAAGGCGGCGCGATCTTCGTCGGTCCACCAATTACGCTGCACACCCCGATCATCGGATTTAGAGCCTTGATCATCAAATCCGTGGCCCATTTCATGGCCAATCACCGCACCAATGCCGCCGTAATTCACTGCCATATCAGCGCCTGCATCAAAGAAAGGCGGTTGCAAAATAGCAGCCGGGAAAACAATCTCGTTAAACTGCGGATTATAATAGGCATTGACCGTTTGCGGGGTCATAAACCATTCATCGCGGTTGGTTTTCTTTGTAAGGCGCGAGACCTCGTCAGCATGATTAAAGGCTGCAATCCGACGTGCATTGCCAAAAAGATCGCCCTTTTCAATCTTGATCGCCGACAAATCCTTCCATTCGTCCGGGTACGCAATTTTCGGGTTGAAGCTATCCAGTTTTTTATGCGCTTCTTTTTTGGTTTCTTCGCCCATCCACGTCAGGCCATCTATACGCGCGCCCATCGCTTTGCGAAGGTTAGCGACAAGTTCGACCATTTGTGTTTTAGACGCTTCTGGGAAATAGCGTTTCACATAGACTTGGCCAATAGCTTCCCCTAGTGCATTTCTGCCGCCCACACGAGCCACGGCCCGTTTCCAGCGATCTTGCTGTTTTGGCTGGCCGCGCAACTGCGTTCCAAAAAACTTGAAATTGGCTGCGTCCAGTTCTTCTGTCAGTAGCGCTGAATGGTCAGATATCACGCGGTAGGTTAGGAAGTCTTTCCAATCCTCAAGCGGCACTTCGTTAACAATGTCAATCACCGCCGCCACAGCATCAGGGAATTGTACGTTCAAATCGGTAAAGCCGACAAAATCCCGCGCGCCGAAAAAGGCGTCCCAATCAAAACCTGTATATTTGGCTTTGAAATCCGCGTAGGTCATGGGATTGAGGGTTTTATCCCGGTTGCGCCGTTCAGACCGAGGCCACTGTTTTTCGGCGATTTTAGTTTCGATCGCCATGATAGCATCTGCTTTTTCCGCACCACCTTCGATGCCAGCAAGTGTGAGCATTTCTGCGATATGCGCCACATAAGCTGCACGCTTTGCAGCAAAACTGTCTTCCAGATAATAATCGCGGTCCGGCAGGCTCATGCCTCCAATGCCCACGTTAATCTGGTAACGGTCAGGGTTCTGTCGATCAATACCGATGCCGCCCGTAAGCGGTGACGCCAGATTATCTTTCGCGGCGCGCCCAAACAACACCGTAAGGTCAGCCTTGTTTTTAGCTGCAGCAATATCAGCAAGCAGCGGGCGAATAGGGTCAATACCGCGCGCATTGATCGCGTCAACATCCATATAACTATTATAATAGTCGCTGATTTTCTGCTCAACTGTACCATCTTCAAATGTGCCGGATTTTAGCTCATCGATTATGATTTTATTGCGGTCTCGGCTCAACTCGGCCAGCACTGTGAAAGCACCGTAACTATTCCGGTCTGATGGGATTTCAAACGTATCGAGCCATGTGCCAGAGGCATATTCAAAAAAGTTATCGCCCGGCTTAACGCTTTCTTTGCGGGCTGTCAGATCGACACCCCACGCACCAAGCTGTGCTTTTACTTTTGGCGCTTCGGTCCCGGTGCTATCATGGCTTTCAGTGCTGCTTTTTTCACTGGTCGTATCCCCTTGACCGCATGCCGCCAGCAACAATGCTGTCGCTGCAACGGATGATTTTAAAATAGATTTTATCATGTCCCTCTCCCCGGGTTGTTTGACTGTAATTTCGCTTTTGGTGAGCCGCAGCCTTTAGCCGCGAAAATTGCCCAAAGTCTCACACAGGGTCAGCCCAAAGAGCCAGCCCCTTTCCGCACAGCTAAGCAAAAGCAGAGCCACTGCGTCAATAAACCATAGTTTTACCGAAGGGCCTTTTACAAACTTGAGGTACGAAAGCCACATGTTTTGCGCTGAACGGTGTGAAGCAAGTGGCTGAGCCGAATAAAAAGCGCAATCCAGCCAGAGGTTCGTATAACACCAACTTGACACACACGAGCCCTTATGAATTAATGCATCACATTAATATTCAGCGTCAAATTCAAAAAAGGGGCGTAAGCGGTCGGTCCAATACCATTTTGGCCTCTCATGCAAATTAGCGCCTCATACATATTAGGGGAAGTAGGGTGCACATTAAGGGAAGTCGGATGAAAACGCGGTATTTGCTGGGATCATATGCTATATTAGCGCTTTCTTTTGCAGCAAACGCACAAGAAGAAGTCACGCATTTATACTGGGGTGATACGCATCTGCACACATCCTATTCCTTTGACGCCTTCATGAACGGGAATAAATCCGCAGACCCCGATACTGCCTACCGTTGGGCCAAGGGTCAGCCGGTAATCCACCCATACCACAGGGCCCGGGTGCAACTGGCTCAGCCCCTTGATTTCCTTGTAGTGGCAGACCATGCAGAACTGATGGGCGCGATCAGAGCGATTTATTATGACAAAGCCAAGCTGCCAGACATGAGCCTTTGGGGCAGTATGAAGCGCTGGTTTTCCGTAAAAGTTTTAAAGTCAAAACTAGATGACGGAACAGCCCCCGAAATATTCCTCGATCTGTTGCCTGATGCCATGGAAACCCCTGGCGGAGATCCAGTTGCTGATCCCAACAACAAACTACCCACCGGCACCTTCGGCAATACGCGCGCCATGGAGCAAATCGCTTGGAATGAAATCGTTGATGCAGCAGAACGGCACAATGAACCCGGGAAATTTACCAGTTTTGTTGGTTGGGAATGGAGTTCAATCCCAATGGGCGCAAATCTTCACCGTATTATTATGTCGCCTGATGGCGGCGAAATATCAAAAAAGTATCAACCCTTCGGTTCAGATGATAGCCAATACCCGGAAGACCTATGGGCCTGGCTTGAGAAAACAGAGGCTGAAACCGGCGCTAAATTTCTCGCCATTCCTCATAATTCCAACATATCTAAAGGCTATATGTTTCAAGAAACCAACCTCAAAGGTGCGCCCATAACTCCTGAGTATGCAAAAAGGCGTATTCGCTGGGAACCAGTGGCGGAGATAACCCAAACCAAAGGCGATAGTGAAACTCACCCATCTTTGTCCCCTGACGACACTTTTGCCGACTTTGAAACCTATCAGTTTTATATTCAAAAAAGCGATGACCCCTATGTCTATGCGCCAAGCAAAGCAGACTATGTACGCTCAGCCCTAGGGACCGGCTTAAAAATTGAACAGAAGGTTGGCACCAACCCATATAAATTCGGGGTCATTGGTTCTACCGATAGCCATAGTGGCCTCTCTTCCGCAGATGAAGATAACTTTCACGGCAAAATGGCGCGTGATAGTACACCAGAAAGCAAACGCCTGTTTGGCATAGGCAAACGGTCGTTAACAGGTTGGAATATGTCGGCCTCAGGATTGGCGGCTGTTTGGGCTGAAGAAAATACCCGCGAGGCTATTTTCAATGCCTTCAAGCGCCGCGAAGTTTACGGTACATCAGGGCCTAGAATGCGTGTCCGCTTTTTCGCCGGCTGGAACTTTGCAGCCCTTAACACACAGCAATCAAATGTAGCGGAAGTGGGCTACAAGGGCGGCGTCCCGATGGGCGGTGATCTCACTCGCCCGACAGATCCAAACACAGCTCCTCAACTTCTTATACAAGCAACCCGAGATCCGGTCGGGGCTAATTTAGACCGGGTGCAAGTTATCAAGGGCTGGCTGGACACTGAAGGCGAAACCCATGAACGTATTTATAATGTCGCATGGTCAGGAAGCCGAACACTGGACGATAACGGCAATCTTGTGCCTGTCGGTGACAGTGTGAACCGATTAACCGGAAAAACCGATAACAATATTGGCACTCCGGAATTAATCACCCTTTGGACTGACCCTGATTTCAATATTGATCAACGCGCTTTTTATTATGTCCGTGTCTTGCAAATTCCGACCGCGCGCCATAGCCTCTTGGACAGCGTTGCTTTGCAGGAAAAAACGCCCGATCAAGGGCCTGAAACCCTGCAGGAACGCGCCTATACATCCGCGATATGGTATACGCCATAAAAACTGGCGCGGTGCACACGGTGCAAAAGCCAGTGCAACACAAATGGCAAGAATGAAGGCAAGACTGTATGGCTAAATTTTTTAAAGAACCCCTGATTCAATTTTTGATCGGAGGGTTCTTACTTTTTATAGCCTTAGCCTTCTTTGCCCCGACTGCGCCCAATGAAGATCGTTACCGTATTGATATTACAGATGATACGCTGATGCTTTACATGCAGTATCAAGACAAAGCCTTCGATGCAAAAAACGCCCAACAAGCCTTGGCTTCCTTGGATGCCGCAGCGCGCAGACGCCTTGAAGAGGATTATATCCGCGACGAAATACTGGTGCGTGAAGCGGTCGCGCTAGGTCTGGACAAAAATGATGATGTGATCCGCAAGCGTCTGATCCAAAAGATGGACTTTATTTTACAGGGCTTTATGGGGGGCGCAGACAGCGCTTTTACGGAAGACGAAATCACAGCCCATTTTCGTGCAAACTCTGAGCAATATAAATTAGATGCAGAAGCAAGTTTCACCCATGTGTTTTTCAGTAAAGAAAAACGTGGGCCCCAAGCTGAGGCAGATGCTAAGGCAACCCTGAAAGATTTGAACAAAAATGCCGTCCCCTTTGAAAAATCAGGCGCATACGGGGACCGTTTCTATTTCTTACGCAATTATATCAAGCGCCCAAAACGGCTGATTACCGATCATTTCGGAAGTGAAATGACTGATCAAATTTTTCAATCCCGTCCTTCACCTCGCTGGATTGGTCCCTTTTCTTCGAAATATGGCAGCCACCTGATATTGCTCCGAAGCCTTGAGGCTGCCCGCGTTCCATCCCTCGCTGAGGCGAGAACACGCATTCTTGAAGATATGCACCGTGAAAGACGTGAGAAAATACATGCAGCAGCGATTTCCAAATTATCAGAAAAATATACGCTCGAACGTACAAGCGGGGCCAACTAAATGCCTTTTCTTCGGATAGTTTTGACATTATTCAGTGTGGCACCTCTGTGGCTTACAATGCCCAGCGCTGCCCATGAAGGCCGCCCCGTTTATCTTGAAGTCACACAAGAAGCGCCTGATACATATCGACTGCGCTGGAAAATCCCGCCTGTCCTAGAGGTGGGGCATGAGCCAAAAATCCAGCTTTCTGGTGGCGGCTGCAAACTTGTCGCTGGACAAACGCATCCATCCTTGATGGGGAGCCAGCTATATAGATGTTCAGGCCAAGCGACGGATATGCGCATTGACCTACACTATGCCGGCGCAAACCCTGTGCTCTCAACACTGTTGTTATTGCGCACACAGGACGGGAACACACAAAGCATTATGGCCAGTCCAAACGAAACATCTCTGTCGTTACCCGTAACCGAAACATTCTGGCAAGTTGCCAAGCGTTATACCGTCGCCGGAACCGACCATATATTGGCCGGATATGACCATCTGCTGTTTGTTTTTTTATTGATGCTGCTATCAGCCAGCCTGCACCGAATTTTAATCACCGTTACCGGTTTCACCCTTGGGCATTCGGTTACGCTTGCCGTATCAGCACTTTGGGGCTGGTCTTTGCCGCCCACTCTTGTAGAGCCCCTCATAGCTTTCAGTATCCTAATCCTTGCTGTAGAAGTCACCAAAGGCAGCCACACAACGCTGGCCTACCGGTATCCGGCTATTATCGCCACCAGCTTTGGATTATTGCATGGCTTCGGCTTTGGGGGAGCGCTGGCAGAAATCGGGCTGCCATACGGCTTACAAATACAAGCTCTGGCTTTTTTCAATATAGGCGTTGAACTGGGCCAGCTGTTATTTGTTATTGTGGCTTATGGTCTTTACCTGTTGGCGCTGCGCGCTCTGCACGCTGTCAAAGCTGGAATCAACGCTGCGGCCTTTAAACCTCTGGCGCTTTATCCTGCCGGGATCATTGCCGCCTACTGGACCTTTGACCGACTGGCCGGGGCTTGGATGTAAATTCACTTAGGCTTTGCTCCCCTAGCATTGAAACAAGAGGGCAACGCCCTAAGCTTTATAAAAAGATATTTTACATCCTTAAAGGACCCGTTTGATGACAACTACATCCAGTTTTCTTGTTTCCAAAAGCGACATCAATAGGCACACACTGAAAACCAGTGACACGGCGCATCTTCTTTTAGATGGGCAAGCCCTTTTAAAAGTTGATCATTTCTCCTTCACTGCCAACAATGTCACATATGCAGCCTTTGGCGATGCTATGAAATATTGGGATTTTTTTCCCTCAGAAGACGGGTGGGGCATCGTACCCGTATGGGGCTTTGCTGATGTTGTTGAAAGCCGGGCCGAGGGTGTTTCTATAGGGGATCGCTTTTATGGCTATTTCCCGATGGCAACCCACCTAACTGTAACGCCCGCCAAAGTTTCCGAGGGTGGTTTTTTCGATGGAGCAGACCACCGCCAGCATTTGTCGCCGATCTATAACTATTATGCCAACACCAAAGCCGATCCGGCCTACAAGGCCGATATGGAAGACCTGCAAATGATCTTTCGCCCCTTGTTTATGACCAGCTTTTTGATCGATGATTTCCTTGATGATAATAATTTCTTTGGGGCTGAGCAAATTGTCTTGTCCAGCGCCTCATCAAAAACAGCCTATGGGCTTGCCTTCCTGTTATCACAGCGCAGCGACATCACCGTAATCGGCCTGACTTCCAAGAATAATGTCCCATTTGTTGAAGCTATGGGCTCCTACGATACAACTGTGACTTACGATAAAATAAATACGCTCGACGCCTCAAAAAAGACGGTTTACGTAGATATGGCGGGTAGCGGCACTGTGCGCCGGTCGGTGCATGAACATTTTAACACGAACCTAACCTACAGCTGTTCGGTTGGTGCGTCACATTGGGATCAGATGGGGTCCAACAAAGATCTTCCCGGCCCCGCCCCGACACTTTTTTTTGCACCAGCCCAAGGGCAGAAACGTTCTAAAGAATGGGGCGCTGATGGGTTACAAAAGCGTACAGGGGCTGCGTGGCTTAAATTCATAGATGCGGCCGCTGGCTGGACCGATATTGTCACTCAATCAGGTGCCGAGGCTATCGCTAAGGTCTATGCCGACACAGCGGCGGGACGCGTAAACCCACAGCACGGCAATATATTAAGCTTTTAATATCTGGCTGTGGGTTTGAATGTCTGGCTGTGAACTTTGAATATCTAACGTAGAGCCTTGGGCAGCCTCCAGCCGCCCAATATGGCGGCGGCGCGGATTGCAAATGCCAGCACGATTGCAAGCCACAGTGCCGTGCTGCCAACTAACCCTAGATATTTAAACAGGCAGAAAGACCCTGCGCCTGCGAACGCGGCTGTTGCATATATTTCTTCCTTCAAAACAAAAGGAATTTCATTAGCAACCACATCGCGGATAAGGCCCCCCATCACTC
>WFTS01000069.1 GCA_015485385.1 Kordiimonadales bacterium | reverse complement strand
AGCAGAGCCCGCAACTGAAACCGCAACAAAGCGGGACGGTCCAGCGCAATTCTGATCGCACGCCAGCCCATTGCCGGGTTTTCTTCTTCCTCGCGAGGCAAGAAAGGGACTTGCTTGTCACCGCCAATATCCAACGTGCGAAACACCACCGGGCGATCACCCGCCGCTTCAAGCGCCGTTTTATAAATTTTAGTCTGCTCGTCCACCTTAGGTAGGGCCGGAGAAACCATGAACTGAAACTCAGTGCGGAAAAGACCAATTCCCTCAGCCCCGGTGCTATTCAGGCTAGGCAAATCCACAAGCAGGCCAGCATTCATCAAGAGATCAATTTTATGCCCATCCAAGGTCATCGCTGGCAGGTCGCGCTCGGCAGCATATTCGGCGTGCAATTGTTCTTGCAGCATCACAGCTTCGCGGAAAGTGGCGATGACATCTTCTGCCGGACGCACAAATAAATGCTCGCCCACAGTATCAACGATCACCTCTTCGCCCGGTTCAATATGTGTCAGAAGTCCACTGATGCGCCCAAGGACAGGCACACCCATGGCGCGCGCAATGATGGTTACATGAGCCGTGACCGAGCCTTCTTCAAGCGCAATCGCCTTCAAATACTGACGATCATATTCCACCAATTCTGCCGGGCCGATATTGCGCGCGATCAGCACTGTATCTTCCGTAAGTTGGCTGCGATATTTGCTGGTATCCCCTTGAATGATACGGATCAGCCGAGAGGCCAGATCTTCAAAATCAGAGACCCGTTCGCGCAGGTACGGATCTCGTATTTTCGCCATACGCGCCCGATTTTCCTGCTGCACCCGGTCCACCGCAGCCTCAGCCGTCAGCCCGGAAGAAACCGCATCGTGCATTTTGTCCTGCCAGCCCTGATCATAGGCAAACATGCGGTATGTCTCTAAGACTTCGCGGTGCTCCCCGCCGTGAGCCAGGTCAGGATGTTCGACAAGCTGCTCTAGCTGAACGCGCAGTTCAGCGATGGCATCTTCCAGCCGGACACGCTCGTCCTCAATGCTTTCAGCAATAGTGCGCGTGATTTTAATCTGAGGCTGGTGGAAAACCGCAACACCAGACCCAATACCCGCCGCAAGTGAGCTGCCGTCTAATGTGATCGGCTGACCGGTCGCGGACGTATCTTCAAACAATTCATCACGGTCAACTAAATCGCCTGAGCCAACCAGCTCTGCCATTACCATCGAAATAGTTTGCAGCGCCTCTATCTCTTCAGGGCGGTAACGCCGGGCCGCGACATTTTGCACCACCAAAACGCCCGCCACTTTGCCTGTGCGCAAAATAGGGACGCCTAAAAAGCTATGATAAATGTCCTCACCGGTTTCAGGGCGATACACAAACCGTGGGTGCTGCGGGGCTTCGGACAAATTCAGAGGCAAGCCGCGTTCAGCAACCAAGCCAACAAGGCCCTCGCCAACATGCAAGCGAGTTCTGTGAACAGCTTCTTCTTTCAGGCCTTCGGTTGCGAACAATTCCAAAATGCCGCCAGCCCGCACCAGATAAATCGAGCAGACCTCAGCGACCATATTTTGTGCGATCACCCGCACAACCCGGTCTAATTTTTCCTGAGCACTGCCGCCGCCTGCCATCACACTGTGCAAGCGTCTTAACAATAACCTTGGCTGACTGACATTGTCAGGCAAGCTGCTCTCCCGGTTTTTTGGCCAATCCCATATCGCTGACCCCACTATAAGGCCCCGTATATAAGGATATAGATTGGCTGCCGCTAGGCTTTTTTAACTTTTGGATCGGTCAAGATAGGTGCGAGCCTGACTGACCAGCTCTGCAATAATGTCGGCGGTCGGTTCGATTTTCTTAACCATACCAACGCTTTGCCCAGCCATCACTGACCCAGTTTCCACGTCTCCGTCGATAACAGCGCGCCTTAAAGCGCCCCCCCAATATTGCTCGATCTGCATCTGACCTTCAGCCTGATCAAGATCGCCGGAACGGAAAGCAGCAACAATTTCGCGTTGGGCTTCCATAAATTTTTCCGTTCCAACGTTTTTCAACGCTCGCACCGGAATGACAGGGAATTTAGGGTCAATTTGCAGGCTGATAATAGCATCCCGCGCTTTGGCACTGATGAAGGCTTTCTTGAATTTTTCGTGGGCGATACACTCTTCTGCCACAACAAAACGAGTGCCAAGCTGCGCGCCAGCGGCCCCCATTTCAAGACATGCGGCAATGGCTTCGCCGCGCCCGATTCCCCCGGCAATAAACACCGGTACATCGCGCACAACCGGGAGTATTTCTTGCGCCAGAACGCTGGTAGATACGGGGCCAATATGCCCGCCTGCCTCCATACCTTCTATCACAATAGCGTCCACACCTGAGCGCACCAATTTTTTAGCGATCGTTACGGTGGGGGCAAAACACATCAGCTTGGCGCCATAATCTTTGATAGACGCAATCGAAGGCCCGCTTGGCAAGCCGCCTGCGATCACCACATGGCGCACATCTTTGTCACGGCAAACGCCCACAAGATTATCAAAATCCGGATGCAGATTGATCAAGTTCACACCAAAGGGTTTGTCTGTCATGGCCCGGGTGGCATCAATTTCTGCCGCCAGCTGTTCGGTATTCATACCGCCGCACGCCAGCACGCCAAAACCGCCTGCGTTGGAGATTGCCGACACCAGATTGCGTTCTGACACCCAAGACATAGCTCCACCGAGGATGGCATATTTGGTCCCCAGATAATCGGTCCCGCGCTTCCACAGATGGTCTAAACGATCGCTCATAACATTACCCCCGACGCTGACCGCTTCTGATAATAAGGGCGGCACAAAAAAGCTTTAGGCCTCAGTCGTCACATCAAGCCCGTAAGCCGTATGCAGCGCCCGGACCGCGAGCTCGGTATATTCAGCGTCAATAATTACACTGATCTTAATCTCCGAAGTGGAGATAACCTGAACGTTGATGCTCTTTTCAGCAAGAGTATCAAACATTTTTCGCGCGACACCCGCATGACTGCGCATGCCAACGCCGACCACTGATACCTTAACTACGCCTGCTCTGTAAACCAGATCGAGAAATTTCATCTCTTCTTTGTTGCTTTCCAGCACCTCAACGGCGCGCGCAAGATCGTCTTCGGGCACAGTGAAGGTTAGATCCGTGCGGTTTCCGTCCTCAGACGCTGACTGCACGATCATGTCCACATTGATATTTTTATCCGCCAAAGGCGCAAACAAATGTGACACTTGGCCGGGCCTGTCCTCAAGGCCCACGACGGTTACCTTGGCCTCGCCCCTAGAATATGCGATCCCGCTAACAACTTCCTGTTCCACAATCTCGTCCTCACTAACCACTAGGGTTCCTGGTAAATCTTCAAAGGATGATAACACCTGTACCCGTACGCCAAAATTCATCGCCAGCGCGACAGACCGCGTTTGCAACACTTTGGCACCAAGTGATGCCATTTCCAGCATTTCCTCATAGGTGATCTTCTCTAGCTTGCGCGCTTTGGGCACAATCCGAGGGTCGGTGGTATAAACGCCGTCTACATCGGTATAAATATCGCAGCGATCCGCCTTCACCGCGGCTGCCACCGCCACCGCTGATGTATCGCTACCGCCGCGCCCAAGGGTCGCAATGCGGTTATCCCTCGCAATGCCTTGAAAACCAGCCACCACAGCCACACGGCCTTCTGACAGGCATTTTTCCAGCGCTTCAGTCTCGATAGTTTCAATACGCGCCGCGCCGTGCATATCATTGGTGCGCACAGGCACCTGCCACCCAAGGAAAGACCGAGCCGGAACACCCAAATCTTGCAGACAAATCGACAATAAGCCAATGGTGATCTGCTCGCCCGCTGCCAGAACGGCATCATATTCACGCGCGTCATGCATCACTGAGGCCTCGCGGCAATAGCCCACAAGTTGGTTGGTCATGCCTGACATGGCCGACAACACCACCACAACTTCGTGGCCGTCCTCAACCGCCTTAGCGACACGAGCAGCAACATTTTTGATACGGGTCACGTCACCAACAGAGGTGCCACCAAATTTTTTAACAATCCGAGCCATAAAATTTCCGTACAGTCCAACACACTCAGCCATTATAGTGCCGCTTTGACAATAGTGTGGCACAACCTTTCATAAGGTGGGCCAAAATGCCGCTACGGTCTTGACCCCTTGGCGTGAAGAGTGCGATCAAGACGGCTGCGCGCTTTATGTATAGCGCGAACGGACTGCGTGCAAGCGCTGTTAGGCTTTATAGGGCGCGATTTGCTTGCGCGGGACAA
This sequence comes from Kordiimonadales bacterium, assembly GCA_015485385.1. Lineage (GTDB taxonomy): Bacteria > Pseudomonadota > Alphaproteobacteria > Sphingomonadales > Kordiimonadaceae > Kordiimonas. Next base: position 954 of record WFTS01000069.1, on the reverse strand, counting down.
AAGAAATGCTGAACAATAGCCGTGATATGAACAATCAAGATGCAGCCTCAGGCGCCACAGTGGACCCAGACGAAGTCGCCTTTTTCGCGGCCATCGCCGACAGTTGGTGGGATCCAAACGGTCCCTTTAAACCGCTGCACCAGTTGAACCCCACACGGCTTGGCTATATCCGCCGTGAAGTGGTTGCACACTTCGACCTTGATAAGACCAGCGCCTCACCCTTTATGGGGTTGCGGCTTTTGGATATTGGCTGTGGCGGCGGATTAATATCCGAGCCTATGTGCAGACTTGGCGCGGATGTGGTTGCTGTAGACGCCTCGGAGAAAAACATCAAAACCGCCAGTGTCCATGCAGGCGCAGCCGGGTTGAAAATCGATTTCCGCAATAATACCGCCGAAGCCTTGGCGGGTGCTGGCGAAAAATTTGATGTGATCATCAATATGGAAGTGATCGAGCATGTGGCAGACGTGGGCGCCTATTTGGCCGCCTGTCGCACACTGCTGAAACCGTCTGGTATCATGCTGCTCAGCACCATCAACCGCACACCCAAAGCCTATTTGTTCGCCATCATCGGCGCCGAGCGTGTGATGCGCTGGCTGCCCAAAGGCGCGCACGACTATGACAAGTTCCTAACCCCCAGCGAATTAGCGGACGCCAGCGCCAAGGCAGACTTTATCCCAACCGAGGCCACAGGCTTCGTCTATAACCCCTTCAGCGGCAAGTGGCGCTTGTCCACCAGCGATACCAGCGTAAATTACGCATTGGCCGCCAAGGGCGCGTGAGAGGTACGGTATGTCAGCGTGATTATTGACTGCCTATGAACTGATTGAATTGATGAGCGCCACAGCCCAATACAAAAAAATCCTCAATTGCCAGTTATATGAAGGGCCATATTTGTTTTAGCCTCGTGCCTCCACATACTTTCGGCTGCAACAATAGATGAGGGAAACTGGC